>JAITGS010000132.1 GCA_031280435.1 Tannerellaceae bacterium | reverse complement strand
CCGCCGGAACCGAACAAGCCTGCGAAGGCGTAAAAAAAAGCCCTCCGGAACTTGTCCGAGAGGGCTGAAATATAATGTTGAAACAGAAAAGCTTGACGGCCTACATAATCTCCGGTGGATTTGTTGGGGAGGAAGGGGGATTGTAAAGCACTGCGACCGAATGACCGGCTGCGATGTACTATGTTATATGTATAATATGCGTCCGTTTTGAATTTCATGTTATTAGATATTTCAACGCGGGCAAAGATAAAGAATATTTTTAAATACCAAATTTTAGATTATTTTTTTTGAAATCACTAACAAAAAGTCATAGCTGCATGCCTGTGACTATCTTTTTGCTCCATTAGTGTTTCTCTCGCAGCATAAAATCTTTGAGAATAATGCCATGCTGCATGTTGCTTATGTTGAAGCTATACGAAAGGATTATTGCACAAACAAAAATCCCGCAAAGCCACCGGGAGCTGCCCGGATGGGGGAGAATATCGCGGATTTTGCGGTCGAATCCGGCATCAATCCCTACGGAAGCCGGGAAATATGGGGGGAAGAACGTAGCTCTCCCGGAAATTTGCCAATAGCATTGTTCGTAAAATACAGAAATGATGATTTATTCGGTACTCCATTCAAATAGTCCGGCGGCATCCTTCTCCGGTAAAATAACTTTGCTCTTAAGGGATTCAGTCGTAACCGCCGGCGGCAGTACCGGACGTGCCGCATTTATATCCTGAGGCAACCATACTGCCATTTCGCCGCTTCCACGATGCGCCCAGGCATAATACGGTGTCAATGTCAGCAAAACCTCTTTTGTATGCAGGCAACCTGCTCCGTCATAGAATAAGGTTTGCGCTCTCGTCTGTATCTGATTGATTCCGTGTAACAAATCGTCTTTTCGCTCTACGGTAAATTCCGGTTTGCGGTTCATCAATACGCTTAACACGCTGAAATCATTATCCGGCCATTCCGCACAGTATACAATCGGACCACATTCTACGGATATTTTCCCTCTGTCAGCTTCTACTTTATGATTCGCTCTCACCGTACGGGGTTCCATGTCAAAACGTATATGAACCACATCGCCTTTTTCCCATGTCCGGCTGATTGCGAAGTAGCCGTTATCCAATAGACTTTCGACTTGCTGCCCATTTACCTTTATTTGATAGCTCAACTCTTTATTATCCGTATATCTGTACAAATCGCCTGGCGTTACCCTTCCCTGCAACCATCCGGGGATACGTATTTTTAAAGTGAATGCCTGTCTCCCTTTCGGATTGACATCTATTTGTATATCTCCCTTCCAGGGATATCCGGTTTTCTGTGTCAACAAAACGTTTTTGCCCTGTACTTTCATATCAGACGTGTTGCTCACAAACAGGTTGACATAAATATCGCGATCACGCACGGCATAAATATATCCGGGCAGCGAAGGAATGAAACGACATACGTTGGAAGGACAACATGCACATCCGAACCAGGGTTGGCGTTTATGTTGGCCGTTGGATTCCAACGGGTTTGGATAGAAGAAGCCATCTCCCTCAAGCGAAATACCGGAGATCAAACCGTTGTACAGCGTTCTTTCCAGTACGTCGTAATATTTGGAGTCGCCATGCAAAAGAAACAGACGGTAATTCCAATACACGTTACCGATCGCAGCGCAGGTTTCACAATAAGCGGACATGTTCGGCAATTCGTAATTTTCACCGAAAGCTTCGCCACGGTTTGTAGCGCCTATACCTCCTGTGACGTACAATTTCTTCGCGACCACATTCTCCCATATTCTATCTATGGCGCAAATGTAATCCGTATCTCCCGTAAGGGCGGCCACATCTGCTATTCCGGAATACATATAGGCTGCTCGAACAGCATGCCCGACGGCTTCATCCTGTTCAAGGACAGGCTTATGAGCCTGGCTGTATGCGTCAATGCGTTTTGTATACCCGCGCCGGTCAATGAAAAACCTGGCCAGCTGGAGATACTTTTTTTCTCCGGTAACAAGATAAAGTTTGGCCAATGCCATTTCTGCAATCTGATGACCCGGAACCTTTATCTGTTTGCCTGGCCCATTGCCTATTTCACGTTCTACACAATCAGCGTACTTAATGGCAATATCCAGGAAGTTACGTTTTCCGGTAGCCTGATAATGTGCAATAGCGCCTTCTATCATATGGCCCAGATTATAGAATTCATGACTCAACTCTTCCACTTTTTCCCATCGTTTGCTTCCGGCCCATTCGTGTGGATGCTCCGGATTCATAGTGCGGGCAGTATACAAATATCCGTCCGGTTCCTGAGCGGCAGCGACAATCGTCAAAACACTGTCCATGTATTTTTCCAGTTTTTTATCCGGATACGTCTGTATGGAGTAGCTGGCTCCTTCGATTGTTTTGTAAACGTCGGTATCGTCGAAAGAATAGCCGCCTACCTTATACTTCGGACTGGGATTTGCTGCTTTGACAAAATTATCATATCGTCCGGTTTCTTCGCACTTGCCAAATGCCAGCGGGATAGTCACTTCACGGCTTGCTTTCAGCCGCTGTCCCCAAAATGTATCGGTCACTTTGACCGAAGTAAACGGTACCGGCGTAATAGGATAACCTCCGTTTTCTATTCTTTTCTGAGCCTGAACGCAGCAAATAAGAATTACAAGCAAGGCAGAAATCATAGCTCTTTTCATACTATATTGTTGTTATCTGTTACAGCACCTGCTGTCATTTTATGGTTTTTATGTTGATTGTAAAACAGGCACATTTACCGGAATAGGGCCAGACAAATGTTCATTGAGCGGACATCCAAAAGATACAGTTTGTAGCGTAGCTCCATCCCACACATATCTACCCCGATGCTAAAATCAGTGCCTGCAAATGTTTGCATGTCCGTCACCTGAAACCGTATGGTTTCGTCAATATCCCGAATTCTGTTTCAGATTTGTGTTTTTCGTAAGTTCGCTTAACGGGATAGGGAACAAACGGGTATGGCCGTCCTTTATGGCCGTATGATTGAACCAGTTTTTAACATGGTAGGTGCCAAATCGAATCATGTGTGTGCGACGTTGCGCTTCACAAGCGAATTCCCAACCATATTCATCATACAGACCTCCCAGTACAACCGGAGACTGGTCTCCCAAAACATCAATGTTGTTGTCCCAATCCAACGTACCATATTGTATTTTGGTATCGGCTTTCAACTGTTCTACGCTCACCATCGCTTTTGACGGATCATCGAATACTCGTGCACGAACCTGAGAAACAAGACTGGCCGCTTCACTTTCATCCTGCCCTAAACGCAACAGACACTCAGCTTTGATCAGCAGTGTCTCTGCATAACGGAAATAAGGGAAATCATTTTCCCAATTCCAGGAAGTTTCATAATTATATTCATATTTCCATACGCGATAGCCATAATCAATACTGGTCATGTTCACTCCATCTTTATAACAGGTTAATGACGGAATGTAGTTTGTACAAGTCCAGACCAGAGCGCCTGTATTGATATTGTATTGAGGCCCCATCAGCCATGTTTTTGCCAGGCGTTTGTCACCTTCCTGGTAAGAATTGATAAACTGTGGATTAGCTCCGGAACCTCCCCAGCATTGGTATGAAGAACCGAAAACCAGACGGGAGACCGGGGGATACCATTTGGCAAATTGACCAAAACCGGCATACACGCGATCATAAGGAACAGAAAAAATAACCTCTTTATTGGTATGGTCCAAGGCTATTGCAAAATTGTCGGAATAGTCGGAAGATAATCCGAATAGTCCGGATGCGATAATTTTATCGGCATATTCGAGCGCTTTAGACCATTGCGCCATTCCGGTATATATTTCTGCATTCAGATATAAACGCGCTAATACCATACAGGCAGCCCATCTGTTCATACGGCCATAAGTCATAGCGTTCGCCTCCTCGCTCAACAACGGTATAACCTCCGTCATTTCCGAAACAATAAAATCAAAAATTTGTTTACGGGTCGCCTGCGCCGGAATTTCGTCTGTAAATGCCGTTACTAAAGGCACATTACCATGCGTGTCAATCAGGATGGAATACCAGAATGCACGTATGGCTCGTAATTCCGCAATGGTAGATTCTTTCAGGTCGCCGGTTGGCAGGCGTTCTTCTTTGACCTGATCCAATATGCGGTTTGCACTGTTTATGCCGCTATAACATTTTTCATACGTGTTTCGGGGTTGCCACTGGTCAATGGTCCATTCATGTTGATGCATGCGGCGGTAAGTTCCCGCGTCATCCCAACCGTTCGGACGGGTAGGCGTAATAATACAATCTCCGGGTTCTTCCTGCAGGTCAAAATATCCCTGCCAGTTCATGATGTAGATTAAAGGGGAATAAGTGCCGGCAAGAAGTGATGCTACATCCTGCTCCGTCGCAATAAAATCTTTTTCAACAACTTCGGAATAGGCTTCTTCTTCCAGGTTGAAACAGCTTGTTAATAACAGACACGGCATTGAAAAATAGAATGCCCATTTATATATATTTTTCATGAGAAATTGTGTTATAGTGTTAAAAAGTCGCATTGATACCAAAAGTGTATGAGCGTACGGTCGGAAATTTGTCACGACTGTCTATACCGGGGTCATTATCAATCATTCTCACCTCCGGATCAATGCCGCTATATCCAGTAAAAGTCGCCAAGTTCAGACAGGACGCATATACTCTTAGCGCTCTGATTCTCTTTGATTTAATCAGGTTAAAGGTATATCCGATTGTTACGTTATCTATTTTCCAGTAATCGCCTTTTTCAATGTATTCGCTTACATAGCGTTGAGAGTCATTGATAGTTGTTTTCTGTCCCACAGGTTGACCGTTAGATAAATCAACGACAGGATGAAGCTCAAACGCGCTATTTAATACATTGTATTGAATAGTCGGATTCCCGTAATACATTTTTTGAAAATTCAATATTTCATAGTCGAATGCACCACGCATGCTGATTGATAAATCAAAGTTCCTAAATCGTACCTGATTATTCCAGTTCAGGAACATGGTGGGGACACCGTTACCTAATATTTGTTTATCATCATCATCTGCATTTTCAGCCAAATCATAATAAGTTCCGGTAATATTACCTTCGCCATCACGATGGAAACGTTCTACCACCCATTTGCCGTTTTCCGTAAGTCCAACAGATTTCAATCCCCAAAAATCGCCGATAGGTCTTCCGATTTTATTTCGATGGGTACTCTGTTGTATCGGTTCTCCCGTATGTCCGGCATAAAAATAGTCTACCGGTGATGTAAACTTATCATTACCAAGTGCCCTCAGTTCATTTTTATTGGTAGAAAACGTAATACCGGTATTCCATTCCAGAGCTTTATTTCTTACAGGAATAACGTTCAAGGCCAGTTCAAATCCGGAATTTCGTATTTCTCCCGCATTTGCCATAATGGAAGTGTACTGATAAGGCGGCGACGCTACGGCATAATCCCAAAGCGCATCTTTTGTATCGCGCAGATAAACATCAATCGTACCTCCCAGTCGTCCGTTAAAGAAATCAAAGTCCAGGCCGGCATTATATTCATGTTTCTTTTCCCACTTCAGATCCGGATTCGGGTTTCTTGACGGTACCAGTGTATTGATCCATGAACCGTTATACAGGAAATAGCCGGAATAACTTAACGACGCCAATGATTGATAAGGATCGTATATGTTCGTACCTGTAATACCGAAACCGGCGCGAATCTTCAGGTTATCCAGCCATTCGATACTTTTCATAATATCTTCTTCACTTATGCGCCATCCTAACGAAATGCCGGGAAAACTACCCCACTTGTGCTCCTCCCCGAACTTGGTTGAGCCTTCATGCCGAATAGAAGCCATCAACAGATAACGATCCTTGTAATTATAAGTTACGCGGGCTAACAAGGCAATTAATTTTTCTTTCTTTTTATGCGAATAGATACTCCCATCGCCATTATTGATACCCAGGCCGGAACCGATGTTATTATAACTGTACGAATCCGTAGGGAAGTTGCGGTTTGTCATATAAAATTCTTCAAAAACATCTTCCTGATAACTATAGCCTGCAACGGCTCCGAATGTATGTTTTCCTATGTTTTTATTCCAGGACGCCGTTAATTCCGCCAGATCGCTCCTGAAATCACTGGCATACCTATAAGCAGAACCATTATATCCACCTTCCGTTGTTGTATAATGATTATGAGTCAGGTAATAACCGTTAATATTGCTTTGTCCCTTGCGTGTGTACATACCCTTCAATGAAATATCGTTAACCGGCCGGAATTCCATTGATCCGGTAAAGCGAAGGTTTCGATTACGATATTCGGCTTCGCGTTCGTTCAACAAGGAAACAGGGTTCGTATAAAAATAAACATCTCGTTCCACATAATCCCCGTTTTCATCGTATATCGGTTGAGTCGGATTCTGTATACAGGCCTGGCGATACACATCCTCGAATAAATTCGAATTATAGGCTGTATAGGCCTTTCTTTCATTCGCAATGATTGCTACCGTGGAAATCAACTTATCGTCAAACATACGGTGGTTAACTTCCACGCGCCCGCGCATATTGTCCACATCCGATTTCTTTATTGTTCCCTGACGTTCTTCATAAGTAAGATTCGCCAATAAGCTTGTTTGTCTTCCGCCTCCGCGGAATGTCAGGTTGTGTACATGCGTTACGCCTGTTCGGCTGATTTCATCCAGCCAATTAATGCCGGCCCCGTAATCTTGATTATTAGCTCCGGAGAACGACCATCCTTCCGCCAGTCGTTTTCGCAAATCGGCTGCTTCCATAAAATCGGCTTTCCTGAGTTGGTTGGAGATTGATATATATCCGCTGTAATCAATGCTGGAGGGCATATCGCCCTTCCTGCTTTTAGTTGTGATAATAATCACGCCGTTTGTTCCACGGGTGCCATAGATCGCAGTTGCAGAACCATCCTTCAGAACGTCTATTGATTCTATATCTTCCGGCGCCACCGTAGAAAAAGAACCCGGAACCCCATCCACAAGAATCAATGGGCTCCGGTTGCCCTGCAGAGTTGTACTGCCACGCAATATAACGGAGGTTGAAGCGACAGGATCGCCGGTCGGTAACGAGATTTGTAAACCGGCCACTTTTCCCTGCACCAACTGCCCGGCGTCAAGGATCGCACCTTTGTTAAACTCTTCCGCTTTTACGCTTGTGACGGCGCTTGTGACGTCTGCTTTCCGCTGCGTACCATAACCGATTACAACTATTTCGTCTATCAGCTTGGAATCTTCAATCAGCGTAACGTAAAACTCCGTTTTTGAGCCGATTGTTATTTCCTGAGAGAGATAGCCGACATATGATACAATCAATACGGACTGCGCATTGTTCACGGTTAAATGGAATTTGCCATCTATATCTGTGATAATACCGTTAGACGTACCTTTTTCTACAACATTCGCTCCAACCACAGGATCACCTTGCGTGTCCGTCACTGTACCTGTAATTATAACTGTCTGTTGCGTGCTTTCAGAAATACCCGTTTGCCGATTCTCCGGAACGGCGTGGAGCAATAATACATTTACGCTTATAGCAAGAAAAAACGAGATGACAATTTTTCGCATACTGTTGCCGGAAATCATTTGTTCAAAAATTACTTTCATTTTCTTGACCCATTTTAAAATTTGTTTGTAAAAGTAAGCCTGTTCGCAATTTATATATGAAAAAATCATCCAAATACAATGATACAATTATTTGTACTGCGCACAATCTCGTATTATACTCAAATGCGTTATGATCAGCCTTTTATGATTGCCTCATAGATGATGTTTTTGTTTTTTTGGATGATAGTTCCATTGTATTAAAAAAAAACAATCACCTTTGTGCACTTAAATGTAATACACATGAATACGTTAACCCGCACTTTTATTTTATTTGTTATACAGATGGTTTGTTGTGAGAATGCCGTCTATGCGGAATTCTTCAGCTTCAGGCATTATGAAGTTCAGGATGGACTGCCTTCGAACACTGTACGGAGCCTTACTCAGGATAGCCGGGGGTTTATGTGGTTCGGTACGGATAACGGACTAAGTCGTTTCGACGGTTATGTTTTTAAAAATTTCAAGCCTGTGCAAGGCGATTCCACTTCATTAGGAAATCGTTATATCTACGCTATATATGAAGATTCCCATCAGATTCTTTGGATAGGTACGGATGATGGTATATACCTGTATAACCCTGAACTGGAACAGTTTTCTTTTTTCTCAAAACTTACCGGGAACGGCGTCACAATAAAAAGCCATATCAATTCAATACAGGAAGACAACGACCATAATCTATGGTTTTCCTCCCTATCTCAGGGTGTTTTCTTTTATCATCGCGAAAAGGATGTGCTGCATAATTATGTACACGACCCGGATAATCCGAATTCCCTGGCTTCGGATATGATTCTTGCATTGTATATTGACCACCGGAACAATGTATGGGCTGCGCCTAAGAGGAAGAGCGGCGTGCTAAACAGGTTCGAGCGCACATCGAATCAATTTGTTCCCCTGCATGTCCGAATAAACGATCAAGATCTGACTGATTTCGGCGTTTATGCCATGACCGAAGATTCGGATCATAATTTTTGGCTGGGAACATGGAACCATGGTTTATGTAAATTGGACAAGAATACCGGTAAAATAGAATCATTCCTAAGGCCCGGAACAACGAATGCCATTTCTCACATACATGAAATTATGGAATATCAGGCAGGTATACTACTAGTAGGATCAGACGACGGTCTGGCAATATTCAATACACGCACGCATGAAAATGAATTAATGACTTCGTCCGAATTAAAAAGCAGCACCTTGTCCGACAAATTTGTATATCCGATTTTTAAGGATGGCGAAGGCGGGCTATGGGTCGGAACATACTATGGAGGAGTCAACTATGCGCCTCCTTTGAAAGGAAATATTACGGGTTATTCTCATTCCAAATACAAAAATTCGGTCAGTGGCAATATTGTCAGTTGCTTTACTGAAGATACTTTCGGCCATATCTGGATCGGCTCCGATGACGGCGGACTCAGTCATTTTGATCCGGAGAAAAAAACGTTCGTCAATTATATGCCTGACCGGAACCGGAATAGTCTTTCATATCATAATATTCATGCGTTATGCCTTGAGGGTGATAAACTGTGGATTGGCACTTATTCCGGCGGACTGAATGTGCTTAACCTGAAAACAAAACGGTTTCAACACTATCATTCGACTGCTAATGACCCATATTCTTTATACAGTAGCAGCATTTACTCCATCTATAAGGATAGTGACGGTGAAATATGGCTGGGTACGATGGAAGGAATCTGCATGTATAACCGCGAGAACGACAATTTCCTGAGAATAAAAGCAATAAGAGCCACAGTTGCGGATATAGTTGGCGATACGGACGGCTGTCTGTGGTTCGCTACCTGGGGAATGGGGATTTTCTGCTATGATAAAAACGGACAGACTTGGCATCAATATCTCCACAACCCGGATGACACAACTTCGATTCCTCACAATCAAGTAAATACACTTCATATAGATGCAGAAAACAAACTTTGGATAGGAACCGACAACGGACTGGCCGTGCACGATAAAAAAAGCAATACGTTCTCTACAATACCTTTAAACGCCGAGTACAGTAATATTTGTTATATCAGGAATATCCGTGAAGAATTATGGATAGCAACGAGTCGCGGACTTATCAACTATGTACTTTCAGATGGCTCCTTCAAGTGTTTTTACAAAAGTGACGGATTGCAGAGCGACCAGTTCAGCATAAATTCCGGATTGTTAAGCTCTTCCGGCGAATTGTATCTGGGTACAACCAAGGGATTCAATATCATAAAACCGGAAAACATTGCTGAGAATGAATATATTCCACCTGTCTATATCACCAATTTCCAGATATTTAATAAGAGCCTGAAATTTGAAAACCGGGGTGTGCAGCAAAAATCGGCTATTTGCACAAAAACAATCGAATTGTCGCATAAGGAAAATGTTTTCAGTATAGAATATGTGGCGCTCAGCTATAAAACGCCGGCTAAAAATCAATACAAATATTGGTTGGAGGGCTTTGATAAAAATTGGAATGAGGTGGGAAGTCAACGAAGAGCCACTTACATGAATCTTCCGGCGGGTAAATATTTTTTTCATGTAAAAGGCAGTAATAATAATGAAATATGGAATGAACAAGGCGTGAGCCTGGCCGTGATCATTTATCCTCCGTTTTGGAGGACAACCATGGCGTATGTATTCTATGTCCTGTTTATTATAGCAGCATTGGCCTTGTTTATCTATCAGATCCAACGAAAATCGGAAAAAGAACACAAAATCCGCATGCAGCAATTGCAGGCGGAAAAAGACCGGGAGCTCCATGAAGCAAAAATCAACTTTTTCACCTTTGTTGCGCATGAGATACGTACGCCGGTATCTTTAATCATAGGACCGCTCGAAATTATAATGGATAATATACGTTCCTTGCCGGATGCGGTTCAGGATAGTTTGCCGATTATAAACCGTAACAGCCAACGCCTTTTGTCGTTGGTTAACCAGTTGCTGGATTTCCGTAAAGCAGAAGATAAAGCTTTCAGCATCAACTTTTCTTATCAGAATCTATATGACTTGCTCCACAGTTTATATATACGCTTTAAACCCTTGGCCGAACAAAATAACATCACGCTTTTATTAGAGATAGAGAAGCCGGATGTTGGTGCAATTGTAGACGCCGAAGCCCTTACCAAGATTGTCAGTAATTTATTAACCAATGCAATAAAGCATGCTCAAAGCAGAATTATAGTATCTTGTGTATGTGAGGGGGAATACGTTACGATTAAAGTCACGGACGACGGACCCGGAATACAATTACAGGAACAAAAAAACATATTTTTGCCTTTTTACCAGATTGCACAAGGACGGAAACCTGGAACCGGGCTCGGTTTGTCGCTGGTAAAGCTGCTTGTTGACGCCCATCATGGCATGGTAGAGGTTGAAAGTGTTCCCGGCAAACAAACTGCGTTTATAGTAACGTTACCTAAACATCAGAATGTAGCAACTGAAAATCCGCCAAACGGTCTGTCATTAAGTCATGATATCATTCCGCACGAACAGGATTCAAGAGATACCAGGACAAATATCGTCGAAGAACACAAAGCGTCATTGCTGATCGTGGAAGATAGTTCCGATATGCTTATGTTTCTATCCGACAGTTTGCGTTTTTACTATAAGGTTCTTGAAGCAAAAAACGGTAAAGATGCTCTGGAGATGTTGAAAAAATACCGGATTGATATTATCGTCAGTGATATTATGATGCCGGAAATGAACGGAATAGAATTTACCAGGGAAATGAAAAACAATATTGAGTTAAGTCATATACCGGTCATTCTGCTTACGGCAAAAACAGATACGGCAACTAAATTGGAAAGTATGCATACCGGAGCCGATGCATACATAGAAAAACCCTTTTCCTTGAAACTGTTACAGGCACAGATAGAGAACTTGTTGAAATCAAGAATGGAATTGAGGAAAAAATTCTCGGAAATGCCTTTCATTCCGCTGAACAGCGTTGCCGGAAATAAATCGGACAAACAGTTTCTTGATAAAATGAATCATTTGATAGAGAACAACATTGCAAATCCGGATTTTTCCGTCGACATACTGGCCGGGCAATTGTGTATAAGCCGTTCGGGCTTGTTTACCAAAATGAAATCTCTTACCGGAATGACGCCCAATGAATTAATACAGCTGATTCGGCTCAAGAAGGCAGCAGAACTGCTGGCAGGAAAGGAATTGCGGATAAATGAAATATGCTATAAAGTGGGCTTTAACAATCCCTCCTACTTTTCAAAATGTTTTCAAAAACGATTTGGAATGTTGCCTAAAGACTTTGCAAACGCTAAAAAGAATCTATGATAATTCCGGGGCAAACGTGCTTAAACCATATCGCTCTTCGCAGGCTCGTATTGCCCTGCAAGAACGATAATAAGAGTTTGACACGACAGCAAAGCATGATTCACTATAAAAATCAGCAATCTCGGAGGAGCTTCCGGCCATTTCATGCTACACAGGGAACCGGATCGATGGTTCCGGGAATGATCGCGGGGGTTCCGGGAATGATCGCGGGGGTTCCCAAAATCATTGCGGGGGTTCCCGATGGCTCGTGGGGGTTCCCAAAATCATTGCGGGGGTTCCCGCAATCGTCGCGGGTGCTCCCAAAATCATTGCGGGGGTTCCCGATGGCTCGCGGGTGCTCCCATAATCATTTTGGGAACCCCCAAAGCCGTTGCGGGTGTCCCCAAAATCCTTCTTGACATGTCCAAAATCGTTGCGGGTGCCCCCAAAATCATGTAGGGTGCACCCGCAAAGGCTGTGGGAATAGCTTAATCTCTTGTTTTACTGCGCGCAGCCGGATATTATAAGCAAGTTAGAACGTCTTGCCGGTGTACAGTAGCAGAGATACAAAAGCTTAGCCTGAGCTTGTATATACCCAACAAAGATTTTTTTGCATGCAAAGCCGGTTCGTTTCTTTAAAGGTTTGCCCTGATGATCATCCTAAATAGAGGGGGCTTTGTAGACTATATTTTTATACAAATAGATGTTTGTTCTATTCCGAAACCGGGTATTGACCTATTTTTGTTCGAAAAAAACAACAAGTATCCCAAAAACATGAAACAAAGAAAAAAAATCGCGCTGACCTCGTTATTATTAATAGGTGCCATCGCTGTAAGCTCAGCCTGTGAAAAATGTAACGATCTTATTTTCCATAAAGTACAGAATGTAATTCCTGCTAAAACTAAGTATTTTGGAGTAAAAAATGTACGCCTGCTCGACAGCCCTTTCAAACACGCCATGGATTTGAATGCAGAATGGATGCTGGAACTCAATCCGGACAGTTTGTTATCCAACTTTCGTAAAAATGCAGGCTTAGTGCCTAAAGCGGAACCTTACAGAGGCTGGGAAGCCATGGGAATAGCAGGCCACACGATCGGACATTATCTTTCGGCCGCGTCACAACATTATGCCGCAACCGGCGATGAACGCTTCAAAGAAAGAGTGGATTATATAGTAGACGAACTGGATTCCTGCCGAATCAATTTTGTAAACGGTTTCATTGGAGGTATGCCAGGAGGAGATAAGGTTTTTAAAGAAGTAAAAAAGGGAATCATACGTTCTAAAGGCTTTGATCTGAATGGCATCTGGGTACCCTGGTATAATGAGCATAAAACAATGATGGGCTTGAACGATGCCTATCTTCTGACCGGAAACCTGAAAGCAAAAACCGTGCTTACCGATCTGTCGGATTATTTGGCTGACGTGATCTCCGGCCTGACGGATGAACAGATGCAATTAATGCTTGATTGCGAATATGGCGGAATGAACGAAGCATTTGCTCAGGTTTATGCACTTACGGGTGAAAAAAAATACCTGAAAGCATCCTATTCTTTTTATCATAAAAAATTACAGGATAAGCTGGCGGAAGGCGTTGATGCATTGCAAGGACTTCATTCTAATACACAAATACCAAAACTGATCGGCAGCGCCCGTCAATATGAACTCACCGGAAACGCAAGGGATTACAAAATCGCCGAATTCTCATGGAACACTCTCGTTCACCATCATTCTTATGCCAACGGAGGGAACAGTATGGGCGAATACCTCTCGACGCCGGATAAGCTCAGCGATCGTTTGGGAACCAATACATGCGAAACCTGCAACACATATAATATGCTTAAACTGACGCAATATCTCTATGAATGGAGCGGAGATCCTTCATATCTTGACTATTACGAACGTGCTCTGTTCAATCATATTCTGGCCTCGCAACACCCCGTTGAGGGAGGAGTTTGCTACTTCCTGTCGTTAGGGATGGGAACGAAAAAAGCGTTCGGCAACAAAACGAATAATTTCACATGCTGCATGGGGACCGGCTTTGAAAATCATTCGAAATATGGCGGCGCTATATACAGTCATTCTCCCGAAAATGACGAACTGAATATTAATTTATATATCCCGTCTGTTCTTAGCTGGCATGAAAAGGATATGACCATAAAGATGGAAACCGATTATCCGGAAGGAGGCAAAATCAACATACGATTGGAAAAAAGCCCTTTGCAAACGATGAAAATAAATTTTCGCTATCCGGCATGGGCAACTTCGGGCGCGACGGTTAAAGTGAACGGGACAAAGCAAAAAATAACCACAACCCCGGGTTCTTTTATTTCCATAAACCGTAGATGGAAAAAGGGAGATTATATTGAGATCGATTTTCCGATGTCCCTGTATACGGTTTCAATGCCGGATAATCCTGACCGGCGCGCAGTCTTCTACGGCCCCAGTTTGCTGGCCGGCGTATTCGGAGTCGGAGAACGAAAGCAAGGGGATATTCCCGTATTTGTTTCAGAAGAAAAAAGTATGACGAACTATATCAAACTTGTATCGGAAAAGCCGCTTAAGTTCCAAACCGTATTTCAGGAAGCCCCCGCTAACACATTCATGATACCGTTTTATAAAGTATACGACCAATATCAAAGCGTTTACTGGGATGTATACTCTCCGGGAGAATGGAAAATTGCCGAAGATAAACGTAAGGCAGAAATGGAGCGACTTGCAAAACTTAACCTGCGTACGCTTGACTTCATAGAGCTCGGAGAAATGCAACCGGAACGTAATCACAATCTGGATGGCGAAAACACACGCATAGGGGAAGGCTATCTCAGAAAATATCGGATGGCCTACGAAAACGGATGGTTTGAATTTGATATGGCATGCGGCTACGACGAGCCTGCACAACTGATACTGACCTATTATGGCGGCGACTCAAAGAAATATACATTTGATCTGATCGTCGGGAACTGGACAACAACAGTCCCTCTGATTGAGAACAAAGACGGCTTTATTGAATACACCCTGGATATTCCGGAAGAATTAACGAAAGGAAAGGATAAAATTCGCTTGACATTCAAAGCCGGCGAGAATACGCGAGTATCCAATATTTATGATTGCCGCCTCGTCAAAAAATCAAAATAAGTTTTCAAAAGAACCCCAATCGGGTTAGGAGGGCCGAATGTGTCAAAAGGTAATTCAGCCTGCCCAAACAGGTCATTCCAACGAAGGCGGGAATGACCTTTGTTCGAGCGTAAAATGTTGTTTGAACACTCCCTCCACAGAAAATCCCGACAGACTTGCGCGGCGCGCGCAAGTTTGCCGACAAATCCCGACAGACTTGCGCGGCGCGCGCAAGTTCCCCGACAAATCCCGACAGACTTGCGCAGCGCGCGCAAGTTCCACAGCAAATCCCGACAGACTTGCGCAGCGTGCGCAAGTTTGCCGACAAATCCCGACAGACTTGCGCAGCGTGCGCAAGTTCCCCGACAAATCCCGACAGACTTGCGCAGCGCGCGCAAGTTCCCCGACAAATCCCGACAAACTTGCGCAGCGCGCGCAAGTTCCCCGACAAATCCCGACAAACTTGCGCAGCGCGCGCAAGTTCCCCGACAAATCCCGACAAACTTGCGCAGCGTGCGCAAATGCAAAAAAATAGTGTTCAAAAAAAGTTTGAGGTGCTATGCATAAAAAAAGAAGCGTGGTATAAGGATTCCACGCTTCTTAACTAATTACTACAACTTACAAAGGTCTTGGTGTTCTATTTCTTTTCAAACACGGCGTCAAAGGCATGGGCTGACGGCTGAAAGTCGATGCGCTTTGTAAATTCACAGGATTCGCGCGCGCCTGCTTCGCGGTCCATGGCGCTGTCTTCCCATTCGATGGAGAGTGGGCCGGTATAGCGGATGGCGTTGAGCGCTCTGATTATTTCTTCGAAGTTGATGCAACCGTGTCCGAGGCTGCGGAAGTTCCAGTAGCGGCGATGGTCGCCGAAGGTGACGTAGCCTCCGAATACTCCTGCGGGCTTTGGGCTTGCGCTCCAGTACACGTCTTTCATGTGTACGTGGAAGATGCGGTCTGCAAAGCGGTGGATGAAGTCGACGTAGTCTACTCCCTGGTAGCCGAAGTGGCTGGGGTCGTAGTTGAATCCGAAGGCGGGATGGTGGCCGAGGGCTTCGAGTGCGCGCTGGGCTGTAATGGTGTCGAAGGCTATTTCGGTGGGGTGTACTTCGAGTGCATACCGTACGCCGAGCTTTGCGTATTCGTCGAGTATGGGTATGAATCGCTTTGCAAAGTCTTTGTATCCTTCTTCTATTATTTCGCTGCTGACGGGCGGGAATGAATAGAGGTAGTGCCATATTGAGCTGCCTGTGAATCCTACGACGGTGTCGGCGCCGAGTGCTTTGGCGGCGTGGGCTGTGCGTATGAGCTCTTCGGCTGCGCGGCTGCGAACGCCTTCGGGATCGCCGTCGCCCCAGATGTAGTCGGGGAGTATGGACTTGTGGCGGAAGTCGATGTTGTCGCATACGGCTTGCCCGATAAGGTGGGTCGAGATGGTTCGTAACTGGAGTCCGTGCTTGTTGAGCAGCTTGAGGATGTTTGCGTAATAGCCGGGATCTGTCTGTCGGACGTCAACGTGATTGGGGAGTCCGAGCTCGAGGCCGTCGTATCCGAACTCTTTTGCTTTCGTGCAGACGGTTTCTAAGGGGAGGTCTCCCCATTGCAATGTGTAGAGGGTTACTAATCGTGCCATTTCTGATATGATGATTTTATTGATTAAACAAGATGCGCAAAGCTATGAATTTGTTTCGAATCTTATGTATGCCTGCCACGGTTTTTGTGGTGAACGGGCTTGGTTTTTCTTGCTTTTTTCAACAAGTTGCTAACGGTGGCGGTTTGATTTGATTTTACGGGATATGCTGCTGTTGTTGCGGCTTTGTCGCAGGCCTGTGATTCTGTGCTTTTGCTGTTTGTGCCTGGGGGTATTGTGTGGGGCTGCTTATTGTGTGGGATGCTATATTATTATATGTATATATATAATAATGTATAGATGGGATTTGGGGAGATGAAAACGGTCGCCAATGGAGGTTGTGGCGACCGTTTACGGTGTTGTGGGTTAGCGACTGTGCTTAGCTTTCTCCTCGCAGGGCAGGCAGGCTTATCTGGTACTTGACGGAGAGGATGCGTATTGCGGAGATGGATACGGCTGTGATTACCTGGGATATTACGGGCGGAAGATGGAGGGAGATGCATGCCCAGTATATCAGGCCGCCTGCGAGGCAGGCTATGGCGTATATTTCTTTGCGGAAGATGAGCGGGACTTCGTTGATGAGTATGTCGCGCATTATGCCGCCGAAGGAGCCCGTTATCGTTCCCATTGCTATTGCAACCCAGATGGGGAAGCTGTAATCGAGCGTCTTCACTATGCCGACTACTACGAAGAGGCCGAGCCCTATTGCGTCGAAGATGAAGAAGGTGTTGTTCAGTCGGATGACGTACTTCCGCAGGATGATGACGAAGATTAGGGCAAGGCCCGATACGATGAGGTAGGAGGGCTGCTGCATCCAGAAGGGTGTAGCGCCGAGCAGTATGTCGCGAAGGGTACCGCCTCCGACTGCGGTTACTATGCCTACGACGTAGGCGCCGAACCAGTCGAAGCGCTTGGCTGATGCGAGGCGTATGCCGCTTATGGCGAAGGCGAAGGTGCCGAGATAGTCGAGCCAGGTGGTGAAGGTTATCATTCTGCAGGGAGTGGAGGAGGTGGAGGCGGTGTTGGCGTGGCGGGCATCCATACGCTCATCTGCGACCGGCCGCGGTTGTCCCACAGGGCGTATGGTATGGCGCTGAAGGCCGTCTCGGAGCGGCCGGCCTTGGGGCGGATGAGTTGCGCACGGCCGCTGATTAGTCCGCTGCCGTTGAGGAGCGTCGGGTCGTATCGGAAGGTCATGGCTGCGTCGGCGGGGATGTACTTGTTGAATACTTCCTTGTCCGGCTGGTCGATGCTCTCAAGGCAGTAGATGATGGGGCCGCGCTGTATGGCTAATTGTCCCCGGTCGGCTTCCACCTTGGGATGCGCCAGGATGCGACGGATGTCCATGGGGAGGCTGAGCTCGACGATGTCGTTGTCGCTCCAGCTGCGTGTGATGGGGAGGTAGCCGTTGACCGTTTGGACGGCGGGCAGTTCCTCGCCGTTAATCCTGACACTGATTGCAGCCTCCGACGGCTTGTTGCCTGCGGTGAAGGCGTAGAGATCGCTTCCGGGTTGCGGCGTGTCGCTTGCCCAGCCGGGGATTCGCAGCATGAGGGTGAGGCTTTGCCGGGATTTGGGTTGCAGCCTGATGCTTATTTTCCCGTCCCAGGGATAATCGGTCTGCTGGCTGATGCGAAGCTCTTTGCCGTTTATTTCCACCTGTGCCGTGCTTGTGGCGTAGAGGTTCACGTAGAGCGAACTCCCGTTCACGGCGTACATGTATCCCGGGATGGATGCCATGAAGCGGGTGATGTTGCCCGGGCAGCAGGCGCAGCCGAACCATGCTTGCCGTGTGATGTCGCCTTTGGAGGCGAGCGGGTTGTCGTAGAAGAAGAGATCGCCGCTGAGCGATACTCCTGCTATGAGTGCGTTGTAGAGCGTTCGTTCGAGCAGGTCGGCGTATCTGGCGTCGCCTGTTGCGAGGAAGAGGCGGTGGTTCCAGTAAACATTGGCTATGGATGCGCAGGTTTCGCAGTAGGCGGTATGGTTCGGGAGGTCGTAAGGCTCGCCGAAGCCTTCGTTGCGTCCCTGCGAGCCTATGCCTCCTGTGACGTAGAGCTTTTGGTTTGCCATGTTGTCCCACAGGGCTATGGCGGCGTCGAGGTATGCCGTGTCGCGCTCTTGCACGGCCATGTCGACTACGCCTGAGAAGAGGTATCCGGCTCTGACGGCATGACCCAGGATTTCGTCCTGCTCAAGTATAGGCTTATGATCCTGGCTGTAATCGTTGAGCGTATGACCGTCTGTTCCCCTGCCTGTCTCCTCTATAAAGTAGCGGGCTTGGCTGAGGTACTGTCGGTTGCCCGTTACGTTGTAGAGCTTCACGAGCGCCATTTCTATGATGGGATGCCCGGAGGGTACGTGCTTCTGAGTGTCGCTGGGGCCGAAAACGCTGCAAACGAGGTCGGCATTGCGGATAGCCACGTCGAGCAGGCTGCGCTTGCCGGTAGCCTGATAGTGGGCCACGGCAGCCTCATAGAGGTGTCCGCTGTTATAAAGCTCGTGGCTGTTGATTTTCTCCCATCGCTCGCTCCCCCACCACCGCTTGAGCCGCTCGCTGCGGTTGGTGACGCAGGTTGTGAGGTATCCGTCGGGCTCCTGTGCCGAGGCGATGATGCTGATAATACTGTCGAGGTAGGCGTCGAGCTGAGGGTCCCATTTGACCGACAGCGTGTACGAGGCTCCTTCTATTATCTTGTACGGATCGGTGTCGTCAAAGGGGAAGTCGCCCGCCTGCTCGCCTGTTGCAGTGCCTGCGGCGAGGGCAAAGTTGTGGAACCGCCCGTTGATCTCGCACTGACGGAATGCGGAGGGGATGGATACGGCGCGGTTCGTCTCTATGCGTGGCGCCCAGAAGTTGTCGGTGAGCCGTACACGGGTGAACGAAACAGCCTGGGCCGGCCCACTCTGCATGCTGCCGTCGCCAGCCGTGCATGCCGTCATAGCAGCAAGCAGGAGGCCAAGAAAATAAGTCGCTTTCATCTCTTACGTAATGTTTGAAGCTTAGAGTAGCCCGGTTTGCTATTTGATACGCTCGCAGCCGGTGAAACCGGATTGGATGAGGCGGTTCATAGCCTCCACAATGTCCGGATACTGATGCCGGTAGCCGCAGCGTATGAGTTCGGCCAGCGGATTCTTGTCGATGATGTTCGCTTGCAGCTCCGCAAGCGTAGGCGGATGCGGCAGGCGGCTATATTCATCGTAGGTGTAGCGAAGGAAGGCCACGTTCTCGTTGATGCCCCGGTTGTCGAGCAAGTATCCGTTCCGGAGAGGCGTAGGCTTGGAGTGCTGCCCGAGGTCGGTGGGGTCGGGGTAGGATACTATCGCGGTGCGGGCGGCGTTCATCGTTACCGGCACATTGTCGGCGTAGTCGGCCGTAGTTTTGTAGACAATGGCCGGAGGGCCTGCGGATGCATTGGAATTGTTCATACCTGTGACTGATGTTTGCGATGCGCTTTGCGCAGCTTGCCTGCTTGTGCTGCAAGCCGCGATGAAGCTCAGGATAATGATGGTGATGATTGGTAATGCTTTCATGATGCTGTATGTTTTTGTTTGCTATGCGGGCAAAGATAGATATATTAGGGGAATATGCCGGACGGCATCCCTGCATTATCGGTTCCAAACCAAACTGTTTTGCCGGCAACCCGCACTTGCATACCTTTAGCGAAAGCTTTCCGCCAGGAAAAGCAGACCTGCAGAAGCGCCAAATTTTTTTCCGCAAGGAAATACAGACCTGCAGAAGCTCCGATTTTTTTTCCGCAAGGAAATGCAGACCTGCAGAAGCGCCAAATTTTTTTCCGCAAGGAAATACAGACCTGCAGAAGCTCCAATTTTTTTTCCGCAAGGAAATGCAGACCTGCAGAAGCTCCATTTTTTTTCCGAAGGAAAAGCAGACCTGCATTTGCCTCCCGGAATTGCGCCCGGAACTGCAGTTTTGCAATAAGGGCCTCAAGGATTTCTCTTTGGGGCCCTTATTATAATATGTATAGCCGGTGGGATTGGCTCAGTTGACCACCCAGCGTGAGCTGTGCACGTAGGAATTCGGCCGGTCGTAGTGGAGGTCTTCGGGGTCGGGAATCTGTATGACGAAGGTTTTGCCGGCCGTGATGAGCTTGCGGTCGCGCAGCCAGGGGTTGAATCGTTTGAGGTCGGCGTAGGTCACTCCCTGGCTGCGGGCAAAGGCGGCAAGGTCGGCTATATCGGATTTGACGGGGACGTCGCGCGTGCGTATGGGCTTGTAAAGCATCTGGGGATTGATGACGAAGCCGTATTGATAGGGACTCTCGAATACGAGCTTCACTGCAAGGATGCGATACGGGTAGCGGAGGGTTTCCTCGACCAACCACATGTCCATGGCGTCGTCAACGTCTTGCCGCGACTGCTCGCCACTGATGCGGCCCATCCCGGCGTTATAGGATGCGGCCACGTTCATCCAGCTGCCGTACTTGGCGTAGGCGTCCTTAAGATAGCGGCATGCGGCGGCGGTCGATTTTTCTACGTGGCTGCGCTCGTCGACGGTGGCGCTTATGGTGAGGCCGTATTGGCGCCCGGTTGCTTCCATGAACTGCCAGACTCCGGTGGCGCGAACTACCGACGAGGCTTTGGGGTCGAGACTGCTTTCTATGACGGCAAGGTACTTGAAGTCGTCGGGTATGCCGTTTCGCTTCAGTATGGGCTCTATGATGGGGAAGATGCGGTTGGCTCGTTTGAAGAGCAGCATGGTGGTGGCGTGCAGATATGTAAAGCTGCTGAGCTCCCGGTCTAAGCCTTCGTGCCGGTCGTATCTGCTCAGGTCGATTGCCTGCCCGCAGAAGTTCACCTGTGCGGGGATGGCCGGCGATACGGTTAGCGACGACACCAGCGGCCGTTCCTGAGCTTCGCGCTTTGCATCTTTCGAACCGAAAAATATGAATGAGAGGGCTGCGGCCAGTGCGGCGGCTAAAATAATTGAGAGCAGTTTATTCAGAGATTTGATCGCGTACATTTTTGGGTCTTATTATATTAATGTGTCCTTTTTCTTTATAGTTTTTTCCGTCGGAGCCTTTAGCTTCTATTACGTAGAAGTAAACTCCGGGCGGTACGTAGGCGCCGCCCTTTTTGCCGTCCCAGCCCTGCGTGGGGTCGCTCCAACGGAAAAGTTCGGCTCCCCAGCGGTTAAATATCCATCCGTTGAAACTGATGAGGGATTTGTAGGCTACCTTGAAGACGTCGTTGACCCCCGGCGATGCTCCGGGCGAAAAAGCATTGGGCACGTGCAGGTAGGATTCGCCAATGGCAATGGATATGGAGTCGACAGCCATGCATTTGCGCGAGCGGTCGGCAACTTCGAGGCCTATGGTATATGTGCCGGCTTCGGTGAAAGTGAAGTCCATATCCCTGACCGTCGATGCCCTTATCGTATCCCTTTTGTCCTGATGATAAATGGTCCAGCGGAACCAGTTTGCTGCGGGCTCGTTTGCAGCCGGCCGGAAGTTCACGAAGAGCGGGGCGGAGAAGCCGCTGCCCTGTCCGGCTATGTTCGCTCCGGCGGAAGAGGTGACGAGCGTGTCTATGCGTGCAGCGACTGCAACTGCTTGGAAGGTCGGGCTGACGGCGCTCTGCTCCACTCCGAAGTGCCTTGCAAAGAGGTCGCCCTGCAAGCGGATTTCGGTGTCGGACATAGGCGGGGGCAGCGCTTGCTCAAAGGGGTCGCCTTCTATGGTATGCCTGGCTTGCGTGATGACGAAGGAGCGCGATTCGGGGGCCCACTCCATGGTGTTGTACGTAACCTCAAACTGTCGTTGGAGCTCGCGGCGAAGACCTATCGGGGTGAAATAAACCAGAGGAGAGATGTCGGCATCGCCCGTCAGCCACAGCTCCTCGCAGGGATTATCGTTGGCAAGTATGCCGATCGATCCGAGGCTGACGGCATGACGGCTGTAATCTATTATCCAGATGTAGCGGGACAGAGCGCCGGGCTCTTCGAGGAAGTATCCGTATCCGTCGGCCACTTCCGTGAGCACCGAGAGGCTGCCCTCGGATGTTATGCCCTCGGTAATGGTTTCGGCCTCCAAAGCCTTAGTTGCGTAGCGCTTCCATACGGCGCCCGGCGATGCGGAGCAGCTGATGCGGACATCTTCGACCCCGTATACGAGCCAGACTTGCAGCCGGTTCGGAGTATCGTCAACGGCCGGCAAAGGCGCGACCTTTCCGCCCGACACAGTATACTGAGCCCTTGCCTGCGAAAAAATTAAAGTCATAAGGATTAAAGCCGGGATTAAGCGGCTGAGCTTTGTTCTTATCATGTTGCACTGTTATTTTAATTCAAAAATAATTGTTCTGCGGATACATACAAACACTTGCGGGGATTTCCTCCGCATGCCGAATTTCTTATCTTTGCCATAAATAAAAAAATAAGATAAGTATGAAAACACAGACTATCGCATATATACTGACGGCTTTAATGTTTCTCACATGCCCGCCCGTTATTTCCCGCAATGATAACAAGGGGGCTGCGGCAAGCCCGGACAGCTCTGTTTTTTACCACACAGTGGAGCGTGGCGAAACGGTTTATTCCATAGCCCGGATGTATGGCCTCGATACCATCACCATCTATAACCTGAACCCCGGCAGCAAGGAGGTCATCAAAGCCGGGCAGCAGCTGCGGATAATGCAGCAGCAGCCTGTTGCCGGCAAACCGACGTTCATCTACCACAGCATGCGGCCCAAGGAATCGCTTTACGCCGTGTCGAAAATCTATCAGGTCCGGCTCGCCGACATCATGGCAGCCAACCCCGGCCTCGAGCCCTCCGCCGTCCCCGCCGGCAAGAACATACGCATCCCCGTGACGCTTGCCGAAGAAAGCCTCGTCCAAGCGCCGGCCGAGCCTCGGTTCATAGAATACAAAGTGCAGAGGCGCGAGACGTTTTACAGCATACAGCGAAAATTTAATATCAGCCGCGAAGAGCTTCTGCGCCACAATCCTGAGCTGGCTAAGGGAGTGAAAGCAGGGATGCTGCTGCGGATTCCCTCTGCCGAGCAGGCTGCAACTCAGCCTCCGGAACGCGAATCTGTGCAGAACGAACGGGAGGCTAAGGCTCTGCCGAGCGCGGCGAGGCCGACCGTGAACCGTCCGGATACCATACGAGTGGCCTTGCTCCTCCCGTTCATGACGGGCGATACGATGACAACATCTGCAAGCCTGCATATCACGGAGTACTACCAGGGACTTTTGCTGGCCATCGACAGCCTCCAGCGCCGCAACCTCACTCTGAAATTGATAGTGCGCGACACCGGATACGGCACACAAACGCTGGCCGAGCTGCTCAAAGAGCCGGCGCTCGACGAAATAAATCTCATAATAGGAGGAGTGGACAATGAGCAGATAGCCATGATTGGAGCTTATGCCCTCAGGAGACAGATTCGCTACGTGGTTCCGTTTTCGTCGCGCAACGATGAGGTATATGCCAACGCCGCCATTTTCCAGGTCAACACCTCCCACTCTTATCTCATCGCGCATGCGGCTGCCCTCGCCGGACAAAGGTTCAAAGAACATAACGTAATTTTTATAGATACGCAGGATGCGGACGACAAAGCCGATTTCCTCACCGCCGTCAAGCACGAATTTGCACAGCGCAACATCCTCTTTCGCGACATCATCTACCGCCAGGAATCATTTGCAGCCGATCTGGCTCAACTGCTTCGCAACGACCGCAGCAACCTCATCATACTCACATCCGGAAAAGCCGAAGCCATCAATAAAGTTCGCCCGGCCCTCCGCAGCCTGCTCGACCGCAACCGCAATCTGCAAATAAGCCTCTACGGATATCCCGAATGGCAAACCTACGCCCGCGAAATCATCGAAGACTTATACTACTTCGACACACATATATATAGCAACTTCCGCGTCGATACACAGTCCGAAGCAGCCCTGCGATTCAACTCCAAGTTCAGATACTGGTACGGAAAAGCTCCGAGCCGCTTCTCGCGCTACGGCATGCTGGGATTCGACACCGGAATGTTCTTCTTCGACGCTCTCGGACGATTCGGAATCAGTTTCGAGAACTTCATCGACCGTGCCAACAGCAAAGGATTGCAGACCAACTTCGGCTTCCGAAGGGCAAGCAACTGGGGAGGTTTTATCAACACCGCCTGGTTCCTCATAAGATACAACAAGGATAACCATAAAACTCAATGGGAAGACATCTGCAATTAATACTGGCGGCCCTCCTGCTGTCGCTCTCGCTTGCGCAGGCTCAGCAGGAGGCGTTCAGGTACGAAGCAGCCATAGGAGCTTCGGTCGGGATGGGCATCTCCACCGTATCCTTCGTCCCTACAATTCCGCAAAAGCAGCTGACAGGCTATCATGCCGGAATCACTTTCCGCTGGATAACCGAAAACTACCTGGGCCTCCAGGCCGAAGCGAACCTCTCGCAGCAAGGCTGGAGCGAGCTCTTCGACGAGCCCCAATACCGGTACAGCCGACGGCTCAGCTACATCGACATCCCTTTCCTCACCCACATACACACCAAGGGCAAACGGCTAAGGTTTTTCGTCAATCTCGGCCCCAAGGTAGGCCTACTCATTGCCGAGAGCACCACCGAAAACGTCATCGCCTCGCCGCCGCCCGCCGGAAGCCAGCCCCATCGCACCGAGCAATGGAGCATGCCGGCGCAGAACAATTTCGCCTGGGGGCTGTGCGGCGGACCCGGCCTTGAGCTACGCACACGCATAGGCATCTTCCAAATAGAAGCCAGATACTACTATGCCCTGGGCGACATCTTCGGAAACAGAAAAGCAGACACCTTCCCAAAATCATCCAGCCAGGTCATTTACGGCAAGCTCAGCTACCTCATCCGCTTATAGCAAAATTAGAGCGGAGCACAGCCCCGGCCCTCGCCCTTCATAAACCCTTAAATCCAATACATCATGGCACAGCAAAGCCTCACCGAAAAACTCCGGCTACACGCCTACCCCGACAAGCTCCTCCTCAACCTCCCGGCACATGTAACCGCCTTCGAGGGCATCACATTCGACAGCCGTATAGCGAAGCCCGACTACGATCTGATCCTCGCCTTCATCTTCAGCCTCGACGAATTTAGCGCCCTGCTCCGGCAAACCATCTCCGACAAGCTGCTCCGACCCGACGGCTACCTCTACATAGCCTACCCCAAGAAAGGGAACAAGATTTACGACAGCCATATAGGTCGCGACGACTTCTTCCGTCAGGGCTATGTCGACGCCGAGGGCTTCGTTTTCGGAAGCAGCATCAGGTTCAACCGAATGTTGGCTTTCGACGACACCTTCACATGCATAGGACTCAAAAATATTGTGACCCCCGCCCGGAAAAGCTCCGCTCCCAGCCAATGCATAGCCGACTACGTAGACCGCATCCCGGAGCTGCGAAACATCTGGAGCCAAACCGACCCCGACATCCTCTCCCGCTACGACGCCCTGACGCCCGGCTATCAGCGCGACTGGGCCCGCTACATTTTTAGCGTCCGGACAGAAGAAACACGCCTCAAGCGCCTCGCCCACATGGCCCTGGCGCTCGCCGCCGGCTACAAAAGCATAGATTTGTACCGCCGACGCTGACTTTCGCCCTCATCCTTTCCCATTCATACACTCACCATGGCCTTTCGGCAAGGGAATAAAAACCTTGGAGGCCTATAAAACCGCAACGGCCTGCGGGCATACGCTTTGCCCCAAACCGATGTAAGTTTTGCTTGCGGGAGTAAGATTAGGCATGTTGCGGCGGCCTCATGCATCCGGTTAAATTCGCGGAGCCATGCCTCATAATCCGCAGCCTCGCCGTATATTTGCCCGCGAACAATTAAAACAGTATAAGCTATATGGAAAATCCTACAATCAAAGTCACCATCATCGGCGCCGGAAATATAGGCGGCGCTATCGCACGCGGCCTGGCGCAGGGCTCGATAGTAAAGGCCGGGGACATCACATGCACCGACCGCTCTCAGGCAATACTCGACAGGCTCAAGGAATGGAACCCTGAGTTCGGAACTTCGCTGGACAACGGTATCGCAGCGCACAAGGCCGACTACATCGTCCTGGCGGTCAAACCGTGGATGGTGCAGTCCGTACTCGAAGAAATAAAGTCGCACATAGACTACAACCGCCAGGTCGTGGTTTCCGTGGCCGCCGGCGTGTCCTTCAGGGAGCTATCCGAATATCTTACGAAGATCACGACCGTGGGACGCTCTCTGCCGGCGCTCTTCAGGGTCATACCAAACACGGCAATCGAGGCCCGAAGCAGCATGACCTTCGTATCGGCCTGCAACGCTTCCGAAGAACAAACCGGACTGATCCTGCAAATGTTCAACGAACTCGGAACCGCAATGCTCGTAGAGGAACGCCTCATGACGGCCGGGACGGCTCTCGCATCCAGCGGCATCGCCTTCGCCCTTCGATACATACGGGCCGCGATAGAAGGCGGCGTGGAGCTGGGCTTCTATCCGCAGGAAGCTCAGGAAATAGTAGTGCGGACGGTCAAAGGCGCCGTGGACTTGCTGCTGACGAATCGCAGCAACCCGGAGCAGGAAATCGATCGCGTGACTACTCCCGGAGGCATCACAATCCGAGGACTTAACGAGATGGAACTGTCCGGCTTTACTTCGGCAGTGATACGCGGACTAAAAGCAAGCAAATAATCCCTGAGAACTCCTACTAATTGCTTTTTCTGCGTTATGCTCGGTCGGCAAAATGCTCATGTACTAAAGTACACTCCGCATTTGCCTCCCTCGCAAGCCTTGAAAAAGCTAATTATTAGAAGTTCTCATATATAATAATGTATATGAGAAAGTCTCTTTCAACCCTCCTTCTGCTCCTTGCCCTGAGCACAGCATCGGCCACGGATTTGCAGAAAATGCAGCAGGCATTTGTCGACCTCAAGTTCGGCATGTTCATACATTTCAATATACCCACCTTCACGAATCACGACTGGCCCGACCCTGAGGCCGACCCGGCTATCTTCAATCCCCGCCTGCTCGATTGCAATCAGTGGGCCGAGGCCGCCAAGTCGGCCAAAATGCGGTACGGCTGCCTCACCGCCAAGCACCACAGCGGCTTCTGCATCTGGGACACCCAAACGACAGACTACGGCGTGATGAACAGTCCGCTCCGGCGCGATGTGGTGCGCGAGTACGCCGACGCTTTCCGCCGCGCAGGCCTTCGCGTGATGCTTTACTATTCAATTCTCGACACGCATCACAGCCTCAGACCGGGATTCATCAACCGGCATCACATAGACATGGTGAAGGCCCAGATTAGCGAGCTCCTCAGCAATTATGGCCACATCGACGCACTGATCATCGACGGCTGGGACGCTCCGTGGTCGCGAATATCATACGAGGACATACCTTTCGAGGAGATATACAACTTGGTCAAGAGCCTTCAGCCCCAATGCCTTTTGATGGATCTGAACGCCGCCAAGTATCCGCCCGAAATGCTTTTCTACACCGACATCAAGTCATACGAACAAGGCGCCGGGCAGCACATCGCCAGGGAAGCCAACCGCCTCCCCGCCCTCTCCTGCTTGCCGATACAGAAGAACTGGTTCTGGAAGCCCGCCTTCCCGACCGACACCGTCAAGAGCCCCCTCCGCCTCGTCCGGCACAACCTCGAAGCCTTCAACCGGGCCTACTGCAACTTTATCTTGAACGTAGCGCCGAACCGCGACGGCCTCATCGACCCCAACGCACTCCAGGCCCTCGCCGAGATAGGCCGCCTCTGGGACGACGGAGCCCCCTCGACACCGCTGCCCCCCGCCGACAGCCCCATCATATCGACCAACCTCGCCAAGCACCAACCCGTGCGTTCCAGCTGGAGCGACGACATGATGATCATGGACTTCGGAAACGATGACAGCTTCCGCACATCATGGGAGTCCAATCCCGAAGTATCGGAGCCATGGTTCGAGATAGACTTCCCCGCCTACCAAACCTTCAACGCCGTCATGGTATACGACAGCCGCAATTGCATCCGCCGGTACTCCATCCTCTACGAGCGCAACAGCCAATGGATTCCGCTGGCCGACAACGCCGAGAACGACCGCAAAGTGAAGCTCCATCGCTTCGACCCCGTCCGCGGAGGCAAAGTCCGAATCGTGATACACTCCTCCACGCGCCCGCCGGCCATAGCCGAAATGGGCGTGTACAACGAATGGAGGCCGCAGCCATGAGAGCCTGGGGTTCCGACCCAAGACGCCCCTCCCTGCCCACGGAACCCTGCGATTTGTAGAGACGCGACGCATCGCGTCTCTACGCGCAAAACGGGCATCGCGCAAAGAGGCCTTTGCCCGCCAAAGAGATCCTGCGCCGGCCCGTGCAGGCCATTCCCGCCCATAGGGCCTGTGATTTTGTATGTGTCAAAAGCTTTGGGCAGGCTGAATTAGCTTTTGACCTCTCAAGTGAGTTTATCGGTGAGCCCAAAACTTTTTTCCGCCTCAAGTGAGTTTATCGGTGGGGCCAAAACTTTTTGGGGGCTCAAGTGAGTTTATCGGTGAGCCCACAACTTTTTTTCGCCTCAAGTGAGTTTATCGGTGGGGCCAAAAAAACGATTTGGAGCCACCGATAAACTCACTTGAGGTAAAATCATTTTTTTGGAAGAAATGATATGCCACATTGTCCTCAAAAAATCTTTTTGAGGCAAAACGGGCTGCCATATTGTCGCCAAATATTTTTTTTTGGCCAAATGAGAGACCTGCTTCCTCTCAAAACCGTTTTTTTTCGTCGGCGATAAGCCTCAATTGCCCCAAAAAGGCCCTTTTTGCCTCAATCTAGTTTATCGGTGGCTCCAAATCATTTTTTTGGGCCCACCGATAAACTCGGTTGAGCCCGGAAAAAGATTTGGGCCCACCGATAAACTCACTTGAGCCCGGAAAAAGATTTGGCCCCACCGATAAACTCGGTTGAGCCCGGAAAAAGATTTGGCCCCACCGATAAACTCAGTTGAGGCCGGAAAAAGATTTGGGCCCACCGATAAATCACAGTGAGAGGTCAAAAGCTAATTCAGCCTGCCCAAAGCTTTTGACACCCTACGCGCAAAACGGGCATCGCGCAAAGAGGCCTTTGCCCGCCAAAGAGATCCTGCGCCGGCCCATGCAGGCCTGCTTCTCCTCCGAATTTTATCCGTGAGGGAAAGGGGATGCATTTTTTGCCTCAATTATCGCAGGGCGCGCTCCACGTCGGCAGCAGAGAAGGGAAGCGGCGCGCGTATGAACTCCGGCAGGTTGAAGGACTTCAGCGTATTGTCGTAGAAGCCGGGATTGCGCTGCGGAAGCACAAAGGCTTTTGAGGCATTGCCTTCGGGGTCGATGTGGCAAAGATAGACTTTGCCGTAGAGGCCGTCGTCGCGCTTGGAGGCAAAAGCTATCCAGCGGCCCTCGGACGACCATGAGTGCCAGGTGTCGGAATAGGGACTGTTGGCGGCTGAGATGTCGGGAGCTTCGCCGCTTTGCAGGTTGAGCATGCGCAGGTCGGTTTCGCGATGCCAGATGGGGAAGGTGCCGTAGGCCGAGGTGCAGTAGAGCAAAAAGCGTCCGTCGGGCGAGATGCGGGGGAAGGATATGGAGAGGCCTTCGGGGCGGAGGTCGAGCAGAGTGTCGATGCGTCCGTCGGCCGTGCCGGAGGCGGCGTCGAAGCCTGTGGAGCACAAAATGTATCGCATGCTGCGGATGCTGTCCGGCAGGGGCATGGCCTCGGCGGCGCAGAAGTAGATTCGGCTGCCGTCGGGCGAAAATGTTGGGAATGTGGGGAGGACGGCTGCTCCGGAGGCTGAGCTGTCGAGGGGCAGGGGGCTGATGCTTGCTTCGTCGAAGTCGACAATTGCGAGCTCGGACTGTTGGTCGTACACTTCGAGCATTGTTTGCGCTGTGGTGTGGAAGGCGGGGACGACGCGGTTGGCGCTGAAGACGGCGTAGCGTCCGCCGGGATGCAGGGCTCCGTAGGTTGGGCTGAGGTCGGATTGGGGCATGCGGAGCTCAAAGCGGCTGAGGCGTCCGTCGCGATTGAGCAGGGTGCCTCCGTTTTTGCCCCGTATGTGGAAGAACGAGAGGCGGGGGTCTTGGTTAGCCGGGATGTGGCAGTTGATGCATGCGCGATCGGTGAGGTTGTTGTCGGCAAAGGTTCGCTCGCCGAAGTTGGTGATATTCCGGCGGCAGAGGCTGATGTGGTTCCATACTTCGTATCCGGGCTCTATGAGGCGGTAGGTGATGAATGGGTCGGCGGCCTGCTCGGAGATGTGCCAGCGGAAGGGCTTGTAGCTTACCCACTCGCCTCCGAAGCGGGCTTTCACTTCAACGCTTATGCTTCGCCCTTTTGCCTCGGATAGCAGCCGTCGCCAGCGCTTGATGGAGATGCGGAACCGGTCGCGGCCCTTGATGCGTATGCTCTTATCGCCGTCGCGCAGCAGTATTTCGGTGGCCGAAGGATTGTTGCGAACAAGGAAGTGAAGCGGGGCGATGTTGTACGGGATGGTTACGTCGGCATAGTCGGGATAGATGTCCGGCAGGAGGTCGGACTGTCTGACGGCGGCCGGCTTGCTGCATCCTGTCAGGCAGGCGATGGCGGCTAAGAGTAATACGGTTGCGGATAGTTTCATCTGAATGTGGCGAAATGATAGTAAACCCAATAGCTTGCCGGGAACCTTTGTTGGAGCAGATGCAGGTTGCCGGCCGACTGCTCGTGCGTTCGGGTATAGTCGGCAAAGGCCCGCATGGTTTCGGGAGCTATGTTCAGCGCGCGAACTTTGTCGGCCGTGGCTCCGGTGGCGGCAAGGTAAATCAGCAAAGCCTCGGCAAAGGCCCTGGGGGGTTTTGCTCCGGTTTGTATATAATATAATGTGTAGGCATTGAAAAAGGCCGGGATGTCTTTATGCAGCAGATGATATGCGAGGAGATAATTGCGCGCCTGCGGGCTGTAGGGATTGCCGGCGAGCGATTCGAGGGATTCGACGGGAGGCCAGTGGCTCCGGATAATATCGTCGCTGTGGATGCGCTTCCGAGCCGCAGATATTTCGGGAGAATCGTCGGGCGCGAGAGCCTGAGCTCTCAGCCGGCGGGCTTCGCCGCGATGGAAGAGCGTACGGTCGAGCATGGCTATAAACTTCATGGCTGCGGCCGTATCTCCGGTGATGATGCTTATCCCGGCCAGGCGCTCCACGAGGCGCGAGCTCCTCTCCCGCGGCGAGAATATCATCCCCAGCATAGCCGCATGCTGCGCCATAATCATATCTCCCACGTGAAAGTATGCATCGCTCGCAAAATATATAGTCCACCAGCCTGCCGAAGGCGATACCTCAAGGAAAAGTCCCGATGAGGCAGGCTGATAAAATTCCATCAGCCGCTCTCCCATTGTTCCCTGAGAGGAGAGGGCTATATTGACATAGCTCGCGGCCACAGGATCCTGAAGCTTACGCCCGGCCTGCAGAACCGCATCCCATTGCTCCTCGGCTGCCAGAGCTCTTATCCGCAGCACATCCTCCACCTTATACGGAGCAAACTTGAAAGCTATAAGCCCGAAGCCCATCGCCACCAAACCCGACACCGCAGCCCGCACCGCCCGCGACCATTCCGCCCGCGCCGCTGGAAGATGCGATACCGCCGCCAAGCCTACGAGCGCAATAGCCCCCAAAGCCTCTCCCCAGCTTGTGAAGGGATAAGCAAAAGCCTGCGGCAATGTGAGCAGATACCGGCCGCTAAGCGCATGGCAAACAACAATGGGCAGAAGCAAACCTGCGGCAGCGCAGAGGAGCCGACGCCCTCCCTTATCAGCCTCAAAAGCTACAACCAGCAGCGCGAACACAACAGCCGCCGAGCCCGCAAGCACATAGAGCGCCGCCGCGCCCAGAACCTGCGCCGCAAGCAATCCGCTCCTGTTCCTTATAGTCGCATAGCCGCAGAACGAGGCCGCCGCTATCATCCATCCCGCCGGCATGGCAAGCGACCATGTAAGCTTTCCCGCCGCCAGCAGCTCAAGGCATGCGGGCAACAGGGCCAGGGCGCAGGCGTTCCGCCACGGGAAGAAGCGGCGCAGCACAGCGGCCGACAAAGTATATGCCGCAGCCATAAACAGAGCCATCACAGCCGCTCCCAGCCATCTGTTGTAAAAAAACTGCGTGAGGAAATCGCCTGCCAATGATGACAGACAGCCCGGACGGGAAAAATATGCGAGGATGTAGTCGGAATCGTACGTAAACATCGTCAGCTCTTCCTTAAACATCATGCCGAAGGGCATGAGGAATCCGAAATAAATAAAACCGAAGGAGCCGGCAAGGGTAGCGAAGAGAAGGAATTGCCTGTGATTGTTCATGCGGTACTGTTTAAGGATGAATAAACGCAAATGTAATGAAAAGGCTCGGAGAGCCAACCCGCGTTGGATTTTTGGCCGGAAGATATATCTTTGCGCCGTTACTGCTGCTATCGCAGGGCGTCATTAGGGTGTTATCAATTAAAATTTAGTAACCATGAATAATAATCAGAAAATGAAAAAGACAATGAGATTTTTTTTATCGGCCGTCGCCTTTGCTGCGCTGGCCTTTGTGTGCATGCCCGCCGCGGCTCAAAACAAGCTTACGATTAATGCCGACTTGGGCAAGGATGTTATCAGTAAACATATTTACGGCCACTTTTCCGAGCATCTGGGGCATTGTATCTATGGAGGATACTGGGTTGGCGAAGATTCGTCCATACCGAACACGCGCGGAATCCGTAACGATGTTGTGCAGGCTCTCAGGGATATAAGCATACCGAACCTGCGCTGGCCGGGCGGATGCTTCGCCGACGAGTATCACTGGATGGACGGAATAGGCCCGCGCAACAAGCGACCAAAGATGGTGAACACGCATTGGGGAGGCGTCACCGAGGACAACAGCTTCGGCACGCACGAGTTCCTCGACCTCTGCGAACAGCTCGGATGCGAACCCTACATCTGCGGCAACGTGGGTAGCGGAAGCGTGGAAGAGATGTCGAAGTGGGTGGAGTATATCACCTTCGACGGCGAAAGCCCGATGTCGAAGCTGCGCCGCGAAAACGGTAGAGACAAGCCTTGGAAGGTGCGATTCTGGGGCGTAGGCAACGAGAACTGGGGATGCGGAGGCAACATGACAGCCGAATACTACACCGACCTCTACAAACGATACGCCACCTACTGCCGCAACTACGGCGACAATCGCCTCTACAAGATAGCCGGAGGGCCTAACGAGGGCGATTATCACTGGATGACAACCCTCATGAAGAACGCCGGAAGGCATCTGCAAGGCGTTTCGCTTCACTACTATACGGTGCCTAAGAACTGGAACGACAAGGGCTCGGCTACCGTATTCGACGAAGAGCAATACTTTGAAACCGTCAGCAAAACCCTGCGCATGGAAGAGCTCGTAAGCCGCCATTCAAGCATTATGGATCAATACGATCCTATGAAAAGAGTCGGACTGATTCCCGACGAGTGGGGCACATGGTACAACGTGGAGCCGGAAACCAATCCGGGATTCCTCTACCAGCAAAACACCATGAGGGATGCCATCGTGGCAGGCATTAACCTCAACATCTTCAACGCGCATTGCGACAGAGTAAAGATGACCAACATCGCCCAGACCGTCAACGTACTGCAAGCTGTTATCCTCACCGACAAGGAGAAAATGGTGCTCACGCCGACCTACTGGGTTTACTGGCTCTACAAGGTGCATCACGAGGCAACCCTACTGCCCATAGAGTTCTCCTGCAACACCTACGGAGTGGGCGGACGGAAGATTGACGCCGTCAGCGCATCGGCCTCCAAAGATGCTTCCGGCAAGGTTCATATCACACTCGTCAACCTCGACCCCAGCCGGGAACAGGTTATAGACGGCGAGCTGCGCGGAATGGCAGGCAAAAACATTTCCGGCAAAATCCTCACATCACCCAAGCTGAACGACTACAATTCCTTCGACCGTCCGAATACCGTAGGCGTCAAAGATTTCAAGGGCGCCAAGCTGAGCAGCGGCAAGCTGACCGTAACGCTGCCTCCGAAGTCGGTAGTGATGGTGGAAATCTCCTGACCTTTTCTTAATTGCCCGGTATCAGAGGGTGCGTCAAAAGGTAATTCAGCCTGCCAAAACAGGTCATTCCCGCGAAGGCGGGAATCTCCGATCGAAAAACGGGACGATTGGATGTTTTTGCTTCACATAATATAAATCCAAACGTCCCAGCTCTCGATCGGAGATTCCCGCCTTCGCGGGAATGACCCATTGTTCGAGCGTGAAGGGCTTTTGACACTCCGGCTGTCCGGCATCCGTAATTATCTAAAAGTTCCATTCGAGCTGCTCGCGGGCGGGCATAGTACCGGCTTTCACCTCATCACCAAGCTCCATCACCTGCGGATTCTGCGGATCGAAGGCAGGCCAGGGGGGTAGGGAAGCTCCGTTGGGATCGCCATGCTTGACGAAGTTCGTCCAGTACGACGACATGGCTTCCTCAAGCCTGCGATCGACCTCGGTGAAGGGCCGCTCCCAATAGTTGAGCGTGTGCAGCGCGTATGCAAACTCGGCGGAGTGGAAGGAGCCGTAGTTCGGCTCGCCCGGAGGCGTCCGGCGAAAATAATACAGGAAGCTGGGGCAAGCGGCTGACTGAAACCTGGCCAGGGCGTAGTTGTTCCATCCGAAGAATAGCGCGTTGACAAGCTTCTGCGATGCGGCTGCCTCCAGGTCTGTTTCGGCCGGGAAGAGCCTGAGGAACTGCCCGGCGCGATCGCCGTATTGCATCTCCGCAGCCGCCCTGAAGCTTGCGGCGCTCGGCGAAGGCCCGAAGGACACGCCGTCGCCCTCGTTCCATCCCGTGAGCAAAGGCACCTTGTGCTGGAGCCCGGCCTCGAACACGGAGCGGGCGGAGGGGAAGCAGAGGCTGTCGATGACGAAGCCGTTCGCAGACGGAAGCTTCAGCAGCGAGTCGGCAGGCAGCGCACGCATCTGAGGGATAGTGAGGCCCAGCCTGTCGACGAGCCGTCGGCCTCGCTCCTCGGCATCAGGCAAAGTTTGGCCGAGGGCCCGGCTGCCCCACAGCGTTCCTCCGCTCTGAGCAATGGCACGGGCAAACAGCCCCCTGGTCAGCGGCGAGGCCATCAGCATGTTGACGCTAAAGGCGCCGGCCGATTGCCCCGCAATGCACACCTGAGCCGGATCGCCTCCGAAGCCTGCAATGTTTTCCTGCACCCAGCGCAGGGCCGCAACCTGGTCGAGCAGGCCGTAGTTGCCCGACAGATGCTGAGGCGATTCGGCGCTGAGCTCGGGGTGCGCAAGGAAGCCGAAGATGCCCAGCCGATAGTTGATCGTGACGTAAACAATTCCCTTGCGGGCTATGGCCTCGCCGTCGTAGAGCGGGACGGTGCCGGAGCCTCCCGTAAAGCCGCCGCCATGAATCCATACCATCACGGGGAGCCTGTCGCCCGGCCCGGCCGGCGTCCATACGTTCAGGTAGAGGCAGTCCTCGCTAATAGGATCAGGAGGAATAAGGAACTCGCTGCTCCAGCAATTGAAGGGAACGGGCTTAGCCTGCATGGCCGATGCCGGCGGAATGGTGCAGGCCCTGACGCCTTCCCATGGCGCCGGCGGCTGAGGCTCGCGCCAGCGCAAATCGCCGACAGGCGGCGCCGCAAAAGGAATACCGCGGAAGATCCTTATTTGCCCATCGTCCGAAACCGTTCCCGATACAAGTCCGGCGCGCGTAGTCACCGGTGTCGCCTCTGTTTGCAACGCATTGCGGCAGGAGCTCAGAGGCAGGAGCAGAAGCGCGGTTGCTACGATAATCTGTTTAAACATACTTATTGTATTAATAGTGATTGCTGCAAATTTAGAATAAAGCCGCCGTACCGCACAATCAACCTCCAAGCCGGATTTTGCCGGAGATTTTTAATGACGACCTCCACGATGGAGATTTGTCGCGAACGTGTTCGCAAGCTTTAGCGATTGTGGAGAAAGCGTGGGAACGCGTTCGCAAGCTTTAGCGATTGTGGAGAAAGCGTGGGAACGTGTTCGCAAGCTTTAGCGATTGTGGAGCTGCCTCCTGCTCGACCCGGATTAGCCTCCGGCATGGGAGAGTAAGGGCGGAGAATAAAGAGGCGCGAAGTTCACACCCCGCGCCTCGTGCAGATTATCGTATCAACAGATGTTCGAGAAAAGGATTTTTCGACTGAAAAATAGGTCATTCCCGCGAAGGCGGGAATCTCCCTAACGATAGCTGGGACGATTGTATAAGCCCTTTGTCTCTAAGGATTATGCAATCGTCCCGTCTTCTTGCAAGGAGATTCCCGCCTTCGCGGGAATGACCCATTGTTCGAGCGTGGAGGGCTTTTGACGCAGCTCCATGACCCGTATTGACAGGCTCCTGACCTTTTTGCGCACCCTCGTCAAAGTTTTCCTAATCGTATCCCCAGCCGGAACTCCCCCGTGGGATAAAAGCCTCGCCGGCTGAGGCCGTAGAGCACGCTATAAGCATTGGGGAGAAAGAGTTCGGGATTGTAGAAGCTGTGGCTGTATCCAATGCCTATGGCTCCGTCGACGAACACGCGCGAGCGGCTCGGAAGCTGAACGCCGAACAGCAGGTGGCTGCCCACCTTGGGGAAGCTGTGCGATATTTCGTCGTAGTACCATTCATAGTAATTGAGCTTATCCTCCTCGAAACTTTTGAAGCCCCATCCGTTGTACCTGATGTCGAAGTAATGGGCTGAGACTCCGGCTTCAATGAAGCAAATCTGCCGCCCGGTGCCGAGGAAATGCTTGAAGGAGAAGACTGCCCCGGCGCCCGACACCGACTTCGCTTCCGAGAAGGCAAGTAGCGGGAAGATAGTCGTTTCGGAACCCTCGAAGGCCCAATAGCCCACGAGCCCGAGCGAGAGCCAGTTGCGGGGATTGCGTAGCCGGCGATCGATGTCGATGCGCAGGCCGTTTGCGAGATTGTAAACCGGATGGATGCCGATTTGATAGTTGTTGGCGGGTATTGTCGCCGGTCGTTCCTGCGCTTTGGCGTTCGTTGTGAGCAGGAAAATGGCGGCAAGTGCAGCGGAGATTATCTTATTCATACACATTAATATTATTCTTTGGTTACTGTGATTTTGCTTATCAGCGATATCTTTTCGCCGGAATAGTCGAGCTGATAGAAGCCTCCGCGGCCGACGAGCAGCAGGGTGCCGCCCAGGGGAATCACGTCGTAGGGCTCAATGTCGTCGAGCTCCGGGATGTGAGTAATGTCGCCCGTCCAGACGGGTTTGAGCGGATTGCTGACGTCGTACACCTTGAGCCCGTTGTCGCAGATGAACAGCTTGCTGCCGTCTATGCCGAGTCCGAGCGGGCGAATGAAGCCCTCCTCCGTATGAAGCAAAACGGGAGCGGTATGGTCTGAAACATCGTATATCTCCAGCCGGTTAACTCCCCTGCCGCAGCGGCTGTTGATGTCCGAATGAAGCGTCACGTAGGCATAGCGGCCGGATGCAACCACCGGATCGCAGCTCGTGATGTGGCTCACGACGGCCACTTGCTGCGGGAATCCGTCGCGCGCAACAGAATAAATATACATCCCCTGCTGAGAGCCTATGAACAGGAAGCTGTCGAGCGGGAAAATCGTCTCGGCCCACATGTTTAGCGTCTGTTCCTTGCCGCTGAGGTATCTCGGCTTGGCGGCGGTGGCAATGTCGAAGGTCTTCAGGGCGCTTTCGGTCACGGCGTACAGATAGTCGCCCTTAACGGTGAAGCGGGCCATCGAGCCGCCCACGCCCTGCTCCGGACTGCTCAGAGCCGGGCCGCTGTCGCCTATGCTGCAGCTCGCAAAGAAGATAACGGCCGCTGCCGCAAGAGCTGTCTTTATCGCTTTTTCCATCCTACAAGCACTTTGTCGGTTTGACTGGGATCATTATAATAGAGCGCTCCGGCCGGCGATGGCGGCGTAGGGAAGACGTCGCGAAGCCGCTGCGTAAGCTGCTTGGCATTAAGGTCGAACGCCACAAGGTCAACCGCATTGTCTATGTAAAGAATATTCTCCTTCACGGCCATGTCGAGGCATCCCGGAGCGATGATGAAGCCCTCGGCAACAGGATTGGCAGGGTTGGAATTGTTGATGACATGCACGCCCTTGTAGCGCTCGTTCACGAAGATGTAAGGAGCCTTGTAGTAAATCTTTCCGGGATCTTTCATGGCTCGCGCGCCCGGACTGTAACTAACCGAGTTCTCGAGGTCGGCCTTATTCATAAACACCGGCGTGTATTCGCCCCACTCATATACCGGGCCCGAAGCGCCGGTTAAGATGGCAAGCATGCCGCATAAAATAATAGTGATAGTGAAATTTTTCATCTTTTATAAATATTAATCTTATTAATCATGATGCACCGCCGGCCCTAATCGCTGCAATCGGGAACCTCCGGCAAGGGCCGCCTGAAGACTTTAGCCCCGTGCAATGCCTCCGCGACTACTCCGTCTTGATTATGGGAACTTCGAATAATTGCTTTTTCTGCGTTATGCGACGGCGGCAAAATGCTCATGTACCCAAGTACACTCCGCTTTTGCCGCCGTCACAAGCCTTGAAAAATCTAATTATTAGAAGTTCCCTTATAAGAGCTCGCTAAGGGCTTTCAGGATTTCCTCATCCGTCGTTTTTTCACTGTATCCGTTTATTACTTTTCGGATATTATGCTGCTTATCTATGATGAAGAATACAGGTACGGCCCGGCCGGCTTTGTAATCATCAATAAGCTTGTCGGTGCCGTTCAGCATGCTGTAATTCAAATCGTGTTTATTGGAATAATTCCGGAGCGAAGCCGCTCTTCTTATCCAGGTTTCAATTGCTATAACTTCAAAATCATCAGCGCTGTATTTGTCCTTTAATTTCTTTAGAAAAGGAATGGAAGCCATACAAGGGCCGCAACCTATGCCGGTGAATTGAATCAGCATAGCTTTCCCCTGAAAATCGGCCAGCGATACGCTCTTTTCATCCATATCGGTCAGAACCCAATCAGGGGCCTTTTCGCCTGTAAGCTGAGGCTCTGCTTTGCGCTTGCCGGCGTCGCCGTAATTCCTTATTTCATAGTCGGCGGGCAAGTAAGCGAACATGTTGAAATCGGCTATCGACAGCGTATTGAACTCAGCTTTAGACCGGGAGTTAACGGATATACTGTGCGCCATTTCCCGGCGTACCTTATGAGGCAAATCGTCCGATTTTGAGATCCATAATTCGTATACGGAAGTTGTATTTCCATAGATATACGGATTGTCGGGCATGTGATAAGCCTTACCGAAAAATTCGACCTGCCTGTCCTCATTAATAGTCAGTTTCAGATAATAATGATCCTTCATATCCGTCATCTTCCAATCAATACTGTCCTGTGTTGTGAGTATATATTTAATGATACTTTCGGTGTAATTAAAGAATGGAGGTGAAACGGGTCTGAAGGGCGAAGTTCTTGTAGTAAAATCGTCCAAGATTATCCCGTTTTTATCGTGGTAAATCACAGCCCGGATGTTGCCGTCATAACCGAATTCCATTCTTGTGGAATCCTCGCAATCGAACGTAACACAGGCGGCTCCTATGCATGTATCGGCCGGATTATCGTATTCATTAACGATGAGGCAAAAAATATTTGCGGCGGCCGTATCTCCCGGCTGCCACACCTCTCTCTGCTCGTGATAAACGGCAGATTTTATGCTTTCAAGATTAGTCAAAACCTGCTGTAAATATGCATCCGGAGCTTTATCCGTTTTGCAATTAGTTCCAAGAATAAATAAGGGAAGAAAAGGAATTATCCTTATGGCTGTTCTCATGGGTTATAAAGTATAAGTTATTAATAATCGTTCCTTATTGTTGGGGATTCCAACTTTAGATGCTTCAAAGGTAACTCATAAATAATAAGCGCTAAAGCCCCCAGCTTTCGCGGTCGAGGTTTCGATAGCTTATGGCTTCGGCAATATGTCCGGCCCCAACCTGCTCGGCTCCGGCGAGGTCGGCAATAGTGCGCGACACTTTGAGGATGCGGTCGTAGGCTCGTGCCGAAAGATTAAGCTTTTGCATTGCCGCGCCGAGGCGACTAAGGCCTACGGGGTCGGGTTTCACATAGGTGTGAAGCAGTTGCGAGCTCATCTGAGCATTGTTGTAGACGCCCGGAACGTCTTTGAAGCGTTCGGACTGCAAGGCGCGGGCGGCTGTGACGCGCTCGCGGACTTCGGCGCTCGAAACGGTAGATCGCTGCGCCGACATCTTCTCGAAGGGCACCGGAACTATCTCGATCTGTATGTCGATGCGGTCGAGCAGCGGGCCCGATATACGGTTAAGATACTGCTGCACTGTGCCCGGCGAGCAGAGGCAGGGGCGCGTGGGATGGTTGTAGTATCCGCACCGGCAGGGATTCATGGAGGCCACGAGCATAAATCCGGCGGGATATTCCACCGTATAGCGGGCACGCGAGATGGTCATCACGTGGTCTTCGAGCGGCTGCCTCATCACTTCGAGCACGGTTCGCTTGAACTCCGGCAGCTCGTCGAGGAAGAGTACGCCGTTGTGCGCAAGGCTGATCTCGCCCGGCTGAGGAAATGATCCTCCGCCTACCATGGCGATGTCGGAGATGGTGTGATGCGGCGATCGAAAGGGCCGCTGGGCCATCAGCGAGCCGGCGTTCATCAGTCCGGCTACGGAGTGTATCATGGTTGTTTCGAGCGATTCGCGTATGGAGAGCGGCGGAAGGATGGAGGGCAGTCGCTTGGCGAGCATGGACTTGCCGCTTCCCGGAGGGCCCACCATGAGGAGGTTATGCCCGCCGGCTGCGGCAACTTCGAGGGCGCGCTTCACGTTTTCCTGTCCGCGAACGTCGGAAAAGTCTTCCAAGTAGGTATCCTGACGGGAATAAAACTCCGTGGTCATGTCGACGGTTGTAGGCTCGGCCGGGCTTCCGCAGATGAAGTCGATAACCTGCCGGATATTTTCCATGCCGTATACCGCGAGGCCATCGACAACTGCTGCTTCGCATGCGTTTTGCTTGGGAAGTATAAGCCCTTTGAAACCTGCATCGCGTGCGCAAAGTGCAATGGAGAGGGCTCCTTTGACGGGCACTAAGCTTCCGTCGAGCGAAAGCTCGCCCATGAGGACATATTCGGCCAGGCGATCGCATGGCACATATTCGGCTCCGGCCATGAGCCCTATGGCGAGCGGGAGGTCGTATGCCGAACCTTCCTTGCGGATGTTGGCCGGGGCCATGTTGATGATTATGCGCAGGTTGGGGAATTTGTATCCGTATTGTCGCAAGGCCGACGTTATTCGCTCGTGGCTTTCGCGAACGGCAACGTCGGGCAGACCCACGAGGAGGAATTGCACTCCCTTGGAACAGTCAACTTCGATCGTGATGATGATTGCGGAGATGCCCTGAACGGCGGCCGCATAAGATTTTACTAACATAGTCAAGGTTTATTATGAGGGGGGAAGTAATTTAATTCAAGTTTCTTTTGGTATCAATCGTTCGAGGGTTTGTTTGATTTCTATTCCGGCTTCGGTTTTAAGTATGATTTTGCCTTCGTCGTCTATCAGGAAGAAGCGGGGCAAAATGCTGACGTTGTACAGGTCGAACAGCTTGGTAGCCTGGCCTGCGGAGTCGGCGATGAGGTTCCATCCTATGCTGTCGCTCTTAAGGAGCGTCCGGAGGCCCGGCAGATCGTCGTCGAGTGTAATCAGCAACTGTTCGAGCTCATCCTTCTTGTATTTGCGATCGATTTCGTTAAGGTAGAGCTCATCCGTGCGGCATCTGTCGCACCATGGAGCGGTGAAAGTGAGCAAAACGTACTTCTGCGGAAAGGAATCGAGGCTGACGCTATTGCCGTAGATATTGGTTGCGGTGAAGTCGGGGGCCTCGGCTCCGAGAGCCGTACGCTTGGCGCGTATGCTGTATTGCTGCAAGTCGCTAACGAGATAGTGATCCTGTATTTCGGGAGCAAGCGTGATCAACAGTTCGTCGATGCGGCGAGTATCGTCGGGGTCGGCAAAGTAGGTTTTGAGCAGCACAACGGAGGAGGCCTTGCCCGGATTATCCTGTATGTATAGCAAGGCCTGCTCGTTCAGTTGATTCTTGATGTCGGCCGCTCGCGAGATCAGTTCGTTGCTTTGGGTGAGAGATGCGTTGATGATGGTTTTGCGAATCCTGGTGTCTTCTTTCAGCAGAGATTCAACCTTTTTCCGGAACGACGATAGCTCGTTGTTGGTGCGTCCTCCCTTGGCGTACAGCAATGCGGGGAATCGGATGTCGCCTGTGATCTCGATCTTCTTCGCCTGCCGGTCGTCGAGATAAACCGTAAACCAGGCCGTTTGATCATCAAAAAAGAATGTGGCTTGCTGAAATTCTTCCCGCAGCAGCTCTGTTCTGAACCGTCCGGGCTGGTAGCACTCAATGGTATCGACCATGCTTCTCTCGGCAGATTCGAAAACTACATAAACCGTATCGTCTTCCAGATTAGTGATCTTTCCTTCAAAACGGCACAATTCGCTGTCGCTACATGCCGCCAACAACAGCATTAATAAGGTACTTAGTACTAACAAAAGTTTTTTCATGTCGCTATCTACATAACTTAATCTATCATATAACGACCCAAAGATAAATATATTTTTAATATTAATTCACCTTTGGTAATATTTTTTGTTGGCCATCTCTGTTTGCCGAAGCTTACGGAAGGCAAACCGGGCTGCGCATGCATCCTCCGGAGCCAACTTAATTGTACTTGAGAAGTGGCTGAGACGGATATTCTTCGCGGAAATAGCTCTCGATGTGTCGCTTCTTCTTATCCTCCAATATCTCGTCAATTGAAATAAGGATACCGGTTTCTTCCACTTCGCCAAACTCGTGATTAATGGCTGTACCGAAGGTGCGCATCCTGGGCGACAGGCTCATGTAGGCGCTGATCAGAGGCGGCACGTTGATGTCGTACTTGCGCACTTCCTGGTTCAGGATCCGATAGTCATCCTTATAATTATCAGAGCAGAACAGCTCGGCCAGCATCTCCTCGTTCAAATTGGTTTCGAGCGGGGAAATAGGCGTCAGCAGCCTGTCGGGATCCGGGAAATGCTTGGCCAAGAAGTACAGAATCATGTCGCGAGCCTTAGGATTGTAGGTGTTATACATAGTCACCTTGCCGAAAAAATACTGAAGCGACGGGTCTATAACCGTCATCGCGCCCAGACCGTCCCAAAGGTTGTCGAGCACAAACAGCCCTTTGACCGAGCCCTCGCGCGTGGCCTGATACTCAAGCGCCACAAACGAGCGCCCCAACTCAACCGTATACGGCAAATAATTCTTCAGAAACACATCCGTAAAGTCGAACAGATGAGAAGTCGCCAGCATAGGCTTGCCCGACTCATCAAATTTCACATCCGACCCGCACAAAAAACGATAGCCGCCAAGCAGCATTTCCTCGCGCGGATCCCATACCAGCAACTGCCTGTAAGCGCCGTCCATAGTGTCGAACTCGTCGATGTCGACAGGCATGCCCGTTCCGCCGCCGTAATGCCTGAAAGCAATCTCGCGCAGGCGCCCGATTTCGAGCATAACATTAGGCGAATCATGAGCCGTGATGATGTAAATCTCGTTGTTTGCTTTGTTTGTTCGTCGCAACAGCTTGTCGGGCGTTAGCTCCGATTTTAAAAGGTCACGATCAATAGGATTGATAATAGTTTGCATAACATATATATTTTTCATTTAGTTCTTTTGATAAAATCACCCTTCAGCGAATATACTTTTTTCCGGATCTCCTCCGTCCATTCTCCCGGCGTACGGCTTTTGTCGAACATAGTCCACGACATCGGCCGGCCAAAATATATCCCAAACGACGAATGTTTGCTCTTGAACAACTCGTCGGAGAGATATAGCATCTCGACGTTAGCCTTAATCCCAAACCGCTTTCTCACATTGGCCAAACGATAGAAAAAGTCCGAATTCTTGCCGTCGAAAAACATGGGAACAATGTCGCGCTTGTGCTCGACAGCCTTTTGCAGAAAAGATTTTTTCCAGGGCAAATCAACAATCTCGCCCCGCATCTTGCGCGAACACATTCCCGCCGGAAAGGTAAGTATATGATTATCGGAAGCAAAAGTCTCCTCCGTCAGCAAAGCCGCTCGGCGATCCTGGCGCCCGTGCTTGTTAACCGGGATGAAAATGGAGCGAAGATTCGGAATAAAAAGCAGCAGATCGTTAACCGGCACACGCAGGCGACCATCGTACCGCCTACCCAAAACCGACGAAATGCAAACTCCGTCGAGCCCTCCCAAAGGATGATTCGAAACAAAAACCAACCTGCTCGAATCCGGCAAGCAATCCTCTCCATACACATTAAGCCTAATGTCGAAATAATCCATCAGCGCGTCCATAAAGGCTATGCCATCTTTGTCGCAATAGCTGTTCAGCACAAAGTTAACCTCGTCTTCATGAACAATTTTGATAAGATAATTAATAATGAAAGAGGGCAATTTGCCGGCCAGGTGCGGAGCCTTTTCCCGGAGTATCTGTCGGACGTCAACGATTTTCTTCATATTCTCTGCTTCATTCATACGGATTTAAGCACTTTGATCCCAGGCAAAGATACGGCAATTAAGATATAAACCAAATCTTGCGGACATATAATTCAGGGCAAAGGCATCAGCACCGGATCATTCTTCGCACGCCCGGATGCGGATTACGCCCCCTTGCCGCCAACCTCCCTGCCCAAGTTCGGCATGTCACCAACAATGTTGAAAGCTCGCCCGGCAAGTCGATCACGCCGCCAACAATGTTGAAAGCATGATCGAGCAAGTCGATCACGCCGCCAACATTGTTGAAAGCATGATCGAGCAAGTCGATCGCACTTTCCACTTAGTGGAAAGCTCCCCCGGCATGCCGATCGCGCTTTCCACTAAGTGGAGCAGTCGATTTTCCGGACTTATAAAACTCACAATTATGAGAGTTTAGAATCTCAGGAGAAAGGAGCACATCAATAACCCGCCGGCTTTACCCTTCTAACGGACATTGTGAGTTTGACCGACAAAGTTGGCACCGCGCCTCGCCGGCTCCAGCCTTCAACAAGCATTTTATCCGCCAATAAACGTATGATGCCTATCAAATTCACATGCGTGCAGGTGCGCATGCCGGGCAAAAAAAAGGAGTTGCCTTTTTCAAAGCAACTCCGGAGTCAAATAAATAAAATGAAACAATGAAAACCACAAAATATTATTGAGCCCCACTAAGGGCAGAATAACTAATCTTCAGTGCATAAGCTTCGCGAAGCGCTTGCTTGACGTCGGTTATAATACCCATCTTTGTGTCTCTATCTGCTTTTATAGAAACCGTCATAAGGGGCTGATCTTCTTCTTTCATACTCGATTTTTCCTGAGCGATATAGTCTTGAATAGCGGATATTTCCTCAAACTGATCGTTCAATTGGACGCGCGTTGCAGAACCAAACTTGGCTTTGTATTTCTCTACCGGCTCGCCTATATATATAAATGTAACAAGCGACTTTTTCTCCAGCTTCTGAAGTTCGGTTGCTTGCGGGGCTCTGAATCGCACCATTAATGTTACTTCACGCATGGAAGTTACCATCATGATGAAGAACAAAAACGTGAAAACCAAGTCTGATAGCGATGCCATACTGGGTTGAGGTACTTCCCGGTTGTTGCCTCCTCCAAATTTTCCCATTACTTTTTCCTCTCTGAATAGTTTTTAGGCTCTGCTTCGGATATATTTTGCGGATAAATCTTTTTCACAGCCTCTTGTTGTTCTTCGTTCAATTCCATAAAGTTTTTCCCGAATTTCTTCTGGGAAATCTCATTCCTAAGTTCGGAGTAAGCGGCCACTATTTCGCTTTGCACCGTTATATAACTCTGATATGAAGTTCCGCGGTCGTTTTGCAGTGAAACCACATGGCTCTTTGACACCATCATGTTCCCGAAGAACGGAACGTCTACTTCCGTTTTTTCGGGCATGTGTTCGTTGTTTGTTGGATTTTCAACAAACTCTTTCACCTTGTTTCTCAACAGTTTCATATCGGTTATGTATTCATCACCTGCACTGATCTGATTGCTTGAATTGATCAGCACAACCAGAATGTTTCTCTTCTTGACTTTTACGTCGTTCATCTTTTGATCTTTCTGCGGAGGCGGAGGCAAGCGTCGCGGCAACCCTCTGTCGGTATCCATAGAAGAAGTCAATAAGAAGAAAAGAAGCATGATGAAGGCAATGTCGGCCGACGATGTTGAGTTCAACGCGGGGACTTTTCTTTTCTTTTTTGCCATACGAATAGCAGATTATTTAAATAAATTTTTGATGCTGCCTACCACAATTGCGACGAACGTCATGATAAACATGGCGTATATGGAATAAATCAGCATATCGGCTGCTTTCAACCATGTCGGCACATTGTAAGAAGCCGACGAGCCTGTTGCAAGCCGCGCAATCGGTTCTCCGCTGCCAATCGAATAGGTGATAAATAGTAATGCGGCAAATGCTATGATTACGCCCAAACCTAATAAAGCTTTCTTTGCGTCGTTCCTGAAATTCTGAACGAACTGAAGCAGGGCGAAAATTACTGTTGCCAGCACGGTTAATCCAAACATGACATATCCCCAATACAGTAACGTATCGGTTTGTTTCGGGTACCAGGATTTTCCATTCAGCGGAGGATTATTACCGCCGGTCAGGAAGAGCCCTAAAACTACCAGGAGGATTACGCTCGTTACGACCAAAGTCCAACTGGATATTTTTCTGATTTTAGTTACAGCCATGTTGTTAATTATTTGTTGTTGTATTTGTACGTATATTTCAGAGCGATGTCAATCAAAGTAATGGATGCGTCTTCCATCTGGTTGATGATGCCTTCCAGCTTGCTCAGTAAATAATTGTAGAAAGTTTGCAGGATCAGAGCTACGATCAAACCGCCGACGGTTGTAATCAACGCCACTTTCATACCTCCGGCAACAACTGTCGGGCTAATATCTCCGGCTCTTTCAATATCGTCGAAAGCCATAACCATACCAACCACAGTACCGAGGAACCCAACCGATGGGGACAGTGCGATAAACAAACCGATCCATGAGAAGTTCTTCTCCATCAAACCGCTTTGAACGCCGCCATACGATACAACTGATTTCTCAACCACATCAATACCCTGGTCTATTCTCAACAGTCCTTGGTAAATAATGGATGCAATGGGGCCGCGAGTGTTGCGGGCTATTGTTTTTGCGCCTTCAACGTCGCCTTTGTCAAGGGCTTCCTCCACACCTTTCAGAAGCTTGCGGGGATTAACTTCTGCCAAATTAAGATAGATTACTCTCTCCAGACAGAAGCCTAAGCCTAAGATTAACAGAATGGCGATAACTGTCATAAACTCGGCGCCACCCTCAATAAATTTTATCTTCAATGCATTGTGAAAGCCTCCTTCTGTTGCGGCTGTTTCGGCAGCAGTGGCAGCTTCTTGTGCAAATGCAAATGTTGTTGTGCCAAGGGCGCACAGAACCAGGAATGTTTTAGCAAAAAACTTTTTCATTGTGTGTTTAATTTTTAAGATTAATAATTTAATTCATCATTTGATTGTTCTTTAATATTGTGCGGAGAAAGCGGGATTCGAACCCGCGGTACGCTTTTGGCGTACACACGCTTTCCAGGCGTGCCTCTTCAACCACTCGAGCATCTCTCCTTGTTTTTTAGAATAGTGTACCTTCATAAATCGAGCGCAAAATACAAAAAAAAATAAAACCTCAAACTTTCAGGCTCGCAATTCAAATGTTTTTGCTTCATATAAATAGGTGTTACCTGCGGCAAATGTTTCACAATGCAAACATTTCAAAGCTACTTGCTCGTGTGATTCGAGCCACTTCTTCTACCGTCCGCTTATACACTTCGGCTACTTTTCGGGCCGTCTCCCATATATACACAGGATCGTTGCGCTTGCCGCGATGGGGAACCGGAGGCAGGTAGGGAGCGTCTGTTTCCAGCAGGATATTGCTGATATCCGTCCGGGATATTATGTCCGGAAGCTTTGCATTCTTGTATGTTACCACTCCGCCTATCCCTATCTTGAAGTTGCCGAGCCGCTCGATTTCGTGCAAGTCGGCTTCCGAGCCGGAGAAGCTATGGAATACTCCTTTCAGGCGATCCTTTCCTATCTTATATATACACTCGAAAACTACTGGGAAGGCTTTTCTCGTATGTATTACTATGGGCAGATCGAGGTCGATGCTCCATCGCAATTGCTCCTCGAATGCAGCTATTTGCTCCGTCAGATAGCTTTTGTCCCAATACAGATCTATACCTATTTCGCCTATGGCGCAGTACGAACCCTTGTGAAGATAAGTTTCCATGCTGCTAAGCGCTGCCGCATAATCTGCTTTAACGCCGGTAGGGTGAAGCCCCATCATAGGATGCAGGAAGCCCGGATACTTGTCGCACATGGCCTGCATACGATCAATGCTGGACAAGTCGATGTTCGGCAGTAATATTTTCTCTATCCCCGACGCTTCGGCTTCATGCAAACAAGCTTCGCGATCTGCGTCGAAGGCTTCGAGATATACGTGGCTGTGTGTGTCGACCAATCCCATTAACTTCACTTACGCCTGGCGATACAACAGATAGTTCGTTACCTCTTCCAGCACTGCCAGACGTCCGTGCGGAGCCTGCAACATGTGTAGGTGTTCCCAGGCTTTGTCGTAGTAGGATTTGATCTTGGCTTCTGCCGCCTCCTTCACTCCCAGAGCGTCGTACATGCGCTTGAAGGCTGCAACTTTCTCCGAAGGATCGAATGTCTTCTGTCCGAACCAGCGATGAAACTCCTCGCTCTGCGATTGGGAGGCTTGCTCCAGTGCATAGATCAGGAGGAAGGTCTTCTTGTTGCTAAGAATATCGCCGCCAACTATTTTGCCGAAGGTTTCCGGATCGCCGTATACATCCAGCAGGTCGTCCTGCAACTGATAGGCAAGGCCAATATAAACTCCCAGCTCGTACAGGTGCATAGCCTCTTCCTCAGATGCGCCGCCTATGATTGCTCCGGCTTTCAGAGCGCAGGCAAGGAGCACGGCTGTCTTCAGGCGAATCATCTCTATGTATTCGGCCTCCGTTACGTCGGTTCGCGATTCAAAATCCATATCGTATTGCTGGCCTCCGCAGATTTCAAGCGCCGTTGTCGTGAACAAATCCAGAAGTTCTTTCAGGTTCGACGAAGGCGACTCGGAGATAAGCCGATAGGCAGTAATCAGCATAGCGTCGCCCGAAAGGATAGCCGTATTCTTGTTCCATACCTTATGAACCGTGGGCTTCTTCCTCCGACGATCCGAGTTGTCTATCAGGTCGTCGTGCATGAGGGTGAAGTTATGGAACACCTCTACGCAAAGGGCGGGAGGGATGGAATGCTCTATCGAATCGCTGTATATATTGCATGATACAAGCGCAAGCGACGGGCGAATCCGTTTGCCTCCTATCGAGAGCATATAGGATATGGGAGCGTACAAACTTTCCGGGTGATTAACGAAGCGCAACCTCGATATTTCGGTTTCAACGCGGGATATGATGTCCTGAAAACTGAGATACATGCTTAAGTTTTATTTTCCGAATCAAAGAAGTCCCCTCCGAGGAAGGAAAAGGGGGCGGAATCGCTTCCGGCATCCTTCCTGGGAGGGGAAATTAGGGTCGGACTACTTTCTTTTTTTAATCCTTGCTGTTTAATTCAACTTGAATGTTACCGGAACAGCATACTTTACTCTTACCGGCTTGCCTCTCTGCTTGCCAGGAGTCCATTTCGGCATGCTGCTTACAACACGCAGGGCCTCCTTGTCCAGCGCGGGATCTACGCCACGCAATACCGTTGCATCAACAATAGAGCCGTCGCTGTTTACAACAAAACCTACCGTCACGCGGCCAGATATGCCGTCATGCATGGCACCGAATGGATACCATATATTATCTCTCAAGAATTTGAACAGCTCTAAGTCGCCGCCGGGAAACTGTGGCATCTCTTCCACTCTCTGAAAAATCTCCTCCTGCGAAGCTTCTTCTTCAACCGTCATAACTGCGGAGGGCTGTACGTACGACTCAACCTGAATAGTATGCAAATCGTCTTCCGTCGAGCGCATCTCCTGCTGATCTATTGCAGCATTATTATCTACTACTTCCAATATCTCAGGAGTTGCCTGCACCGGAGGGGGCGGCGGAGGAGGAGGTGTCTCTTCCGGACGAGTGATGTCAATTTCTGTTTCCGCTTTAATATCAACGATGCCTGTGTTAATCGGCATCTTCAGATCTGAGCTACGCCACTCGAAGCCGACAAATAGTATTGCAAGCCCAACTATAAGCCCCATCAGATAGTGCGATACCTTCGTACTTTCTAAGCTTGCATTTTTGGATTTCTTGCTTTCCATAATTTTATTTTTTTATAGAGTTACTAATTCTGAAAAGACATGCTGATTTTTTTGTTCTGTTTAATTCAACTTGAATGTTACCGGAACAGTGAATTTTACTCGCACCGGCTTGCCGCGCTGCTTGCCCGGAGTCCATTTCGGCATGGATGTGACCACGCGGAGGGCTTCCTTGTCTAAAGATGGATCCACACCGCGCATTACCGTTGCATCCACAATCGAGCCGTCGCGGTTGACAACAAAACCTACCGTCACGCGGCCCGTCACACCGTTCTCCTGCGCAATAATAGGATACTTCAGATTCTCTCTCAGGAACTTGAACATCTCTGCCTGGCCGCCAGGATATTCAGGCATGTCTTCCACTATGGCAAATATCTCCTGAGCGGATTCCTCCTCATCTTGTGCAGCCACCGGAGCCGTCGGTACGTATACCTGCTCCTGAGCTTTCTTCGAATCGTCCTCCGTAGAGAGAATTTCCGTCTCGTCTACCTTGACATTATCTTCCACAACTTCCAATATCTCAGGTGTTACCTGTACCGGCGGGGGAGGAGGCGGGGGAGGCGTGTCTTCCGGCCGGGTGATCTCTATCTCCTCTTCTGCCTGGATTTCAACAATGCCTGTGTCTACAACTTCCTTAACGTCTTGCGTGCCCCATTCAAAGCCGACGAATAATATTGCAAGCCCAACAACAAGCCCCATCAGGTAGCTTGACAGTTTCGAACTCTCCAAGTCCGCATCTTTTGATTTCTTGACTTCCATACTTTTTTAAATTTATAGGTGTTTCTTACATTGCAAATATATATATTTTTTCATTCTTTACTTACTCTATGCTTCGTACCATCGCGTTTTTAGTTTTTTTAGCTATGAAAAGCCGGGATGTCATGGACAAAATGCAATTCACCACCTCCCGCAGCCTTATTTACCTCCTCAAACTTTGGCTTTCGCCGCTACTTCGGAGGGCTCCTTGCCTATCGCTTTTTTCAGCACCAGGTAGCCCAGACCTCCACCTGCTATCGACGCCGCGAATATGCCCAGCTTGGCTTGAAGGAAGTGAGCAGGCTCCGTGAAGGCAAGAGACGTGATAAATATCGACATCGTAAAGCCAATGGAGGCAAGAAGCCCCACACCCATCAGGTGCAGAAAGTTCATCCCCTTAGGATACTTCGCAATCTTCAGCTTCACCAACAGCCAGGTGGTGCCAATCACCCCCAGAGGCTTGCCCACAAACAATCCGAGGGCCACACCCAGCGAAACCGAGCCCGTCCAGAAATCCGCATGCACCTGGAACGGCACACCGGCATTAGCCACCGCAAAAACAGGCAGCACTCCGAACATGGCCACAGGATAAAAAGCATGCTCCAGCCGCTGAAGAGGCGGGATGGCATCATTCGTACCCTGCTTTATCTCCCCGAACAGATGAACCTGTTCCTCCGAAAGCGTGTTACGGGCATTCAGCTGAATGAGGTTCAGATCCTTCAGCAGCTTCTCCATCCTGTTGATATAAACACGCGGATTAATACGCACATCGGCAGGAATAGTGAATGCCGCTATCACCGCAGCAATAGTGGCATGAACCCCGGACGTCACAAAGGCCACCCAAACCCCGGCCACCCCAAGTATCGCATAGAAAAACAAGTTCCTGATTCCAATCATGTTGCCCGCAAACATTACAGCCACAAAAGCGAATCCTATGAGCAGATTTCCTATATATATATTAGATGTATAAAAAAAGGCGATGACAACCACGGCCCCAAGGTCGTCCACAATAGCCAGCGCAGCCAGAAAAATCTTTATGGACGTGGGCACACGCTTGCCGAACAGGTACAAAACCCCCAGGGCGAAGGCAATATCCGTGGCCATCGGTATCCCCCAGCCATTGGCAGCCTCCCCGGTTCTGTTCAGCAGATAATATATCACGGCCGGCACCAGCATGCCTCCAACGGCCGCAGCAATAGGCAATATTGCCGTGCGAACATTCGAAAGCTCGCCTTCCACAAACTCGCGCTTAAGCTCCAAACCTACCACGAAGAAAAATATTGCCATAAGCCCGTCGTTTATCCAGTGGTATATGCTGAATTCCAAATGAGACTGTCCGTCAAACCTGAAGCCGAGCTTGTGCTGGAAAATGTTGAAATAGGAATGTGACAGCGGAGAATTTGCCCATATCAGCGCAATCAGCACCGCCCCGCCAAGCACTATACCGCTCGCTTTATCCTGCTTGATAAAGCGATGAACCGGCTGCACGTACTTGTCTATCAGATATGTTTTTCCGTTGTCTTCCTGTTGTTTCATGGGGGCATATACTTTTTGTTTTTTTTACAAAGATATTCTCTTGATTCGGCTTTTGCAATAGCGACCTTGCAGTTTTATTAATTTCCTACTTCCATAAAACCCCTTTGCCACATTCCCACCCCCATGCCCGCCTCCCAAACTCTCCGCCTCCCAAAAATCATAAGGTGAATCAGTCCGCAGAAATGTATCCGTCTTGATTCATATACTGAATCCAATAAAAAAATATTTGTTGCAGATAATTCAATACATGAATCAAGCTGAAACAATATTGCCATATCAATTCATAATATGAATCGGTTCCTGTATAATATTTAAATAGTAATTCATATGGTGAATAGAGATTTAAAAACTGTTTTCATATAAATTCATATTCTGAATCAGGATTTGAATATAGTTTTCAGATAAAATCATATAGTGAATCAGAATTTGAATATAGTTTTATCTCGATTCATATACGGAATCAAACTTTGAACACAGTTTTCATATAAAATCATGTGGTGAATTGAGGTGGGATTATATGAACGGAGAATCCACCCTCTTATTCGAGGCAGGATCGCTTCCGGCGGAACGGCTCCCGGACGCCTTTAGCGGCATGCGGCAGCCGGGCTCCGACGGCCAATCCTGCGGGGGCATATAAAACAAAGCGCCGGACAGTATGCCCGACGCCCAATAAAACAAAAATTTACAAAGGTGTTAAGGAAGTGGCCTTATTATTTGGAAACATTACATATTAGGGGCCGAGCTATGCTACGGGGAGCATGCCCGGCCCTTTGTCCTTACTTCAGCTTGCCGTATCCGTAGGATGCCCGCTCGCCCAGCTCTTCTTCAATGCGGAGGAGCTGGTTGTACTTGGCCATGCGGTCGGAGCGGCTCAGCGATCCTGTCTTGATCTGGCCCGAATTGGTGGCTACGGCTATGTCGGCAATGGTGGCGTCTTCGGTCTCGCCGGAGCGATGCGACGTAACCGAGGTGTAGCCGTTACGGTGGGCCATCTCAATGGCGTCGAGCGTTTCGCTCAGGGTTCCTATTTGGTTCACCTTGATCAGGATGGAGTTGGCGCATCCGCTTTGTATGCCTTTACGGAGGAACTCAACGTTGGTCACAAACAAATCATCGCCCACGAGCTGGCACTTGCCGCCGATTTTGTCGGTGAGCAGCTTCCATCCGTCCCAGTCGCCTTCGTCCATTCCGTCTTCTATGGAGTCGATGGGGAATTTCTCTACCAGCTCGGCCAGGTATGCGGCCTGCTCGGCGGGAGTGCGTCGGGCGCCTTTGGGGCCCTCAAATTTGGTGTAATCATACGTCCCGTCGCTGTAAAACTCGGAGGCCGCGCAGTCGAGCGCTATGGTTACGTCTTTGCCGGGCTCATATCCGGCTGCTTTTACGGCCAGCAGGATTGAGTTGAGGGCATCCTCGGTGCCGTCGAGCGTGGGAGCAAATCCGCCTTCGTCGCCCACGGCCGTACTCAGCCCGCGGTCTTTCAAGACCTTCTTGAGTGCATGAAATACTTCGGCCCCCATGCGCAGTCCTTCGCGGAAACTCTCCGCACCGACGGGACGTATCATAAATTCCTGGAAGGCTATGGGCGCATCGGAGTGCGAGCCGCCGTTGATAATGTTCATCATCGGTACGGGGAGTACGTAGGCATTGGTTCCTCCTATGTAGCGATAAAGGGGCAGTCCGACGTATTCGGCGGCGGCTTTTGCTACGGCGAGCGATACGCCCAGCATTGCGTTGGCGCCGAGATTCGACTTTGTTGAGGTGCCGTCGAGGTCGAGCAGCTTTTTATCTATGGCGCGCTGGTTCAGGGCGCTCATTCCGATGATTGACGGAGCAATGAGCTTGTTGACGTTGTCCACGGCCTTGCGCACGCCCTTACCGCCGTAGCGCTTCTTGTCGCCGTCTCGCAGCTCTATGGCTTCGTTCTCGCCGGTGGATGCTCCGGACGGTACTGCGGCGCGTCCGAATGCTCCCGATTCGAGCAGGACGTCAACCTCTATGGTGGGGTTGCCCCTTGAGTCTAAAATCTCTCTGCCTGTTACTTTGATGATTTCCATACTTTTTTCTTGATGTGTTTAATTATTATTTAATGAATTAACTGCGGCGCAAAGATATGCATTAGTTCATAAAAATTGCCTCCGCGCCGTTTTCAGGGCAGGTCGAACAGCCTGCGGAGGTGTCTGTCGTATATGTTTGCCTCCACCTCGAGGCCTACGGCGAGTGCGTTGCGATGCAGGGCCGCCAGGTAGGCGTCCATGTTCTCGGCGGCGATTTTGTAGGCCACGTGCACCAGCTGTCGCATGTCGGGATTATACTCCGGATGCCCGGGAATGTGTCGCAGGGCCGCGGCTATTTGCCGTCCGCTCCGGCTATTCACCTCGGACGGGGTGGGGAGGCCTTCGGGCTTGATGTCAATAACCGTACTGTACGGCAGGCAAAGCTCGTCGCAGCGCTCAACGGCCTGCGAGTATATGAGCTTAACCAAGCGGACGGCCTCGGCCTCCTCCGTCATGGCCAGCCCAATCACTTCCTCCAGCCATGTGGTGCCGGCGGTCTTGAGGTGGAATCCGCGGCCGTATCGTTTCGAAATGCTGCCGATAACGGGATAGAGCGAGAACTTGTCGCTGCCGGAGTGTATGCTGAGCTTGAGGCTGGGAGGAAGCCCGAAGCGCTCTACGGCCAGGTCGATCGCCTGCATGTACTCCTCGAACTGGATCGCAAAGACGCCAACGTCGCCAACGTAATCCACGCCCTTATGAAAGCTGCCGTGGAAGCGGGGAGCTATCGTTTGCACCTCAACGCCCTCAAGAGCCAGCTCGCGGAGTATGAATATGAAATCGGCAGGCGACTGGCTTGCGGCGGCCTCGTCCATGGATACTTCGGCCACGAAGCGGCCGTGGCCTTTGCGCTCCTCGATGTGGCGATAGATGCGCCCGGCCTCGCGGACGGCGTACAGGTAATTGGCGGCTACCCGACGCAGATTGGCCTCGCTCGCATCCACCGGAAGCTTCAGCTCGGCGGCCGCCTTGAGGCTGCGCTCTATGAAGGCCTCCACGGCATCGTCGGCCTCGGGCTTACCGATGAAGTCGGCAACGTCTATGGTGAAGAAGTCCGAGTCGTCTATAAACTTATCAACATTCGACATGTTTATATGGTCGGCATCCGTGAACCACTGTCCGCCGTAGCCCAGGGCCGTCACCGCATCCTCGGCCTCGCGCCTCACGGCCGCCGGGGTGGAGCCCACGATTTGGTGCTCCCTGTTCGATTTGTTCCACACCGGCACAATGTCCGTACCTATCTCCTGCGAAGCCTTCATCAAGGCTCTCAACTGCGCCTCGCCCTGCTGCGCAAAGCGGTCGCCTGTTCCAAAAGAATATTTTCCTAATAACATGGTCGTTTTGTTTTTGATATGATTAAAAATTATGTTCGGGCTAAAAGTAGTAATAAGTTTCGAATGGGAATGGCGATGCGCAAAAAGCCATTCCCGGCCTGCCCGAAGTAAATCTGTCAAAAAGGAATTTTCGCTCGAACAATGGGTCATTCCCGCGAAGGCGGGAATCTCCGATCGAGAGCTGGGACGATTGTATTTGTTGTTTTATATGATACAACTACAATCGTAACCGTTTTTCGATCGGAGATTCCCGCCTTCGCGGGAATGACCCATTTGGGCAGGCGCAAATTCCAATTGCACACCTCTGTATCCCGGTGCAGGGCCGTGGGTTCTTGCGAGAACGGATCTTTTGGCCTTACTTTGCCTGCGTACGGCTCCGGGCGTACACACATATATATAATGTATAACATAAAGCTTAGAGAAAATGAATACCGAAGAATTGATTATGGTAGCCGGAGGCGCCGGCTTTATTTTTGTGATGACCTGCATAGGGGCATCCATGGTTTTCTTCTTTAAAAATCAGACGAGCCGTATGGCTCAAACCATCTTCCTTGGATTTGCGGCCGGGATTATGATAGCGGCTTCGGCCTTCGGGCTGCTGGCGCCGGCCATAGAGGAGGGTCAGGCCGCCGGCGGAAGCGGATTGATACCTGTTGCCGGCGGCTTTGCCATGGGCGTACTCTTTCTGTTCGGCCTCGACCGCCTGATTCCTCACCTGCACCTGTCGTCCGGCACGGTGGAGGGCCTGCCCACGCGCATGAAGCGCAGCAGCCTGCTGCTCTCGGCCGTCACCATACATAACATTCCGGAGGGAATGGCCGTGGGGCTTGCCTTTGTGCTGGCAGCTCAGCATGGAGGCGATGCGGCTCAGTACACAGCCGCACTCGCTCTGGCCGCCGGCATAGGCATACAGAACCTCCCCGAAGGCGCCGCCGTGGCCCTGCCGCTACGGCAAGAAGGAATGAGCGCAAAGCGATCCTTTGGCCTGGGATGCATGTCGGGCGCAGTAGAGCCGCTGTCGGCCTTCATGATGGTGGCCCTGGCGGGAGTGATTGCTCCGTACATGCCCTGGCTGCTGGCCTTCGCCGCCGGAGCCATGATGTATGTGGTGGTCGAAGAGCTGATACCCGAAGCGCATCTGGGCGATCACAGCAACGTGGGCACCCTGGCGGTCATGGGAGGATTTCTGCTGATGATGGTGCTCGACGTGGCGCTGGGATAAACGATTCGGCCTGTAAGGCGGCCGCCTTTAGCCCCCCTCCCGCATCGCGCCGCCCCAAAGGCATCTCCATAGACAAAGCAAAAATGTTTTGATATGCCCGGAGAATCCCGTAGACAAACCGAAATTGTTTTGATGGCTCCACGGAATCCCGTAGGCAAAATGAAATTGTGTTGATGCCTCAACGGAATTCCGTAGACAAAATGAAATTGTTTTGATGCCTCTACGGAATTCCGTAGGCAAAATGAAACTGTTTTGATGGCTCTACGGAATCCCGTAGGCAAAATGAAATTTGGAAGAGGCTTGCGGGAATAGCCTTGGCTTGCCGACTCGAATAACTCTGTAACATTAGATAATGCTTCCGTATAACGATTTTGCTTCTTATCTCCGCCGACGCTTTCCCTTCAAGGTGCAGAAGCTGTCCATCAATGGCGGCCGGAGCTGTCCCAACCGCGACGGCAGTCTGGGTCGCGGCGGATGCACCTACTGCAACAATGCGGCCTTCAGCCCGGCCTACTGTCTGGAGGGCGCGAGCGTGGAGGAGCAGATTGCCGAAGGCATACGCTTCTTCGCCTACAAATATCCCGACATGCGCTACCTGGCCTACTTCCAGTCCTACACCGGTACCTACGGCGATGCGGAGCAGCTTGCGGCCGTCTTCGAGGAAGCCCTGCGCCACCCACGCATCGCCGGCCTTATCATTGGGACGCGGCCCGACTGCATGCCGGACCTGCTGCTCAAAGACCTGGCGGAGATGGCCCGGCGCGGCTTCGTGATGATTGAATACGGCGTGGAGAGCACCGTGGACGAGAGCCTGGCTCGCATCAATCGCGGACACAGCTTCGGCTGCTCCGCCGAGGCTATCCGACGGACGCATGCCTGCGGAATAGCCGTAGGCGCCCACCTGATCATCGGCCTGCCGGGCGAATCGCGCGAGCAGATCCTTGGGCATGCCGACCGCCTCTCCGAGCTGCCGCTCACAAGCCTCAAGATGCATCAGCTCCAGATAGTGCGGCATACGCAGATGGCTGCCGAATGGGAGGCCTCTCCGGAGCGCTTCCGGCTATACTCGCCGGAGGAGTACATTGAGCTGGCGATAGATTTCCTGGAACGGCTGAACCCGGCCATTGCCGTAGAGCGCTTCGTATCCCAATCGCCTGCCGGCCTGCTCCTGGCTCCCTCCTGGGGGCTGAAGAACCACGAGATCACGGCCAGGATCGTCCGCCGCATGCACGAAAGAGGGGCGGTGCAGGGGAGCGCAGTCGGCATCCCCGGCGCCGCCCCCATGAGCAAGCCGGAATAGAGGAACGGGCCTCTATTGTATTTCGGAGACTATTCCCTGAATATCCTTCATGGTGAATTTTCCGAGTATTTGCATCACGGTGTAGGCCGTGTCGGCGTCGACGATCAGGATGAGATCCCGGAGGAGTTCGCCGGAGCTTGCGGAATAGAAGTTCACCCGGCTCTTGCCGTCGCGAACGCGCATCAGCTCGTTGTGGTTCTTGGTGACGAGCTGCGAGAACTCGTCGCGCATCCGGGCAGTCAAATCCTTGTTGTCGGCCGATAAAAGCTGCAGCGATTCTATCTTGCCCTTCAGGTTGGTGAGGCTCATGCCCACGTCGCCAATCAGGGGAATCATGTCGAACATCGCTTTGGAGATATATACCGACTTGACGTTGTCCATGTCGGCATATTTGTCGAAGAGTTTGCTCTGCGAGAAGCCTGTCGTTGCGATTAGCAGGCAGAGCATGGTGATAATTGCTTTAGTGTTCATTTTCGATTTCATTGTTTATCTGTTTTTAAAAGGTTCGTTGATGAGATTGCTGAGGTGCTGCACGGCTTCGCGCTCTACCGATGCCACCTGCTCGAGGCCGAGATTGATTTCGCGCGATACGAGTGTGAGCATCTGCTCGGCCGCGAGGGCTGCTTCGCGCGGATCGTCGAAGGTATCCCGCATGGGAGCGCGCCGCTGCGAGAGCAGTATGCCCGCGCATATCAGCAGCGATGCGGCCAGGCCGGCCGCAGGCATCAGCAGCCTCAGCCTGCGGGAGCGGCTTGCGCGCTCGTCGACGGCAGCCTCCAGGCGTTCGGCCAGGCCGGCGGGAAGGTCGACCTTCAGGGCATCGTCCATTATTTTGTCAAATTCAGATTCGTTCATAACCCGATAGTTTTAAGAATTGTTCCTTGATTATTTTACGCGCCCTGGACAGCAGCACGCGGATGTTGACGGAGCTCAGCCCCGTTATCTGCTCTATTTCTTTGAGCGAATATTCCTTGAGGCCGTACAGGCGGAGCACTAACCTCTGCTTGTCGGGGAGGCGGTCGATCAGCAGCTTCACTAAGGCCAGCTCCTCGCGTCGGATAGCCGTGGCCTCGGGCGATGAGGCCGAGCGGCTGTCGGCTGCCTCCCCGTTCGGGAGTCGCAGTGGCCCGGCGCTTCGGAGGCGGTCGATGCAGATGTTGCGCACGAGGGTGACGCAAAAGGCTTCGGCGTTGTCAATGCGGCTGAGCTCGCTGCGCTTGGTCCACAGCTTCAGGTAGGCCTCCTGGAGCACATCCTCCGCATCGCTGCTGTCCTCCGTGAAGGAGAAGGCAAGCCGGTACAGGCGCGGATGCAGGGGCAGGAAGCGCTCTTTGAAGGCGGCTACGGTCATGCTATTTGCCGTGCTCGTTCATGATTCGCTCTATATCCGACCTGCGAATCTTGCCCTTGATACGAATCAGCGCAGGATTATCTCCGGAGGCCAAGACCACGAGCTCCCGAACGACCTCGCCTTTCATGCGGGCCATCACCCTGGTGCGCTGATTGTTTTCCTTGGCGTCTATCATAAGCTCGTAGGCAGAGTCGCGAATGTTCCTGACGGCCTCGGCAAAGCGCTGCTTAACGTCCGCGTCGGCCTTGCCGAGGCTGATAACCTCCACGCCCTGTACCCCGTAGGTATCGCTGAAGGCTCCGGCAACAGTCATCATAAATCGGCCGAGCCTGACCGATTCATTGTTGTCCGCCGAAGCAAATTCCCTGAACAGGCGGTCGACGCTCTGAGCCTCGGCCGCCAGACAAAGCGCCGCAAGCAGCGCCGCCATCCATACCTTATTAATCTTCTTCATTGCTTTCAAAATTTTTAGAGTTTATATCCCGAAGACGGAATAGCCGCCGGAGATGTTACACGGCAAAGGAAGAAAAAACGGTTGGGAGCGTGTCGCTATGTCAGTTGGCCGGCTTCACTATATCTACACGCAGCCCGAGAGCGTCTATTATGCGGTAGAACATGCAGGCTCCGGGCTCTATCTGCCCTTTCTCAATGCCGGAGATATAAGATTTGCTAACCCCTATGCGTTCGGACAGCTCCTTTTGGCTGACTTTTGCCTTGCGGCGAGCGTCGCGGATTATCTGCCCCATGCAATAAGCGTAGGCCTCCGTGCGGAAAGCGTCGCGTTCGGGCGTTCCCACTTTGCCGTACAGGCTGTCCATTTCAAGGCTGACGTCTGTAATCTCACTTCTTGTTTTCATAATATTCCTCTTTAATTTGAATAGCTTTTGCTCATCGAATATAAAGAAAACCATGATATATACTCCTATCCTCCGCTTTGGCTGCCCTGCCCGCTTGCCCTCCTTCCGCTGCCGGCTTTCAGGAGGCTGAAGCCTATGCGGCATCGGAGGCATCTGCGCGTTTGGCAGTATTCGTTGCGGAGCTGGATTAGCGCCTGGCTGTCGCCTGCATTGTTAGCGCAGAGGCCGGCCGAGCGGAAGGTCTCCACGATGCGGTTGTTCTCCGCAGGAAGAGTCTCGAGGAACTGCAAGGCCCGCTCGCAATACTCCTCCTGCCGGTTGCTGCGTCCGTAGGCAAACAGGAGGGGCACCACGGCGTTTATCACTATCGTATTCAGCCCGCTTTCGCCCATGGTTGCGCCGAGAGCTCGCGACGAGCCGTCGCGGAAGTGATAGTGAGACTGCCAGTAAACCGAGGGCTCTATGCGGAAAATCTCGGCCAGGTCGGTCAGGCTGCTTTCCTTCATGATACGCGAGAAAAGGAGGTCGTGCTCATACCATATAGCCGCGAGCTGAGCCAGCTTCCGGTGGGGCGAGTTGGCCGGTCGGATGCGCATCATCCTGAAGCTTGATGCATCGAGAGGCGTCAGTCCGAGCTTCTGCTTCAGGAAAGCATATTCATTGCGGAGCTGATAAAAATATCCGTTTGCCCCCTCCTCCTCGGCGCCGAGCATGCCGGCCTGGCCGAACAGCAGCGCCTCCAGCTGGAACAGGTTGCTGCGATGTTTCAGTATATAAATCCAGGGCAGCCTCCGGGCCAGGCTCTCGAAGGCGTCGTTGTTGAGGCCGAAACCGAAGGCGCGGCTCAGCAGTATGTAAAAGGTAACGTTCCAGTCGTTGCCGTGCTTGCCGAGGGTGTCGAGCACGCCGGAGATTTTGCGCTCAAGCCGTTCGCACAGCAGGGTGCTCTTCCAGGAAGTCAGCGCCACCGCAGGAATATCCCGCAGTCGAGGAAGGCAAGGAATGGCGCTATCGTGGTTGAGGAGCCAGTCAATGTTGCTGCGGAGCTGCTCCGGCACGCGCATCACGGCCTGCGGAACGGCCTTGCCGTCGGGGCGATAAACGACGGCGTCGCAGGTGGCTACAACGTGGAGGATAACCGAGTCGTAGGCCCTGTCCGCGTCGTGATGATGCCGGAACCAGTCGGAGGCCCTGTCGTGAATCTCGACATTGCCCACCCAGATCGTATCGCCTATGCGCAGCTTTGCATTGAGGAAGTCGGGGCCGGAATCGGCATTGCTGAGGCCCGCAGCCATCACCTCTACACGCAGATTATCCGCAGTGATGAGCTCGTCGGGCAGATAGAGCCTGTGTTTCCAGACATAGTGAAGGAGAGATTCCATAAATATTTTTCGCGTTAAGGGGGGTTATTTTGATGGCCGCAAAGGTAAAATTATTTTTTTGTGGGGGAGAGGGGCGGGCGGGCCCGTATAAAAAGAGCCGCCGGAGGCTTGTGAAGTCTCCGGCGGCTCGCCCGGTATCCGGTTCTATCCGGTTCGAAAATATTAGCCCCCTACGGGCCTCCCGTATAGATTTCCGCCTGCCCACACAGGTCACTCTCCGGCTGCCGGATGCTCGTTCGGGTCGAGGTGATGCGGTTCGTCGGTGGGATTCTGAGGAGTGTTGGAAGCCGGCGGGGGTGTGTTCTCCGGCTTCTGGATGCCTTCGTCGGTGCCTTCGTCGTCGCCGCCGCCGCTGTTATCGCCGCCGCCGGGTGATGAGGATGAGGAGTGTTTGTGGCGGCGGGCAACTATGCGCTTGAAGGGCTGGAGGGCGGCGTTCACGGCGTCGACAAGCGCTTCGAGGGCAGGGCTGGGCGCAATTTTGTAATGCAGGTTCGTGGCATCCGTCAAATCGAAAAGCACCGTGTCCGTTTCGCGGCGTATGGGCAGCAGCGTGCCGTGATGCGTGTGCTGCCACTCCTGCTCGCGCTCGCCAAGCAGGTCGTAATACTCCTGGTTGAGGGTGGCGGCGCGGGTGATGAAGGGGGTGAGGGAGAGGGTCGCGAGGGCGGCGGCGTTTTCGGGAGTGTTGAGATCCTCCAGGATGTTAAAAATGTCGTCGGTCTCGCCCGCGCGGGTCTCGGAAGTCAAGCCCTTGTAGGCATGGACTATGGGGCGGAGCTTGAGGCCAGCCTCCTTGCGGGCGGGCTCAAAAGTTGCCTCGGCGGCGCTGTCAACGAGCCTGCAAACGGTGCTCATCGCCAGGCCGCGCTCGTGATGAAAGTATTCCATCCGTGGCGTATGCTCCGATGC
>JAITGS010000056.1 GCA_031280435.1 Tannerellaceae bacterium | reverse complement strand
ACAATTTGGGATCCCCCGAAAACATTTTGGGAACCCCCGAAAACATTTTGGGAACCCCCGAAACCATTTTGGGAACCCCCGAAAACATTTTGGGAACCCCCGAAGTGAGATTCGTTTAGATGCCTTTGTCCTTGGCTAAACATTTCCGGCTCGCAGATTTTTCCGACTAATACGTGTTTCATACATTAATATTATTAAGGGCACGAGAAAGCTTGTGAAACAGACTAATACTCCCTCCAAAAGAAGCACATAAAAGAAATATTAAGGATCTTTCGCTTTCTCATCACAAAATAATGCCTACTTTTACGCAATTATTTTTTGCCGACATGATGCCTAAAATAAAAGGCTTTCGGAAAAAATACCTCTAATGTGCTTCATACCAATAAGTGCACTTCACACAGACAAAAGAAAAAAAATCATTATAATGGCATACAAATGGAATTTACACACCCCCACACCGGAAGAATTACATAAGAGTAGCGAACTTGCAATGTTGCTGGGATACAGCCCCGTAACCTGCTTGCTTCTTGTCCGGAGAGGCATTACTTCCGAGGAAGAAGTACAAAAGTTTTTTCAACCGCATCTCAGCGACCTGCACGACCCCTATCAGATGCCCGATATGGACAAGGCGGTAAAACGGCTTAATCAGGCGCTGGGAGATAAAGAAAAAATATTAATCTATGGAGATTATGATGTCGACGGAACAACCGCCGTATCGCTGGTGTACAAATATCTCAGGCCCTATTCTTCCACCCTCGATTATTATATTCCCGATCGCGACGGTGAAGGCTCCGGCATTTCTATCAAAGGCATTGACTATGCTGCCACCCATGGCATTACACTCATCATTGCGCTCGATTGCGGCATCAAAGCCGTTGACAAAATTGAGTACGCACAAGAAAAAGGCATAGACATTATTATATGTGACCATCACAAGCCCGACGACGTACTGCCCGATGCCGTGGCTGTGCTAAATCCGAAGCGCGCAGACTCCTCATATCCATACGAACACCTGTCGGGATGCGGCGTCGGATATAAATTCATGGAAGCTTTTTCCACCAGCAACGACATTCCGCTCGCTCCGCTCGAGAAGCTCCTCGACCTGGCCGCCGTCAGCATCGCAGCCGATATTGTTCCTATCACCGGCGAAAATCGAGTGCTCGCATACTATGGGCTCAAGCAGCTCAACTCCTTTCCGAGCCTCGGGTTGAAGGGGATAATCGACATTTGCGGCTTGGGAGGTAAGGAAATCACTATCAACGATATAGTTTTTAAAATAGGGCCTCGAATCAATGCCTCCGGACGCATGATGAACGGCGGAGAAGCCGTTGACCTGCTGCTCGTGCGGGACAGCGAAAGCGCTCGCGAAAAGAGTGAAAATATCAACAAATACAACGACGAACGCCGCGAACTTGATAAGAAAATCACCGACGAAGCCAACGCTATAATCGACAGATTCACCAACATGGAAGATCGCAAAGCCATAGTTGTTTACGATCCGAGCTGGCACAGCGGCGTCATAGGCATCGTTGCGTCACGGCTTACCGAAAAATACTGCATGCCTGCCGTTGTACTTACAAAATCCACACAAACCTCCATGATCACCGGCTCGGCAAGATCAATCAACGTGTTCGACGTTTACAAAACTATTGAAAGCTGCAGCGACACTCTTGAAAATTTCGGCGGACATACATGCGCCGTTGGGCTCACGCTCAAAGAAGAAAACCTCGACCTCTTCATCGACAGATTTATGGAACTCACCGACAAGCTGATTGAACCCGAACAGATGTCGCCGCAAATAGAAATCGACGCCGAAATAGAGCTGAAAGACATCACGGCAACCCTTGTGGGCGAACTCAAAAAGATGAGCCCATTCGGGCCGGATAACTCAAAGCCAATCTTTTGCAGCCGCAACGTAAAAGATTTCGGCACAAGCAAGCTCGTTGGGAAAGAGCTCGAACACGTAAGGCTCGAACTCATAGACGAGAGCTGCAAAAGCCCGATTCACGCCATCGCTTTCGGCATGCATCAATACAGCGAGTACATAATGGCCCAACTCCCTTTCGACATTTGTTATAGCATTGAAGAAAATGCTTACATCGGAAATACAAACATCCAGCTATTGATAAAAGACATCAGGATTCCCGAACAGTAAAAGGCCTGAAATGGATATTTATCACCAAATATTGTCCGACTATTGGGGATATAGCTCTTTCCGACCACTTCAGGAAGACATAATCCATTCCATAGCTGCAGGAAAAGATACGCTCGGATTAATGCCTACCGGGGGAGGCAAATCAATAACCTTTCAGGTACCCGCACTTGCAGCCGATGGAATTTGTATAGTTGTAACTCCGCTTATTGCCTTGATGAAGGACCAGGTTGATAACCTCAGGCACAAAAAAGTAAAGGCCACAGCCGTCTATTCCGGTATGGATGCTGCGGAAATAGTAGCCAGGCTCGAAAATTGCATCTTCGGAGACTACAAATTCCTTTACGTATCGCCCGAACGATTGAGCTCCGAGCTCTTCCGCGCCAAACTGAAAGCCATGAATGTGTCGTTCATAGCCGTCGACGAATGTCACTGCATCTCGCAATGGGGATACGACTTCCGACCGTCCTACCTTGCCATTGCCGACATACGCGAGATGCTGCCGAACGCAGCCGTACTCGCCCTCACGGCCACAGCTACTCCGACAACCGTTGACGACATACAGAAACAACTGAAGTTCAAGGAGCCAAACGTATTTTCAGTCAGCTTTCACCGTAGCAACCTCGCCTACGTGGTGCGGAATACCGATACAAAACAATATACCGTTATACACATTCTCAACAAAGTACCCGGCAGCGCTATTGTATATGTACGCAGCCGGGAACGCTGCGCCGAAATGGCCGCCGTACTGCAAGCAAACGGAATCGAGGCCGACTTTTATCATGCCGGCATCAACAGTGATGAAAAAAACATCCGCCAAGATCGTTGGAAAAAAGGAGAATGTAGAGTAATGGTAGCCACAAATGCCTTTGGAATGGGCATAGACAAGCCCGACGTGCGCCTCGTACTTCATGTAGACATGCCGGGCTCGCTCGAAGAATATTTTCAGGAAGCCGGACGAGCCGGACGCGACGGGGAAAAAGCCTACGCCGTAGTAGTAGTAAGCTGCGAGCTGGACGTCAGGAAGATAAAAAAACGTATGTCCGACGAATTTCCGGCTAAAGAAGTAATTCGTAAAATATATGATACCCTGGGCAGCTATTTTCAGGTGGCCGCAGGATTTGGTTTCGAAAGCATACACGAGTTTTCTCTCGCTCAATTCTGTGCCGTATACAAATTTCCGATTTTACAAACCCACTATGCTCTGAAAATTCTGGAGCTTTCCGGATACATTGAATACTTAGAAGAAACAGACAGGGCCTCGCGACTGATGTTTCTTGTCACCCGCGATGAGCTTTACAGTTTTCTGCAAGGCAGCAAGCTCACCGACGATATTGTACAATGCATTCTTCGTACATATACAGGCCTTTTCACCGATTATGCCTTCATCAACGAGGGATTGATCGCCACACGAACAGGATGCCAATACACAGACGTTTACGAAACCCTCATTTCCCTTTCTAAAAGACGGATAATCAACTATATTCCCCAACGCAAAATACCGCGAATTATCTATTCTCGCAGCCGGGAAGAATCGCGCCATATAATCATCCCTGCCGCGGCCTACGAAGACCGAAGGCGACGATTTGAACAGCGCATAGGCAAAGCCATTGACTATCTGTCTACCGAAAATCGCTGCCGCAGCCAAATGCTACTCGCATATTTCGGCGAAAAACAGTCGGAACCCTGTGGACAATGCGACTTTTGCCTTAGAAAAACGCCCGAAACCGAGCCTCAGGTTGACCCCGACCTTATCTGGGACGCCATATCCGAGCTCCTTGGCACTCAATCGCTTGAGGTTGAGAAGATCGTTGCGGCCCTGCCGTTCCCTGCGGAACAAACAATCTCTGCAATAAGATATTTTATAGATAGCGGCTCGGGATTGGTATTGGAAAAGGGTAATTTACGGCTCAATCATTGATTTTTTCAGTAGCAATTAAAGCGCAGGGAATGGTTTGAAGTAATTATTCTTCAGATTCATGCCTGCAAATATGTATTTCCGGCTATTATTTTCCTGCGAAGAATGTATTGGTTGCAAATTGCTCCTGACTTTTCCTAGTATAACTACTGATTCACCCCAAAAGCGGGGCACTTTTCATTGCATCAGTTGTGATTAAGCCAAAAGCAGCTTTAATACGCCATGGTTTTTTCAGCGAACTAAGGCGGCGAACTATATTTTTTGCTGTGCAAGTGTCAAAAAAATGGACAGTAACGTCTATTTTTTTGACGTTGACGCTTCGACGAGGCTTATGTATATGGCTGATAGCATATACATTATGACTTTGGCATGTGATTTGTATTATTCCTAATAAGAACATAATAGTTTATACACGATGAAAAGAATAGTTTTATATAGCATTTTGGCTTTTTGCCCGTCAATTCTCCCAGCGCAAGAGCGATTATGGAGCTTGAACGACTGCATGAAGTATGCGGTGGAGAACAGCCCGGCGGTTAAGCGGGCTGCTTATACGTACGACATCTACAAGGCTGAGCAACTTGCCGCCGTGGGATCATTTTTGCCGTCGGTTACGGTTGGTTCGTCGCTCCAATATAATTTTGGACGCGCCGTTGACCCCGAGACGAACACTTACGTAAATACTACCACCCTTAATAATTACTACGAAGGTGGCAGTTCGTTGCCTTTGTTTCGCGGCGGGCAATTAGTTAATCAATGGAGGCTGGCTAAGGCCAACAGGCAAATGGGGCAGAACGATATTCAGAAGGCAAAGGATGATTTGGCGCTCAATACGATGGAAGCATATGTTAACGTGGCTTATTACAAAGGCACCATAAAGTTTGCAGCCGAAAAACTTGCAGAGAGCAACAGAAATCTAACAAAAGTACAACGCGAAGAGGAGCTCGGCCTCAAGGGAAAGGCTGATGTTGCCCAGATTGAGGCTCTCGTGGCGGGCGACGATTATATGCTGACTCGCCAGCAGAACCTCTATACGACGGCGATGCTGCAACTCAAAGATTACATGAATTATCCCTATGATGAGGAGCTTATGATAGATACGGCGGCGCTTGTCTCAGATTATCCAACGCCGAGTGAATCTGTTGACGAGATCTTCGGCTATGCCATGAATGTCAACCCCGGTGCGGTGCAGGCGGACTTCCTCAGCAAGGCGACTCGCCTCAAGTATCTGATGCAGAAGGGGCGGCTGCTTCCGTCGCTAAATCTCTCGGCCGGCATCTATACGAGCTACTTTGAGAATCTGAAGGCGGAAACAATGCCTACGCCTTTCCGCAGGCAGTTCGGCAACAACCGTGGCGAGTATATTTCCGTGTCGTTGAGGATTCCGATTCTCGATGGTTTTGCGGCGCTGACCGACGTGAGAAGGGCTCGCAACAATATGAAAATTGCAAACGAGCAGCGCTCGGAAACTCTGCGTAAATTGCAAACAGCGATCGAGCAATCGGTGGCCGACCGCGATGGCTTTGCCAAGGAGAGCGTGCAAATGGAGAAGAAGCTGAAGGCTGACGAAATCGCCTACCGCCTCACTTTGCGGAAGTTTGAGGAAGGGCTGATGAGTTCCATAGAGCTGCAAACCAGTGCCAACACATTGCTTGAGTCTAAAGCTAATCTTTTACAACGCCAACTTATGTTTCTGTTGAAAAGCAGGCAGGTGGAGTATTACAAAGGCAGGCCGCTTATTGATTAAAATGGCAACGAAGGCAAATACACATAACAACAGGATGTGCATATACAATAACATCAATTAATTAATAACCATTCATTTCTCATATTATCATGGACATACAATTAGAAAGAAAGAAAGGTATACGGAGAAAACATATTCCATATATCATCGTTGGAGCCGTTATCATTTTCCTCATCGGATGGATCATATTCGGAGATCATTCGTCGACCCTGAAAGTCGATGCACGGGGAATTAGTATAGGCGAAGCGCGGGTCGATTTGTTCAATGACTTTGTGCGCGTCGACGGGCAGGTGCAGCCCATTACGGTGGTACAGCTCAGCCCCGAAGAAGGCGGCATAGTTCAGGAAAAAGTTGTTGAAGAAGGTGCATGGGTGAACCGCGGCGACGTTATTGTCAGGCTTAGCAATTCGGCTCTCGACTTGCAGATCCTAAGCGCTGAAGCTGAGCTTGCCGAAAAGCAGAACTTCCTGAGAAATACTCAGGTAACGATGGAGCAAGACCGCCTGAACAATCAAAACGAGAAGCTCCAGCTCGAACTCGATACGCAGCGCAAGCTCCGCAAATTCGGCCAGCAGGAACAGCTATACAAGGACAATCTTATAGCGCGCGAAGACTATTTGCAGGCCAGGGAAGACTATGAACTGGCTATACAAAAGCATGCGCTTGTGCTCGAAAGATTGCGGCAAGACTCCATTTATCGCAGTATTCAGGTTGACGTGATGGAGGACAATCTGGACAATATGCGGCGTAACGTACTGCTCATCAGGGAGCGTAAGGATCATCTCAATGTGCGCTCGCAAATCAACGGAGAGCTCGGACGATTAGACATTGTTCTCGGGCAAAATGTATCGCCGGGCCAAACAATAGGCCAAATCAACGACCTGTCCGACTATAAAGTGGAGGCGAGAATAGACGAACATTACATCGACCGCGTACGTACCGGGCTTAATGCAACTTTCGAACGTCAGGGAGGCAATTTTGCGCTTACGCTTAGAAAGGTTTATCCCGAAGTGCGCGAGGGCAAGTTCCGCTCCGACTTTGTATTCACAGGCGAGCGCCCCGACAATATCCGCTCAGGGCAAACCTATTACATCAACCTCGAGCTCGGACAGCCAACCGAAGGAATTATTATTCCCAAAGGCACCTTCTTCCAGAGCACAGGCGGAAGCTGGATATTCGTAGTCGACCACGACGGCAAACGGGCCTACCGACGCAACATCCGCATCGGACGCCAGAATCCGCAGTATTACGAAGTGCTCGAAGGACTTAGCGCAGGCGACAAGGTGATTGTATCCGGCTACGAAAGCTATAAGGACAACCAGGTTCTGATCCTGGAATGATGGAGTGAAGGCATGAAGCTCGGAAAGGCGGTGCGTCAGAGTATCGCTTTTTCCATATATTTGCGGACACACAATTCAGATACAATGAAAAACAATTATTATCCGTAAGTTATGAATATGAACCTCAAGAAAATCACTGTCTGTTTTCTCGCACTTTTATTGTGCTCCGAAGTATTTCCGCAAAGTTTAAGTAAGGCCGACTATGTGCGCGCCGACTCGGTTCTGAAGCGCGCCGGGCGCGTATATTCCTCCTTTGTAAAGCCGCACTGGGTGGGCGACACCCATGAGTTCTGGTACGTTAACCACGAGCGAAGCGGCGACATATATTATATGGTAAATGCCGAAACCGGCAAAAAAAGGAAGGTTGAGAAGCAGGAAGAAGAGACGCGCGAAGCTCAGCAGCGCGATTTTCGCTCGCATAGAGATACCTCCAAAGTCCTCTCGCCCGATCAACAGTGGGAAGCCTACATTCGCGACAACAATCTTTGCGTGCGCCCGGTTGGCGGACGCGGCGAGATTGTACTGTCGCTCGACGGAACCAATAAAGCCTTTTACAGCGCTCGCTTGCAATGGTCGCCCGATTCAAAGAAAATATCAACATTGAAAGTGATGGATGTTGACGAACGGCGCATTCCTCTAATCCGCTCAGCGCCCTCAGACCAGCGACAGCCTATACTGGAATGGCGCGACTATGCCAAGCCCGGAGATGTGCTGCCGGTCTATCTTCCCGTGCTCTTCGACCTTAAAGAGAGGCGACAATTACCTTTAGAAACGAATCAATATGTCAACCAATTTCATCTGCGCCTCACCGGATGGCGCAAAGACAGCCGAGCCTTCACTTTCGAATTTAACCAGAGAGGACACCAGCGATACACAGTCGGCGAGGTGGATGCAGTAAGCGGACGGATTACTCACATAGCCGACGAAACTTCTCCCACATTTGTTTACTATAATAACATCATACGCCGCGATCTCGACGACGGACGTCAAATGATATGGGCTTCCGAGCAAGACGGCTGGCGGCATCTCTACCTCATCGACTGCACAACGGGCAAGATCAGGAACAGGCTCACTCAAGGCAAATGGGTTGTGCGGGCACTCGACTACGCGGACGAAAAAGCCGGCCTGGTATACTTCTACGCTTCAGGGCTCTACGAGAATGAAGATCCTTACAACAGGCACTATTGCAGCGTGAAGCTAAACGGCGGCGGCTTCCGCGATCTGACTCCCGAAAACGGCAACCACGAGGTTGTTTTCTCTAAAGATCGCAAATATTACACCGACGTATATTCGCGCCCCGATCTGCCGCCCGTAAGCTTGCTTAAGCGCACTTCCGACGGCTCGCTTGTTGCTGAAATAGAGCGTTGCGACGTTGGCGATCTAATCAGCGAAGGCTGGCAGCCCGTCGAGGTTTTCCACGCTAAAGGACGCGACGGCACGACGGACATCTGGGGGAATATTCACCGGCCCAACGGATTTGATCCGTCGCGGAAGTATCCCGTCGTGGAGTTCATCTATGCCGGGCCGCACGATTCGCATGTCGACAAGGCCTTTCGCCCGGCTCATCATCTGATGTCCAAGCTTGTAGAGCTCGGATTTATAGTCGTTTCAATAGACGGCATGGGCACCTCCAACCGCTCCAAGGCCTTCCACGACGTATGCTGGAAAAACCTGAAAGACGCCGGCTTCCCCGACCGCAAATTATGGATTCAGGCTGCAGCCGCCCGCTATCCAAGCATGGACATAAGCAAAGTAGGCATCTACGGATGGTCGGCCGGAGGCCAAAGCGCAATGGGAGCCTTACTTTTTCACAACGACTTCTACAAAGTTGCCGTATCCTTCTGCGGATGCCACGACAATCGAATGGACAAAATCTGGTGGAATGAGCAATGGATGGGCTATCCCGTAGACTCCACGTATGCGGCTTCCTCCAACGTTGATAATGCTCCTTTGCTCCGGGGCAAGCTGCTGCTGATCAACGGTGAGCTCGACGACAATGTAGATCCTGCTTCAACCCTCCAGGTGGTCGACGCGCTTGTCAAGGCCGGGAAGAACTTCGATCAGTTCTATCTGCCCTCCAAAGGACACAGCCTCGGCAGCACATTCGAAATCCACCAGATTCAGGACTACTTCGTGAAGCACCTCAAAGGAGAGGAGCCGCCGGAATGGGACTGACAAAAGCACAGCCGACACAGGCTCTCCCTCGAGGCTAATCGCCATCCCTTCCGGCCGCATTGCGCCATCCCTTTCGGCAGAGATTCATAATGCGGCGATCGGATATAATAAGATGCATCGGCAAAATATAACCAAAGTCATTCGCAGCTTCCGGTTCATGATTTTGCCGCATGCATCTTTACATATTCTGTCGACAGATATTCCCAAGCCCACAGCGACCCGTCGACAAATCACAGCCACGGCGGCAAGGCTCCACTCTATCGCACAGCAAGCCCTCAGGAAGCCGACAAATATCCGTTGGCGGACATCAAAAGGCTCGGAGTCGGCTTGCAGGAATTTCGCTTGGCGCTGCGCCGTGCTCGCTTATTAATAATAGGAAAGGAGGAGTGTGCCGGAGGAGTGCCGGGTGCTCAAAAAGAAGACCGGAACAATGGTAATCATCGCCCCGGCCTGATAATTTGCTGAGAAAACAAAATTCAAATTGTCGTGATCCGGTTGAGATTCGAACTCAAGACCCACAGCTTAGAAGGCTGTTGCTCTATCCAACTGAGCTACCGGACCGTCTTCTTGTAAAGCGCGGCAAAGGTAGCAGAATTATTCCTTCCCGCAAGGACTGTATTAAGGAGAGCGCGGCTATACATTAATAATTAATCATAGGGCCGCATGAATTGTTGATATCTTTTCTGCCGGGTTCTTAAGGGGATGCTTTATTTTTAAAGGGTAAACACATATCTTTGCGCCGTTTTGAATAGAGAGATAATGAAATATAGCCATCATTACACCCCCAAAATATCATCCCTTTTACACGAAAGAAAATGGGCCATACTGCTTATATTTCTTGTGGTATGCGCCAATTCCATGTTTTACTTCCTGGCCGAAGACGTCAGATTGTTGGACAAATGTTTTGCATGGATAACCTGCGTTGCCGCATGGGTGGCGCTTTCGGTCATAAGCTTTTTCCTCAATCGCAAGGGAGAGAAGATATACCTCACGGTTCTGTTCCTGCTGTCGCTGGCTCCTAACCTTATAGTTTGGAGCTATCTGTATCTGTCGAGGCTCTATCTGCGGAGGGATATGTTCTGGAGCATATTCAATACGGATTCTTCGGAGGCTCAGGAATACATGTACCAGTTTGTGCCGTGGGAATGTTTGATGGCGGCGGTAATCTATCTGGCTGTCGGGATCTGGTGCATCTGCAAGGCGAACGGCGGAGAAAGGCTCTCGATCCGGCGAGGCAAGGTCGCCTTCGGAGCGGCGGCGCTAATCGTAGGGCTGGTAGTAGGCTTCCAGTACCTGAGCCAGTCCGTGCCTACCATAGAGTTCTACAAGAGCTACATACTTTTTGCCATAGAGCATCGCACTTTCCGCAAGGAGCAGGAGCGCAGAAAGCACCTCACCATGGATGTGCAATGCAAGCTATCCGATACAACCAAGCACGTCTTCGTTGTCCTCATAGGCGAGTCGACGGCTTCCTGCCACATGAGCCTTTACGGTTACTTCCGCCCCACTACGCCCAGGATGGTTGATAAAGCCGGCGAGCTCGATGTCTTTACCGACGTGATTGCACCCGATACCCACACGATAGGCGTGCTTCAGAAGGTGCTCACTTTCGCCAACCACAGGCATCCGGAGTATTACCACCAGAAGCCTTCGGTTGTTGAGATGTATAAGGCGGCAGGATTCACCACCTATTGGATTTCCAACCAGGCTTTCCTCTCGAAGTGGGGAGGAAGCTACGGGGTTATTGCGAGCACTGCCGATCGCCTCTACGACCTCAGCGCGGCTAACGACCCCGACGACATCTTGCTGCCGGCCCTCAAGGATGCGCTTGCAGACAGCCTGCCGAGAAACAAGATCATCTTCGTTCACCTCATGGGCAGCCATCATGCCTACTCGTTCCGGTATCCGCCTGCCTTCGAACAGTTCGATAACCAGACGAGTAATGACTTGCCCGACATAGGATTCCGCAACGACGATATGAAGAAAACCATTGACGCTTACGATAATTCCATTCTGTACGGCGACTTTGTTTTCGACAGCATACTCCGCGAAATAGAGGGCCAGGACAGCAGTATAGCATCCGCGCTCCTCTTCTTTTCCGACCACGGCGAGGAAGTGTACGACACCCGCAAGGCCAGCGGGCATCACGTCTCCAACGTTTGGCCCTGCCAATGTCAGATTCCCTTCGTGCTATGGCGCTCCGAACGTTACAAACAGGAGAATACGCACATAGTTATAGATACGGCGCGGGCATACAGCACCGAAAACTTCATACACTCGCTCTCCAACCTCAGCAGACTGGAATATGCGGACTACGACCCTTCGCTCAGCGTCTTCTCCGAGACCTACGTCGCGCCGAAATCCCGCATGGTCGGCAAAGAATCATACGAGGATATACTAAAGAAAGTGGACAGGTAAGACTTAAACCCATATAAAGCAACGAACCGAACAGCTAAAGACTAAACTGAATATGAGCACTAATCATCAAACGTTTTTACAATGGAAGAACTAAAGCATGAATGTGGGGTAGCAATGATCAGGCTACTGAAACCCCTCGAATATTACACCAACAAATACGGCAGCCTCAAGTACGGGCTCAACAAGCTCTACCTCCTCATGGAAAAGCAGCACAACCGCGGGCAGGAAGGCGCCGGAATGGCATGCGTACGCCTGAACGCTGCACCCGGAGAAGAATACATGTTCAGGGAAAGAGCCGTCGGAGCAAGCGCTATCACCGAAATCTTCGAGGCTGCTCACAAAGGCTTCCGCGACTACATACCCGAGCCCACCGGAGACGGCTCCGGGCCGAAGCATCCTCCCTTCTTCGGAGAGCTCTACATGGGCCACCTCAGATACAGCACGACCGATAACTCCGGCCTCTCCTTCATACACCCCTTCCTCAGGCGCAACAACTGGAGAGCCAAGAACCTCGCCCTTTGCGGCAACTTCAACCTCACCAACGTCGCCGACGTTTTCGATAACATCACCTCCGTCGGGCAGCACCCCAGAGACATTGGCGACGGCTCCATACTCCTCGAGCAGATGGGCCACCGCCTCGACCGCGAAGTGGAGCGCCTCTACCGCATCTGTACAGACCGAGGGCTGAACGAAAAGGAAATCACTCCGGTGATAGAGCAGCAGATAGATTTGGCCAACGTCCTGCGGGAATCCTCCCGGATCTGGGACGGAGGATACGTCATGGCAGGCGTTACCGGAAGCGGCGAAATGTTCTGCATGAGGGATCCCTGGGGCATACGGCCCGCCTTCTTCTATAAAGACGAGGAAGCCGTGGTGGTAGCCTCCGAACGGCCCGTCATACAGACCGTCATGAACGTTGACGCATCGGAAATACATGAGCTTGGCCGCGGTCAGGCTCTTATTGTAAGTAAAGGAGGCGTGGCCCGAACAAGCCAAATCCTGCCCCAACAGGAAAACCGCGCATGCTCCTTCGAACGCATATATTTCTCTAGAGGAAGCGACGCGGATATCTACAAAGAGAGGAAAAAGCTGGGCGAAAACCTCGTGCACCCCATACTCAAAGCCGTTGACTACGACCTGCGGAACACCGTCTTCTCCTTCATACCCAATACAGCCGAGGTAGCCTACTTCGGCCTCCAGGAAGGCCTCAACAACCATCTGAACCAGGTCAAAAGAGAGGCCATACTCGGCTTGAAGCCTGAGGCTAACGAGGAGAGGCTCACGGAAATCCTCTCCGCCCGGATAAGATGCGAGAAAGTGGCCGTGAAGGACATCAAGCTACGCACCTTCATAGCCGAAGGACACAGCCGCAACGGCCTCGCAGCACACGTTTACGACATCACCTACGGAAGCATACGGCCCGGAGACGACAACCTCGTCGTTATAGACGACAGCATAGTGCGCGGAACAACCCTCCGCCAAAGTATCATCAAGATACTCGACCGCCTGGGGCCGAAAAAGATAGTTATAGTATCATCATCGCCACAGGTTCGCTACCCCGATTACTATGGAATCGACATGTCTCGCATGAACGAGTTCGTAGCCTTCAGGGCGGCCATAGCACTGCTTGAAGAGCGAGGCCTCACCGCCGTAATGCTCGAAGCCTACCATAAAGCAAAGTACTGCGACACCACCGAGGTCAACTACGTTAAGGAAATCTACGCAGCCTTTACCGACGAGGAAATCTCCGCCAAAATGGTTGAACTGCTCCGGCCGGCCGCAACCAAGGCCGAAGTCGTTATAGTCTACCAGACCTTGGAAGGACTGCGGGCCTCATGCCCAAACCATCCGGGCGACTGGTATTTCTCCGGCAACTACCCAACGCCGGGAGGGGTACGAATGGTTAACCGGGCATTCGTGAGATTTATGGAAGAATACATACCCAATAGCGACAGACTTGTGTTGAAAAATCACTGACAAATGGCTGCGGAAACGATTGGAATGCCCCTCAAACAATCCCAATCACGACGGGAACACAGGCCCGCCATTCCCGCATTTTTCCCAATACGACAGGTTAGCCCACAAAATCCGCTCCCCCTTACCCCCTCACAAAAATCCCTCAGGAACAAGGCAATTGTTCCGGGAAATAAGGCGAGAATCTTAAAATACAACGCAATTGTATTTGGCTACAACGCAAAAGTAGCCGGCAATATCGCAATTGTAGCCGGCTACCGCGAGATTATTGCCGGCTACCGCGCAATTGTTGCCGGCTACCGCAGGATTATTGCCGGCTACCGCAGGATTATTGCCGGCTACCGCGCAATTGTTGCCGGCTACCGCAGGATTATTGCCGGCAACCGCGCAATTGTTGCCCGCTACAATTCCATTATTGCCGGATACAATTCAAATATTGCCGGCTACAATTCCATTGTTGCGGGGGTGGCTCGCAGGGGGGTGTGCAAAAAGGAATTTCCGCCCGCCCAAATAGGTCATTCCCGCGAAGGCGGGAATCTCCGATCGATAGTTGGGACGATAGTATTTGTGTTATATGAAGAAAAATATACCCATTCGTCCCCTTTTTCGATCGGAGATTCCCGCCTTCGCGGGAATGACCCGCATGGGCTGGCGGAAATTCCTTTTTACACAGCCTCCGCTTGTTTAAGCGAATCCAATTTGCATGAATTACTTTTTGCACACCCCCTCAATGACGAAAACAACGCAATTGTTCTTGAGTACAACGCAATTGTTCTTGGGTACAACGCAATTATTCCTGAGAACATTTGCATTGTTCTTGGGGCTAAGGCCGCACTATCCGGCAAAAAAAACTTTGTATTTGGAGGCAGTTTTTGAATATATAGAATAAACTTAAAATATTTAACAAATATCGAAGATATGGACACACAAAAAAAAGCAAGACTCAGGCTCGACGACGGAACGGTTTTCGACGGATATTCTTTCGGCTACAACAAATCTATCACGGGCGAAGTGGTTTTCAATACCGCCATGACCGGCTATCCCGAAAGCCTGACCGACCCTTCGTATGCCGGCCAACTTATGGTTTTGACCTACCCCCTCGTGGGCAACTACGGCGTTCCGCAGCAGGCTTTTGAGGCCGACGGCATATCCCGCTTCATGGAGAGCGATCGCATCTACGCCGACGCCATAATTGTGAGCGATTACAGCTCGGAATACAGCCACTGGAACGCCGACGAAAGCCTCGGCGACTGGCTGGTGAAGGAAAAAATCACCGGCCTTTGCGGCATCGACACCCGAGCCCTGACCAAAATCCTGCGCGAAAGGGGCGTTATGAGGGGTACCATATCCATTGAGGGCGCGCCCGAGGGCGAAGAGGAAAATGTAAAGTATGAGGATATAAATTACGTGGACCGCGTCTCTACAAAAGAGGTTATTGTTTATGGAGAAGGGCCCGGGAAAAAGCGCGTCGTGCTCGTCGACTGCGGGGTTAAGCACAACATTATCAGATGCCTGCTCAGGCGGAATATATGCGTGATAAGGGTGCCTTGGGATTACGATTTTAACACTTTGGAATGGGACGGACTTTTCATAAGCAACGGCCCCGGCGATCCGGAGACCTGCGACGCGGCCGTTCGGCACATCCGCAAGGCTTTGGAGGGGGATAAACCCATCTGCGGGATATGCATGGGGAACCAGCTGCTGGGCAAAGCCGGAGGGGCTTCGATTTTTAAGCTCAGATACGGCCATCGCAGCCACAATCAGCCCGTCAGGATGGTAGGCTCCACCCGCTGCTTTATCACGTCGCAAAACCACGGATATGCGGTCGAGAGCGAATCCTTAGGTTCCGACTGGGAGCCGCTGTTTGTTAACATGAACGACGGCACCAACGAGGGCATACGTCACAAGCATAAGCCTTTCTTCAGCTCACAGTTTCATCCTGAGGCTAATAGCGGGCCTACCGACACCGAATTTATCTTCGATTTGTTTGCTGATGCGCTCCGAACGGGCCGCCTCGACCTCGGCAAGGTTTCGCTTACGGAGGAAAGCCTCGAGCAGAGGCCTGTCCGCAAGGTGCTGGTGCTCGGCTCGGGAGCGCTCAAGATTGGCGAGGCGGGCGAGTTCGACTATTCGGGCTCCCAGGCCCTCAAGGCTATAAAGGAGGAAAATATTGAAACGGTACTTATAAATCCCAACATTGCTACGGTGCAAACTTCGGAGGGAGTGGCGGATACGGTGTATTTCCTTCCGGTAACGAAGTTTTTTGTTGAGAAGGTTATTGAAAAAGAGAAGCCCGACGGCATACTGCTTGCCTTCGGCGGACAAACGGCCCTGAACTGCGGCGTCGACCTGTACCGCAGCGGGATTCTGGAGAAGCACAATGTGCGGGTGCTCGGCACTCCGGTTCAGGCGATTATGGACACGGAGGATAGGGAACTCTTCGTCCGCAAGCTCGACGAGATAAATGTTAAAACGATTAAGAGTGAGGCGGTTGACAATATAAACGACGCCAGGATGGCTGCCGAAAGGCTTGGCTATCCGGTGATCTTGCGGGCAGCGTATGCGCTCGGAGGGCTTGGCTCGGGATTTTGCGACAATGAAGCCGAGCTTAATGTGCTGGCCGAGAAGGCTTTCTCCTTCGCTCCGCAGGTTTTGGTTGAAAAGAGCTTGAAGGGCTGGAAGGAAGTGGAGTACGAGGTTGTGCGCGACAGGTTCGACAACTGCATAACTGTGTGTAACATGGAAAACTTTGACCCTCTGGGGATTCACACCGGGGAAAGTATAGTGATAGCTCCCTCTCAAACGCTTACGAATGCGGAATATCACAAGCTCCGCGAGCTCTCCATACGGATAATAAGGCACATAGGGATAGTGGGCGAGTGCAATGTTCAGTATGCCTTAGACCCTGAAAGTGAGGATTACAGAGTGATTGAGGTGAACGCGCGCCTTAGCCGTTCGTCTGCGCTCGCTTCTAAGGCTACCGGGTACCCGCTGGCTTTTGTGGCGGCCAAGCTTGGTTTGGGCTACGGATTGTTCGAGCTTCATAACTCCGTTACAAAAACTACCAGCGCTTTCTTCGAACCTGCTCTGGACTACGTGGTTTGCAAGATACCCCGCTGGGATTTGGGTAAGTTCCACGGCGTTGCGCGCGAGCTTGGTTCGAGTATGAAGTCGGTTGGCGAAGTTATGGCCATAGGCCGCACCTTTGAGGAGGCGATACAGAAGGGCATCCGCATGATTGGGCAGGGTATGCACGGGCTTGTGGAGAATAAGGAACTGGTTATCCCTGATATAGATAAGGCCCTCAGCGAACCTACCGACCGCCGTCTGTTTGCAATCAGCCAAGCTTTGCGCACGGGCTACTCCATTGACAGGATTTTTGAGCTAACCAAGATTGATAAATGGTTCTTGCAGAAGCTATACAACATCATACGGACGGGGGCCGAGCTCGAAGCTGTGAGGGGCACGGACGGCCTGGGCGACGAGCTGTTCCGCAAGGCTAAGGTTGAGGGATTCTCTGATTTCCAGATAGCCAGGGCTATTTTCAAAGAGGACATGACGGAGGCCGACATGCTCAACCTGCGGATAGAGCGGAAAAGGCGGGGCATAGTGCCGTCGGTCAAGCAGATAGATACGCTCGCCGCCGAATATCCCGCGCAAACCAACTACTTGTATCTGACCTACGGCGGCCGGGATAACGACCTTAACTATCTTGGCGACCACCGCTCCATCATAGTGCTGGGCTCCGGCGCCTACCGCATAGGCAGCTCCGTGGAGTTCGACTGGTGCGGCGTGCAGGCCCTGAACACTATACGTAAGGAGGGATGGCGCTCGGTGATGATAAACTACAACCCTGAAACGGTTTCGACGGACTACGACATGTGCGACCGCCTCTACTTCGACGAGCTGACCTTCGAGCGGGTGATGGACATCATTGAGCTTGAGCAGCCGCATGGCGTCATTGTTTCGACGGGCGGACAGATTCCGAACAACCTCGCTCTGCGTCTCGACGCGCAAAATGTTAACATACTCGGCACCAGCGCCAGGAGCATAGACAATGCCGAAGACAGGCATAAGTTCTCGGCCATGCTTGACAGGATAGGCGTCGATCAGCCTCGCTGGAAGGAGCTTAGCACTATGAGCGAGATAGATGCCTTTGTGAGCGAGGTGGGCTTCCCGGTGCTCGTCCGCCCCAGCTATGTGCTTAGCGGAGCGGCGATGAACGTATGCTCGAACGGCGAAGAGCTCGAGCGCTTCCTGCAGCTGGCCGCCAACGTCAGCAAGAAGCATCCCGTGGTGGTGAGCCGGTTCATAGAGAATGCGAAGGAGATAGAGGTGGATGCGGTTGCCGAAAACGGCGAGATAATCATCTACGCCATAAGCGAGCACATAGAATTTGCCGGCGTACATAGCGGCGATGCAACTATACAATTCCCCGGCCAGAAGCTATATGTGGAAACCGTGAGGCGCATCAAGCGCGTTAGCCGTAAGATAGCGAAAGAGCTGAACATCTCCGGGCCTTTCAACATCCAGTATCTGGCTAAGGATAATGATATAAAGGTAATTGAGTGTAATCTGAGGGCCTCTCGGAGCTTCCCCTTCGTCAGCAAGGTTTTGAAGATAAACTTCATCGATCTGGCCACGCGCGTGATGCTGGGGCTTCCGGTTCAGCCTGTTACTCAGAACGAATTTGACCTCGACTATGTGGGCATCAAGGCTTCTCAGTTCTCCTTCAGCCGGCTTCAGAAGGCTGATCCTGTTCTGGGAGTGGATATGGCGTCGACGGGCGAGGTTGGCTGCATTGCAACGGACACCTCCGAGGCCATCCTGAAGAGCATGCTGTCTGTCGGCTACCGTATTCCTGCCAAGAACATACTCCTCTCAACCGGAGCGACGAAGCAGAAAGCCGATCTGGTGGACGCTGCCCGCTTGCTGACGGAAAAAGGCTACAAGCTGTACGCTACCGGAGGCACTCACCGCTTCCTCACGGATGAGCAGATAGACTGCGAGCGCGTTCACTGGCCCAGCGAAAAAGCAGAGCCCCAAGCTCTGAGGCTACTGCACGAAAGGAAGATCGATATGGTGGTCAACATTCCTCGCGACCTCACCGCCGGAGAGTTGGACAACGGATACAAGATCCGACGTGCAGCCATAGATCTTAATATTCCGCTAATTACCAACGCACGTCTGGCCGATGCCTTCATTACCGCCTTCTGCACTTTGAGCCTCGACGATATACAAATAAAGAGCTGGTCTGAATACAAATGAAGCAAATCTTCTACAAATCCCGCCAAATGCAATGCATTTCCACCATTGAGAAGCAAAAGGCTTGCACATTAAAATTAAAGAAATATCTTTGCAGCAATAATGAATTAACCCTTATAATATACTGGAGATGAGAGAAAAAATCATAGCTCAGAAAATAAGTACAAAGTACTTGCCGCTCGGCAACAAGTCCATAGAACAACTTTCTACCATCATCGAACGCAGGCAATTAGATAAGCACAAGTTGCTGCTGAAAGATAGAGAAATCCTAAACAGTTTATATTATGTAGATAAGGGCCTTCTGCGAATGTTTTATCTCAAGAATGGTCACGACATTACCGAAAATTTTGTAAGCGAAGGCAATGTCTGCATTAACGTAGCCGGCTTTTTAGAACAAGTTCCGAGCGGCCTGATGATAGAAGCCCTTGAGCCCAGCGTGTTGTACGAGATCCCCTATATGTCAATGTTAGATATGTCGGAATACAACTCGGAGCTGAGCTCTCTGTATCGCATTATATTGGAGACGTCCTTGATGCACAACTATAACAGGTGGGATACGTTCCAGTTTTCTACGGCAAAGGAGCGCTATCAGCGCTTCATGAAAGATTTTCCTTCGCTTGTAAATAGAGTGCCTCTGCTGAATATTGCATCGTACTTAATTATGTCGCCGGAAACCCTCAGCCGTGTGCGCGGAAGCATGTTTCGGAAAAAATAATGTTCGTATACTATAATTTTATCCTTGGAACCCCTAAAAAATTGACATAGATCAAGTGTAGTGTCGCAAAAAATTCTCACCTTTGCACCGAGTAAAGGTGTAAGACTTATTTATGATTAGTTAAGCAATAGCCAAAACCTATTGTTAAATACACAGATGGATTAGGTTAGTTTTTGATTCTCAGAGAGGGGCGACTTGAAAAAGTTGCCCCTTGTTTATTTATATCGGTTGCATCATTCGTAAAACAAGTCGAGCGAAAAGCGATCCACCTGTACCCTCCGGTTAATCCGGCTATTTCAGCAAATAAAGTATCCTGCCTAAATATTTACCAAGGGCGCCTCGGCTCCATTTAGACTGCGCACGAAAAGCTTCAGCTTTAATGTAGCGCTATTAATAATGTATGGGACTCCCGAATTGTTGGGTTAGTGGGAGAGGGAGAATTATTCGAGGATGGCTTGGCGGAATTGTCGCCCGGATTATTCTGCCCGATTTCTTTGCCGCACAACTTCGTATATCAATATGGAGGCCGCAACGGATACGTTGAGGGATTGAATGTTGCCGTAAATGGGGATTCTGACTGTGCGATCGGCCATGCGGAGATGGGCTGGAGCTATGCCTGCGTCTTCGGAGCCCATAAGGATGGCTACGGGTGAATGGCCAACTGCAAGGCCGGTGTGAACATCGGCGGCGTTTTCGGTGGCCGCTACAACCATAACACCGTGATCGTGCAGCAATCGGATGGCTTCGCTTATGCCGGGCTCCCTGCATACGGGTAGCGTATGAAGTGCGCCGGCAGAGGTTTGAATAGCGTCGGCGCTAATGGCTGCGCTGCCTCGAGCGGGTATGACAAGGGCGTCGACGCCTGCACATTCGCAGGTTCGGGCTATGGCTCCGAAGTTGCGAACGTCGGTCACGCCGTCGAGTATTACGATAAACGGGCTGCGGCCTTGCTCGTAAACAAAGGGAAGGATATCGTCTAAACGCTGGTACGGTACAAGTTGCAGGAAGGCTATCACTCCCTGATGGTTCTTGCGAGTGATGCGGTTGAGGCGTTCAACAGGCACGCGCCTTACGGTAATGTTTTTATCCTTTATGGCCGCTTGCAGTTCTTTGGCTAATTCGCTTTGGAGCTCGCGGCGTATATATATGGTGTCGATCTCGCGGTCGCTACGGATGGCTTCCATTACAGCGTGGAGGCCGAATATCATACTGGTGTCTTTCATGGGTTACGGATTTGTTAGCAGTTCGCGGGCATTGGCGATTGATGCATCGGTGAGGCTTGCTCCACTTAACATGCGGGCAATCTCGAGCACTCGTTCCTCGCCGGCGAGCATGCGGATTTGGGTTAGAGTTTGATGGGGAGTATCTTCTTTGTAAACGAAATAGTGTTCTTGGCCTTTGGAGGCGATTTGAGGGAGATGGGTGATGGCCACGACTTGCATCGTTTGTCCGAGCTGCTGCATGATGACACCCATCTTATCGGCGATGTCTCCCGATACACCGGTATCTACTTCGTCGAAAATAATGGCGGGGAGGGCAGTTGAGCCGGCAATCATGGCTTTGATACATAGCATGAGCCGGGAGATTTCACCGCCGGATGCAGTTTGCGCCACACGTTCGAGCTCACCGCTTTTGTGGGCTGAGAACATGAAGCGAACGTCGTCGATCCCATCATCGTCGGGTTCGTGTTTAGCCGGCAGATCAACACGGAAGCGTGTGTTGGGCATCCCGAGCTGGGCTACGTTGGCGGTCAACAGCGTAGCAACTGTGTCGGATGCTTGAGTACGGCGTTCGTGAAGTACGTCGGCATGTTGTTTTACTTCGGCGGCGACGGCGGCAACTTGCTTGCGCAGTTCTTCTATCTGCTCGTCGAAGGATGCGATGTCTTTCAGCTTGCTGCTGTAAGAGTCGCGGAGTTCGATCAGCGCGGCGGTATTCGGTAGGCGATGCTTTTGCTGGAGGGTGTAGAGAGTATCCAACCGCTGATTCACCCATTCGAGACGTTCGGGTTCGAATTCAATAGCTTCAGCGCGTGAGTGGGTTTCGGAGGCGAGATCTTTGAGGTCAATAAATGCGGTATTCAGCCGTTCAACCATTTCGGTTGCGTTGGGCATAAAGCGGCGAAGGGATTCGGCTGCGTTAAGGGCTTCTTTGATGTGAACAACGGCCCCGATTTCGTCGCCATTAAGTAGCTCTCCAATCCTGTACATGGCTGATTTGACTTCTTCTGCATTAGCTAACAGAGCAAGTTCTTCTTCCAGAGCTTCCTGTTCGTCAGGCAGGAGCCGGGCGTCTTCAAGTTGCTGGAGCTGGTAGCGGACATAGTCCTCGTCTTGCTTAGATTGTACGGAGCGGGCAAGCAGTTCGGCCAAGGCTTTCTTTAAGCGCAACAATTCGGCGTAGTGCTTGCGGTATTGCTTTAGGAAGGGCTCGTTCTGCGCCATCACGTCTATCACTTTCAATTGGAATTTGGTGTCGGCCAGGAGCAGATTTTGGTGCTGGGAGTGTATGTCGATAAGGCGATTGCCGAGTTCTTTCAGTATATGAAGCGATGCCGGCGAATCGTTAACGTAGGCACGAGATTTGCCTGATGCGAAAAGTTCTCGGCGAAGTATGCATGCTTCGCTGTCGTACTCCAGCTCGTTTTCGTTGAAAAAGGCTTCAAGTTCGTATTTGGAGATATTGAAAACAGCCTCGATAATGCATTTATCTTCTCCGCTTTTGACGCTCCGCGTATCGGCTCTTTGCCCCAGAGCCAGAGCGAGGGCTCCGAGTATAATTGACTTCCCGGCTCCGGTTTCGCCGGTGATAACGGTGAACGAGTCGTTGAACCGGATGTCGAGATGGTCGATAAGAACGAAGTTTTGTATGAACAGTGATTTCAACATATCTGCGGTTATCGGCTCAATGCTTCCAGCTTTGAAGAGTATGACGGATATATATTGGATAGTAATTTGAAGCCCGATTGCTTCTCCTGCATATTGGCCTTCGAATACAGAGCTACAATCTCGTCGAGCTTGGCGTCGGCAAACATCTGAAGGAGCACCGACGAGGGACGTGCACTTCTGTACTGCTCCAGAGCGGGAAGGGCCTCGATGAGCGTAGTACGTCCTCGATCCGCATTGCCTGCCATCTCGTCGAGGCCTTTGCGATGATAGGTGTACCATAGTTCACGGAAGCCGTCGGATTGATTCTCAGTCAGAGCGGTTATAACTGCATGACGGTTACGATTGTTCTCAAAGGCTTTCCAGCCGTTCCATCCCGGTTGCGATTGCGTAAGGTTGACTATCTGTAAAGCTTGCTGATAAAAAGCGGCGCCACCCTTGGCCGAGAAGCTGTCGAAGTCTAATCCCAGTATTATATATATGTAGTAGACAAGCGTGGCGGTCAGATTGTTCTCCAGAGTATTCTCGGTATAGTCTAAGGGTGAAAACTCTACGTATTCAAAGTCAAGCTGCCTGTCCTGAATGTTCAGCAAAGTGGTTGTATAGTTGGAATTATATACGGGACGACGCGCCTGAACCTGGAGTTCGGTCTTATATTGGTTGCCGGTATGCTCGTTGACGATGAGGGTGAAGGTTGCGTCAATTCGTTCGTTCTGTGCGAAGGTGGCGTCTGTCCAGCGGCGATTGTTTACAAACTCCGTCAGGGAGCTCTGCAAAGCCGTATATACTTGCTTGTTCGTTCCCTGTATCTTATCGCTATTGATGATGATGCGCATATTTATTTCCTGAGCTTCACCGGCAAAGGGGAGGAAGAAGCCGCACAGGATAACGCATAGCTGTAATAACAGGATTCGCGATCGTTTCATGGCAGGCGGGATATGAGTTCATTGATAATATCGGTGGCTGCATCCTGCTTGCTCTTGAGCGGGAAGTCACGGCGGTTGCCGTCGGAGTCTATGATTGTGATGCGGTTGGTATCTACGCCGAAGCCTGCATCGGACTCGTTGGCCGGATTCAGCACTATGAAGTCGAGGTTCTTACGCTTAAGCTTGGCTGACGCACGAGGGATGCCGTCGCCGGTTTCCAAGGCAAAGCCTGCTATTACCTGATCGTTACGCTTCATTGCGCCGAGCGATGCAGCTATGTCGGGGTTGGCCGTAAGATGCAACGTCATCTCCGTCTGCTCCTCGCGTTTGATCTTCTCGCCGGCTATCGTAGCGGGGCGGTAATCGGCTACGGCCGCACAGAGTATGGCAGCGTCGGAGGCAGGGAAATGCTCTGCGGCGGCGGCATACATCTCGTTGGCCGACCCTACGTTTATCCTGCGTATGCCCGGATGCGACGTCCGGAGAGACACCGGGCCGGCTATCAATGTCACTTCGGCTCCTCGCTCGGCACAGCCTTCGGCTATCGCAAAGCCCATCTTCCCCGAAGAGAAGTTGCCGACGAAGCGTACCGGATCTATCTTCTCAAACGTAGGCCCGGCTGTCACGAGTATCTTCTTCCCATACAACTCCGACCGCCGGGCGAAGTGGCCCTTCAGCGCTGCGAGTATAGCCTCCGGCTCTTCCATCCGTCCTTTACCGACGAGACCGCTGGCAAGCTCGCCCACGGCAGGTTCTATTATTATGTTGCCGTATGAGCGTAGCCTTTGCAGGTTGAGCTGTGTTGCCGGATGTGCATACATGTCGAGATCCATTGCGGGAGCTACCAGTACGGGAGCTTTGCATGAGAGGTAGGCGGTGATGAGTATATTGTCGGCTATGCCGTTGGCCATCTTGCCTATCGTTGATGCCGTTGCGGGAGCTATCAGCATGGCGTCTGCCCACAAACCCAAATCCACATGGCTGTTCCACGTTCCGTCTTTGCCGGCAAAGAACTCGCTCACTACCGCCTTGCGACTGAGCGTCGACAGGGTTAGCGGAGCGATAAATTCCTTAGCTGCGGGTGTCATGACAACTTGAGCTTCGGCGCCCTCTCTTATAAGCGCCCGAAGCAGCACCGCGGCCTTATATGCTGCAATGCTGCCTGTAATTCCAAGTATGATTTTCTTATTGTTCAACATATATGCTTAACGCTTTGACCCCTGTCTTTATTATAAGGCGTACACGGTAGGGCCATAAGCAATGCGGCTTGCTCTCGCGGCCTCACTTGGCGTTGAATCCTTTTAGCTTGATTTTGGTGAACACCTGCTTGGTGTTGAGGGTGAAATCCCCTTTCATTATCCAGTCGTAATAACCCGTATCGGTCTTCAGCACATGGGTGGCAAGCTCGCCTTTATACTTGCCGAAGTTTATCACCTCTTCGCCTTTACTGTTATATATGACACGCCCGGCATAGTCTACATTATTATTATAGCTCGAATAGGAGGCAAGGTAGCTAACGTCGTTCTGAAGGTCGGGATAGCGATCGAGCTGAGCTTTGAGTATTTCATAGGTCGCCTTGGTATCGGCTTCGGCCGAATGAGCGTTTTCGAGCTCTTTGCCGCAATAGAACTTATAGGCTGCTTCGAGGTTGCGCAGTTCCTTCTTATGGAAGATGGTTTGCACGTCCACAAATTTGCGCCGGTTCAGGTCAACGTCAACCTCGGCCCTGAGGAACTCCTCGGCAAGCATGGGTATATCAAAGCGGTTGGAGTTGAATCCTGCAAGGTCGCAACCTTCTATCTGTGCGGCAAGCGACTTGGCTATCTCGCGGAATGTGGGACAGTCTTTAACGTCGTCGTTGGTGATGCCGTGAATGGCGGTTGCTTCCTGGGGGATTGGTATGCCGGGATTGAGGCGCTTGGTTCTCACCTCCTCTTTCCCGTTAGGATATACTTTGACGTATGATATTTCTACGATGCGGTCTTTTACGAGGTTTATGCCCGTCGTTTCCAGATCGAAGAACACCAGCGCATTTTTGAGGTTGAGCTGCATCCGAACGCAAATTCTTAGTCGTTCAACATCATAGGCATCAGAAGCATCAGAAGCTCTTCGTTCTCCTCGTTCTCGGTTGGGAGGACTATGCCGGCGCGCGAAGGATCGGCAAGCTCGAGCACTATGTTTTCGGCGGCTATATTGCTCAGTATCTCGATCAGGAATGTGGCTTTAAAGCCTATCTTGAGCTCGCTGCCCTCGTAGGAGCATACCACGGTTTCTTCGGCCGAGGTTGAGAAGTCTATGTCCTGGGCCGATACTATCAGCCTGTTCGTATCTGCGTGTATCTTCACAAGGCTGCTCGATGCCGAAAATACCGATACGCGCTTCAGGGCGTTGAGCAGAGATATGCGGTCGACGGTCACTTTATAGGGGTTATCCTGCGGGATAACGCTGTTATAATTAGGATAGCGACCTTCAATCAGGCGGCAAACCATCTCGAAGTTGGGGCAGGCGACGTATGCATTGTTCTGGTCGAACTTAATCTCCACTAAGCTTGTTTCCTTTGCAAGTATGCTCTTGAGCAGGTTTGCCGGTTTCTTGGGAAGGATAAAGGAAGCGGGCGAGGCCGATTGTATCCCGTTGTTGCTCAGCCTAACGAGCTTGTGACCGTCGGAGGCTACGAAGGTCAGGTTGGCCTGATTGATGTCGAAAAACACGCCGTTCATCACAGGTCGCAGCTCATCGTCCGCCGTTGCAAACAGCGAGCGACCAAGGCCGTTGAGCAGCGTTTGCGATTCGATTGCAACCGTGGTGCAGCTCTCGCTGAGGGGCTTTTGCTGGGGATAGGTATCGCCGCTCTTGCCGCTGAAATTATACTTGCCATTCTCGAAATGAAGAAGGATGTTCAAACTCTCGTCGTCTATCTCAAAGTTCAGCGGCTGTTCGGGCAGTTCCTTGAGCGGGTCGAGCAGATTTTTCGCTATCACGGCAAAGAGGCCGGAACCCGACACGTTCGATACTCCCACTGACGTCACCATACGGGTATCTATATCCGAAGCGGTGATTATCAGCTTATCGGCTTGCAACTCAAACAGGAAGCAATCCAATATAGGCATAGAATTCTTTGATGCTATTACTTTACTTATAGACTGTAAACGAGATAATAGCGCTGTGCTTGATACGTCAAATTTCATAATCTATCTGATTGTTTAATTGTTAAGAATGTTATTTTCTATCGCGAGCAAAATTAAGAAATAATTTAAATCCCTGCTACCACAACGCCTCTTTCCCACTCTTTTTTCTCCAACTAATGATATTCTCCATTCGGGTGGGAGCCGAACGGGCATTCGGGTGGGAGCCGAACGAGCATTCGGGTGGGAGCCGAACGAGCATGCAGGGGATCGCGAAACGAGCATGCAGGGGATCGCGAAATGAGCATGCAGGGGATCGCGAAATGAGCATGCAGGGGATCGCGAAATGCACAGTAACCGATCCGGTTAATGGAAAGTCTTCGCACAGGCGCCGTCACTTAAGCGTCTTCCGGAAGCGCAGCAGAGCCTCAATGTAGTAATAATCAGCGTATGTGAGCGGCACGTCTATCTGCGAATTGCCCGGCAGGTGGCCAACCGAATGTTTCAGTATAAAGTTGGCATTCGTTCCCTTCTCGGCAAAGTATTCCGCCGACGAGAGGGTACGTATCTGCTGCTCGGCCACGCCAAGGTAGGTTTTAGCCGTTGCGGGATCAACGTATCCGCTCAGCTCTATCAGCGCCGATGCCATGATGGCTCCGGCGGATGCATCGCGCTTGGCCTCAGGGATGTCGGGAGCGTTATAGTCCCAGTACGGTATCTTGTCGGCAGGCAGATTGGGATGCGACAGCAGGAAAGATGCAATGTTACGGGCCAGGGTCAGGTAGCGCTCGTCATGCGTTTCGCGATACATCACCACGTAGCCGTACAGGCCCCACGACTGCCCGCGGGCCCAGGCCGACTCGTCGGCGTATCCCTGGTGCGTGTTCTTCTTCTCCACCTGTCCGGTGATGGTATCGTAGGATATAACATGATAGGAGCTAAAGTCGGGGCGGAAGTGGTTCTTAGCGGTCATGTCCGAGTGCGACAGGCAGATGGCCTCGTAGCCGTTCGCGCCGCTCTCGCGGGCTGCCCACATAAGGAACTCCAGGTTCATCATGTTGTCGATGATAACCGGAAACTGCCACTTATCGCCGTTATGATCCCAGGATTTGATGCAGCCTATGAGGGGATTATACCTGCTCGCAAGCGACTCGGCGCCGGTGAGCAATATGCGCCGGAACACTGTGTCCGACGTAAGTCGCAGCCCGTTGCCGAAGCTGCAATAGAGCATGAAGCCCAGGTCGTGCGTGCCGCGGTTATGCTGCTGATCAACAAGGCGCATGGTGTAGTCAACGGCATAGTCCAACAGCTCCGGACGCTCGCTGTACTCGTACAGGTACCAGAGCGAACCGGGCAGGAAGCCGCTCACCCAATCGGACGGCCCCGTAGTGCGCAGCTTGCCGTCGGGCATGATGTCGCGCGGAAGCCGGTCGGGCTGGTCCATAAGCGATGCGGCCATGAGTTCATACTGTTCTATACTGCGCGCAAGCCTGTCTTCTATGAGCTTGCCCATAGGCTCTTTGGATGTGCATGAGGCTAAAAGAATAGCAAGTGCAATGATTGTGACTGATGTTTTCATTTGAATTTATATGATGAAGTTATTCTCATTTATTGATCTGCAGCGAAAGGCTTTGCCCTGCATATTCACCGACGGGCAAGGGCGCCGTAAGCGACTGCCCGTTAAGGTCTATCACTATCCTGTCCTGGTTCCGTGTAGGGTCGGACAGGCTGATGAATATAGCCTTGTCCGTACTCCGCGCCACTATTATAGCCGGACTGTGAACCGCTATATGCATGCCCGGCACATTGATCTCCCCGTGCTTATAGAACACGCCCTGCACCATGCCGAGCTCCCTGTGATAGACAGCCTGGAGAGCCGGCGTATTGCTCAGTATCTCAAGCTTGGGCGATGCGGCGGCCTGCTTCGTCTCCTCAGCCGTCGCCGCGGGCATAACCACGTAGGCATAGCTGCCGTTACGAACCCGCGGGCCGTGATCTATCCACAGCTTGAATACGTCGGCCGACAGTTGCTCCTTAGAGGTACTCGTCTGACGGTTAATGTCGAACCAGCTGCCCGTTTGCCGCCCGTTCGATACCTGAACCTTGCCGGCTTCGGGGAAAATATACCCCACATTGCCGTGATGCACCCATCCGGCAGACGACAGCTCGCGCTCGCCGGCCCTGATGATATGCAAATCAGAGTCGGAGGCTATCGCAACCGCCCCCTCGCTCGCCCGCTGATCCACCGTCGTAACCGTCGTCTGTGCCGCCTGAGCGCTTATACCCACTCCTAAGCAGGCATACTCATCGTCGAAAAAGAACCAGGCCTTACGCGCCCTCAAGGGATCATGCGGACTGATAAAATCAAAGCCAACCGCTCCGTATCGGCCGTCGGTTGCAGCGCCGGCATAGTCCGTCAGGCCGTACTTCTGTATCTGATTCTCCGGCGGAAGCATCTCCTTCTGCACTATGGTTGTTCCCGGAATCTTTTGCCAGTCGTACACCGGCGTTATGCTGTAATATTCCCTACCCGACAGCGAAACGTAGTTGGTTCCGTCTCCGCGGTGATGATTCTTGAGGCCCTCGCCGTTGTACGGCTCCTCCATATTAGCATTCCTCGACGAGTACATCCTCACCGAGGCATACCAGTCCGCCCGCTGCACGGCAAGGTGCTCCGATTGCCAGAAGAAGCTTGCGAACAGCCTTGCCTCCGAGGGTTTACCTTCGCGCGCCTCCGCCACTTGCCTCAGTTCCTCCTTGCGGTAGTCGGATATGTTCATCAGGCGGCGAGGCATGAGCGAGCCGGCTCCACCGCCTCCGCGCGAGCGTGAGATGTCGCGGTTAGCCGTTCCCGGATCATTAATCTTGCCGAACACCATCATCTTGCAGATGCCGTCGAGGTAATAGTCCGTCAGCAGCTTGATTGGCGCCTCAGAGAAGCGGTATCTTGTATCGGACAGCTTCTCGGCCCACTCCACGAAGGACTCGGCGTATCCAAGTCCGTACGACAGCGTGTTGTTCACCTTGTCGTCGCGGTGGTGGAAGCTCATGTCGCTCATCAGTCCGCGCTGAGCGAAGGGCACTATGCGTATCTCGCTCTCAATAACCTTCACCAGCATCTCGAACAGGGGCCGGTTGCGGCTGAACACGGCGTTCTTGGCCTGTATCCCTGCGATTTTAATCCTGTCGCCGCTCTGGCGGGCTCCCCATGCGTCGATATGAGCCCGACCGGCTATGGCCGAAGCTTTCTCTATCTGATCGCGGGTCAAATCGCTGTCCATTATATACAGTACGGAGGTCAGATCGTTTGGCGTACCTATTTCGTTGTTCCACCAGTTCTCGCAGATGTAATTGTGGCGGAGCCAGTGGTCGAGGGCGAGGTATATCGCCTTCTTCAGCTCCTTATCGGAGGCAAGCGGCGAGCCCTTTTGCTTGTAGGCCCGGCTCATCCGAATCATGTTGGACAGGTGAATGGTATGCCGGAAGGCCGTGCGGGCAGTGTCGGCATAGTCTATCCCCGGCCAGGTGCCGTCCGGACGTATATCGCGCATCATATCGCGCACCTCAGCCTCATTAACCGGAGCCTGCAACAGCTCTGCGGCAAACTTCTTCCTCAGGAGCTCTATGTCGGGGTTGCTTCCCTTCCCTTGAGCCGAAACCGACAGGCTCAGGCTCAGCATTACGGCCGATATAAGGCCAACGAATATCTTCTGCTTCATAGACCGTATCATTTGGGCCACTGCGAGAGCGGAGGCACAGCGCCGGACGTCCGCTTGGCGCTTTGCGGTATGAGTTTCACAAGCAGAGTGGCCTCCGTCGACGGAGGGAGGCTCACCTCGAAGCCGATCAGGCTCGTGCCGGGGTTCTCGGCGTCGAAGTCGTTCGGCGATACGGTCGACCAGGTCTTGAGGGAGACTTTCGCCGGCTCAGCTACCTCAAGCTTCAGCCGTTTGCCATCTTGCCGGAGCTCAAAGCTATTACGGCCGCTGATTTTGACCGTAGCCGTTGTAAGCATAGTCCAGCGCACTACGGTTTCTTGCCCGCCCTGCGTCCTGATCTCATCCTTCACCGCCACATATTGCCCGTCGAGGATAGCTACGCCCCGCTTTGCAGCCGCAAGTTGGCCTTTGTACACAGGCGTCATCTCGGCCACGGCACTGATAAAGCCGACCTGCCCGGAGGTAGATATAAGCGAAGCGAATCCTTGCACATCGTGGAGCGCATTGTTCACCGTCAGCGTATTGTGGGCCATATTGTTGTAGCGGAACACTCGCCAGCGATCGGATGACTGCGATCGGTTCCACAGATCCACCCCTTTGGTCTCAAGCGAGTTGTAGTCCTGCATGCCGAAGTCCGACGCCCAGCGAACACCGTCGGCATCCATCACGAACGAGCCCGCGTCCATGTGGGCATGGTTACTCGATGCCGTGCCGCCCTTAAAGCCAACGTAAATGGCTCCGGGCTGCGTCCACGAGGTTCGCATCAGCGCTACGGGAGTCACGCCCGTGCCCGTCCAGATTAAATTCTCCGGAGGCTGAACCTCGCTGATGCGGATGTGGCTCCCCCACAAAAGGATTGCGGGCAAAAGCCTGTCGGTCGTGCGTATTTCTTTCGACAGGTAATGCTTCTCCGTCCACAGAAGGGTCGGATTCTTGGTTTTGGAGGCAAACCAGAACATGGCAGCGTTCAGTCCGCCGTTCAGACCATTGTCGCTATAATTGAACGACTTGTAGCCGGGCCCGGCCATGTTCAGCCTGTACTCGCCTGTCTTCAGGAACGAAGGATTCTTGCCGAGTATGAAGTCGGTGCCGTACAATTTCTCGACGGCGCTCAGGAACATGACGTTGAAGCTGGTGCCGTAGTCCCAGTAGCCGAAACCTTCGGGGTAGGCGCCGTCCGGTTCGTAGTCTTTCATGGGAAGCTGTATGCTCTCAAGGGCCGCGTCTATGATGCTGTTGCTCAGCTCCGGCATGTTGTCCATCAAGGCGATGGCTCCGAAGGCTATCCCGGCATTGCATACCTGATTCCAGTTGTGAGTGGCCGTTTTGTACCAGGCGTTCTTGTTGTTCATAGACGGATCTATACCCTTCGTGAATATGGCTAAGGCCACTCGCTGCCGGGTGGGCTCCGACAGCTTGGCGTACAGCCAGTCGTAGCCTATGGACAAGGCCATCGTCATCTCCGCAACGTCAAGGAAGTGCGAGGGGTTCCAGTCCGTGAAGGATGCTATGGCCAGCATCTCCCGCTCGGCCTTGCGCACGTAGGCCTCACTGTCCGTCATGCGGCAGGCGTAGGAAAGGTAGAACAGGCGGCGTATGGCCTCGCGTGAAACAGACAGCAGGCGGCGCCCTATCTGCTCCCTTTTAAGCTCCGGCAGTCCCAGCATCCTGTCGGCTTCGTTGATTACAAGCTGATGGACGGCCGCCCAGGTCGGGTCGGCGGCAATGTTATTCTTCAGGGCCTGCTCCTCGCCCGCCTTCAGCAGGATGCGCGGATGAGGAGGTACGGCCTGCCGCTCCGGGAGGTACTTCCATTGCGATTGGGCTCCGAAGGGTACGGAAAGCATAAGGATGAAAGTGGCGGCAATGATTTTGCCTCTGATGTTCTTCATGATTTTTTTCAGGTTGTATATATATAATATGTGTATGTGTTCGATTGATTTCAGGCGGGCAGCAACAGCTCCCGCATGTAGTCCGCCAGCTCGTCAACGTCCTCGTCTGTGGTATCCCATGAGGTCACCAACCTGACTTCGGCCTCGTCCTCGTTCCAGTAGTAAAAGAAATAGCGCTCGGCCAGCCTTTGTGCGGCCTCCCTCGGCATGGTGAAAAACAGCTGGTTGGTTTCCGTTTCCTGCGTGAAGCTTATGCCGGGCAAATCCTTCAGAACCGCGGCCAGGCGGGCGGCCTTTGCGTTGGCATTGGCGGCATTGCGGAGCCACAAATCGTTCGTCAGGTACGGAATGAACTGGGCCGAGAGGTACCTCATCTTCGATGCCAGCTGGGCCGACTGCTTGCGGTAGTACTTAAGGTTTGCGCTGATTTTAGGGCGGAAAGAGATGACCGCCTCGCCCATCATCATGCCGTTCTTGGTGCCGCCGAAGCTTATTATATCGGCCCCTGCCTTCACGGTGAGGTCGGCCGGCGACACCTTAAGCTTAGCGCAGGCGTTAGCTATGCGGGCGCAGTCCATGTGAAGGTACATCCCGTGCCAGTGCAGCAGATCGGCGAGCGATTTTATCTCCTCTACGGTATAAACCGTGCCGAGCTCGGTCACCTGCGATATGTACAGAACTGCGGGCTGCGAATGATGACAGACGTCGTAGTTCTTCAGGTAGGGAAGCACCTGATCCGTGGTCAGCTTGCCATTCGTTGTAGGAATAGGGATGGCCATGCAGCCGCTCATTCGCACCGGCGCGCCGCATTCGTCCACAAAGATGTGCGCCGTTGTGCTGCACAGTATACTGTTGAAGGACTGCGTTACCGCCTGAAGGGCAACCGAGTTGGCTCCGGTGCCGTTGAACACTATGAAGGCCTCCGCCGAGGCGCCGCCGAAGGTTTCCTCAAGCAGCCCAACCGCCAATTTCGTCCAGGAATCGTCGCCATAGCCCACCGCATGGCCCACGTTGGCGCTAATGATTGCCTCCATCACCTGTGGATGTACGCCCGAATTGTTATCGCTTGCAAAGCTTCTCATTGTTTATATACTTATAATGTTTTTGATATTTGGGTTATATAAATTTTCCTCCTCCCATATAGCGGAAAACCGCATCAACAGCCGCAAATATATGGCTATTCCCTCAGAAATAAAAAGCCGGCCCGGCAAAATATTCGCGAAACTGCTTTGGGGCTTATAACCTCCTACCTTAACATCTATTTTTTTTCCGGCTTGCCGTCCTCTTTCGCCTTTTGGGCCGCCTCCTGCTTTTTCTTGCGCCGGCTGGCCAGGACGCCGCTGTGCCGGTGCACAATGGTGGTATAATCGTGTATCTGGCCGTTGATGTGGGAGATGACGGACGTTAGCGCGGCTTTCACCTCGTCCGTCGGACGCGAAATGATGAGCCCCGCGGCCGATATGCATATCTGCTCGAACGACTTGTTGGCTTTGAGCGCCAGCTTGCCCACCGGCGTGCGCTCGCGCTTGGCCTCAAGGGCCACCGTACGTATCAGATACTGCTGCTCGAAGGCATTGTTGGCGGCCTCAAGCCTGAGCAGAAGCTGCTCTATGCCAAGCAGGTTCAGCGCATCGGGATGCTTGCGCAGGTCTATGATAAGGTGGAACAGTCCGAGCGTCTCCTCCGTGTAACCGTGGCGGATGACGGAGTTATACTTGTCTATCTCGAACTTAAGCAGCCGCGCAGCCTCCCGCTCAGCCTCGTCCGTAGGATTGCTGTGCACAAAGTTGACCCGGCGAATTATTTCTGCCGATATGGCGTCGCGCGATACGTCGCTGCCGGCTATAAATTCGGTTTCGAAGGACTTCCGGCTATCCCCGAAGGCCTCCTCCAGAGCCTGAGTAGCGGCTTCGTAGTCCGCCATAAGGTCCGTCATCTGCTCAACCAAGGCAACATCGTCCCGGATCAGGTCCGTCGTTTCCACATGAAACTCAACCGCCTGCGCCACCGACAATAAATACAGAATGTACTTGTGCTGCATAATCTTGTTTTCCATCTTTCACTTATAATTATACGGTTTGTTATACGGCAACAAAGAAAAAGCTTTTCCATTGAATATCGCCCTGTAAAGCCCGGACATCTCAAAAAAAGTATTCAACAAAACATAGCCCTATGTTCATATCTTTCAAAAGAATTTGGGCCAAACATAGTCCTATGTTCATATCCCCAAAAGAAAAACGGGCCAAACATAGTCCTATGTTTATATCATCAAAAGGAAAACGGGCCAAACATAGGACTATGTTTTGGTTATCCCAGAAAAAATGAAGTCAACATAGTCCTATGTTTTGGTCATCCAAAAGAAAATAAGGTCAACATAGTCCTATGTTTGGTACATTCCCAAAAAATTGAGGCAAACATAGGACTATGTTTGGTATATTCATAGGAAAAAGGGGGTATTCATGAAGCAGGTTACGCTCAAAAAACGGGTCATTCCCGCGAAGGCGGGAATCTCCGATCGAAAAACGGTTACGTTTGTAGTTGTGTCACACGAAAACACATACAATCGTCCCAGATCTCGATCGGAGATTCCCGCCTTCGCGGGAATGACCTGCTTTGTGAGCGTAGCCTCATTCACAGACGCCTTCCGACCCTGTTTTTTGAGCGTAGCCTCATTCACAAACACCTTCCGACCCTGCTTTTTGAGCGTAGCCTCATTCACAAACGCCTTCCGCGGCTTTTTATTAGGCAAATGCCGATTCGCCGCATGCCTCTGTTGGCGGCTCGCTATAAGTATATCGCAATTGATTATCTTTGCGCCATATTTTAATGAAGCGTATGTCGAAACGAGCAACAAAAAAACAGAATAATGAGAAGGCAGGAATGTTCCGCTCCATGGCGGAATTTTTCGGGAATTACAGGACGCAGTTCGTTTGCGGGCTGATTTTAGCCTTCATTACCATGTACATGGGTTGCGCAATCATTTCCTTTTTCTTTTCGGGAGCGGCCGACCAGAGCAAGATCGAAAATGTGTCGCTTAAGGAGCTTGCACTGGAGCGTATGGGCGACATGAAAGTCGGACGGGAGGCTGTGGTGCAGAACTGGGCGGGCGTCAGGGGAGCCTACCTGGCAAACCTGCTCGTGAACCGCATGTTCGGAATCCCGTCGGTAATGCTGCTGTTCTTCATGGGCTCCGTTGCGGCCAGGCTGATGCATGTGAGGGGCATTTCCATCCTCAAGCGATTCCTGTTCAGCGCCTCATGGCTGCTGTGGGGCTCCGTTTTCCTCGGATTCTTTTTCGCACGGCCCGGCTTTTTCCTCAATCCCGGAGGATTGCACGGGCAGTACATAGCAGACGTCATTGTCAGCAATATAGGGGTGCCGGGAATGTTATTAATGTTGCTGGGAGTATTCCTAATCATCTCCATACTGACCAGCTCCCGCACCCTTCCTTTTTTATTGGGCCTGATGAGGCGGCCTAATTTCTCCTTCGGCTTTTTAAGACGTCCTGCTGCGGATGAGGATGAGGATGATGAGGAGCCACAGGAGGAGGCCGCCGACGTGGAGCCTCCGATGCGGCGACGGCCGGCGCCACTCATCACCGCATCGGCTCCGCCGCCGGAGGATGCTGCTTCGCCCTCCGAGGAATTTGTTATAAGCATTGCGCCTGATGAGGAAACCTACGTGCCGGAGCCTCCTGCGTTTCAGGATGAGGCTGCTGCGGAAGAGATTGGCGAGGATGATTTCGTGCCGGAGCTCGACCTGGAGGACTACGACCCCAAGCTCGACCTCTCGGCCTACCGCAACCCTACGCTCGACCTGCTCCAGAAGTACGAATCGCCGGACAAGCAGGTGGATTTCGACGAACAGATAGCAAACCAGCGCCGCATCAAGCAAACCCTGGAGAACTTCGGCATAAGCATAGCTTCTATCAAGGCGACGGTGGGCCCTACGATTACGCTGTACGAGGTGGTGCCCGATGTTGGCGTCCGGATTGCCAAAATAAAGAACCTGGAGGATGATATTGCTCTCAACCTGGAGGCGCTGGGCATACGTATCATAGCGCCTATGCCCGGCAAGGGTACGATTGGGATTGAGGTGCCTAACAAAGATCCTCAGATCGTTTCGATGCAGTCCATCATCTCCTCGCGCAAGTATGTTGAATGTAAGTACGACCTGCCGGTTGCCCTGGGTAAGACCATCACGAACGAGATCTTTATGTTCGACCTCTGCAAGATGCCTCACCTGCTGGTGGCCGGGGCTACGGGCCAGGGGAAATCGGTTGGGCTGAACGCGCTTATTACCTCGCTGCTGTATAAAAAGCATCCTGCGGAACTGAAGTTTGTGCTTGTCGACCCCAAGATGGTTGAATTTAATATCTACGGACGCATTGAGAAGCACTATCTGGCCAAACTTCCGGAAGGGGATAAGGCCATTATAACGGATCCGTCCAAGGTGATTCAGACGCTCAACTCGCTGTGCAAGGAGATGGACGACAGATACGACCTGCTGATGCAGGCGCACGTGAGAGACATCAAACAGTACAACGACAAGTTCATTCACCGCCGGCTCAACCCCCTTAAGGGCCACAGGTACATGCCCTACATCGTGGTTATCATTGATGAGTTCGGCGATTTGATAATGACGTCCGGGAAAGAGATAGAGCTGCCCATAGCGAGGATTGCGCAGAAAGCGCGGGCCGTGGGTCTGCACATGGTGATAGCAACCCAGCGCCCATCTACCAACATCATTACCGGAACGATAAAGGCCAACTTCCCCGCAAGGCTGGCCTTCAGGGTATCGTCCATGATAGACTCCCGCACCATACTCGACCAGCCCGGGGCGAACCGCCTGATAGGCCGGGGCGATATGCTGTTCTCTCAGGGGAACGACCTGATACGTGTGCAATGCGCCTTTGTGGATACGCCTGAGGTGGAGTCCATATCGGAATACATTGGACGGCAGACGGGTTATGCCACGGCCTTTGAGCTTCCGGAATACGCCCTGGAAGGCGGAGGCGGAGGCGGCGATGTTTCGGTTGACCTCTCGCGCAAGGATCCGCTCTTCGAGGAGATTGCCCGTGCCGTAGTGGTAGACCAGCAGGGCTCTACATCGTTCATACAACGCAAATTCAACATCGGATACAACCGCGCGGGACGTATCAGCGATCAGCTTGAAGCTACGGGCATAGTCGGCCCCACCGACGGCAGCAAGGGGCGTCAGGTACTGATCCAGGACTTAGTTTCGCTCGAATATATTCTGAAGAACCTCAAATAAGCATCAACTTCCTTTCGTATGAAACTTACATTATATATATATGTAGCACTCGCGCTTCAGGCCATCCCTGTTGCGGCACAAACGTCGGCGGACGCTATCCTCGAAAAGTCGGCCAAGGCCTATCGCGACGCCAAAGGCATCTCCGCCACCTTCAGCATACAAACCCAGACCGGAGCGACCACCGAATCGGCCGAGGGGATAATAAACATGCAGGGAGACAAGTTCACCCTGGCCACGCCGGGCATACTTACCTGGTACGACGGCCTCACTCAATGGGTTTACCTGACGGAGGCGAACGAGGTGAACATCAGCACTCCCGAAGGGGAGGAGCTGCGGCTCACCAATCCGGCCGTCCTCATCCGCGACTACCGAAAGGGCTTCAAGGCCGAGTACGGGGGCGAGGCAACGGGCCGCAGCGGACGCATGATCCATCAGGTTGAGCTCAAGCCCACGGGCAAGTCGGACATTGCCGGCATAGAGCTGCAAATCGACAAGGCCGGCAGCCTCCCATCTTATATCCGCATCAGCATGAAGAACGGAACATACAGCGCCATACGCATCGCTAACCTGCAAACGGGACTGTCGCGCCCCGACGGCTTCTTCGCCTTCCCCGAAGGAAAGTATCCCGGAGCGGAAGTCATAGACCTGCGTTAAAACTATAATTCACATCAAACACATTAAAATCATGAACACAACAACGAACGAAAGGGTCCGTTGCCTCATCATAGGTTCCGGCCCGGCGGGATACACCGCCGCCATCTACGCCACCCGCGCAAATCTTTCGCCCGTACTCTACGAAGGAATGCAGCCGGGCGGACAGCTTACAATCACAAGCCACGTGGAGAACTTCCCGGGCCATCCCGATCCAATCATGGGCATACAGCTGATGGACAACCTGAGGCAGCAGGCAAGCCGCCTCGGAGCCGATCTGCGTGCCGGAATAGCTACCGGAGCCGACCTCTCGCAAGCTCCCTATCGCGTCATTATCAACGAAAGCCTGACGATGGAGGCCGATACCCTCATAATAGCAACGGGCGCCTCGGCGAAGTACCTCGGCCTGCCCGACGAACAGAAGTACGCCGGCAGCGGCGTATCGGCCTGCGCCACCTGCGACGGCTTCTTCTACCGCAAGAAGGTGGTTGCAGTTGTAGGCGGAGGAGATACGGCCTGCGAAGAAGCCATCTACCTTGCGTCGCTGGCTTCGAAAGTATATATGATTGTACGCAAAAACCGGCTGAGGGCCTCGATGGTGATGCAAGATAGGGTCTTTCATAATCCGAGGATAGAAATACTGTTCGAGCATAACACCGTAGGCCTGTTCGGCGAGCATGCGCTGGAGGGAGCCCGCCTCGTTAAGCGCCAAGGGATGCCCGACGCGGAGGAGGTAAGCATAGCCGTCGACGGCTTCTTCCTTGCCATAGGCCATACGCCCAACTCCGGGATCTTCCGCGAGTGGCTCGCCACCGACGAGGCCGGCTACATCATAACCGAAGCCGACAGCCCCCGCACCTGCCTCCCCGGCGTCTTTGCGGCCGGCGACGTGGCCGACTCACGCTATCGCCAGGCCATCACGGCCGCTGCCTCCGGCTGCAAGGCCGCAATAGAGGCCGATCGTTATCTGCTCAGCGTATAGACGCATGAGATTGCTTTCCCTTTTAAGCCTCCTACTCCTGTCTTTGCATCTGCAAGCCGCCGATTATCCCAAAAGGGAGATGCGCGCGGTTTGGATGGCCACCATCTACGGCATGGACTGGCCTACGCGCCCCGCTGTGAACGAATCGGGCCGCAGGCAGCAGCAACAGGAGCTCTGCGACAAGCTCGACATGCTCAGGAGCTGCAACTTCAACACCGTCTTCCTCCAGGTGAGGCTCAGAGGCGACCTCATCTACCCCTCGGCCATAGAGCCCTTCAACAGCGTATTCACGGGCAGGCTCGGAGGCAATCCGGGATACGATCCGCTGGCCTTCGCCATAGACGAATGTCATAAGCGCAACTTAGAGTGCCACGCATGGATTGTCACCTATCCGGTAGGAACGGCTGCCGCTGCCGGACGCAATCGCCGATCGGTGCCGCGACAGCGCCCCGACCTCTGCAAGCTCTACAACGGCGAGTGGTACATGGATCCCGGCCTGCCCGGCACGTCCGACTACCTGTACGAGCTGGTGGAGGAGCTCATCGAAGGCTATGATGTTGACGGCGTACACTTCGACTACATCCGCTACCCCGACCTGGCCGACGGATTCCCCGATGCCGCAACCTACTCGCGCTACGGACGCTCGAAAAGCCTGCGCGAGTGGCGGGAGGACAACATCTACCGCACGGTCGAGAGGATATATCACATGGTGAAGAGCCAAAAGCCCTGGATTCAGGTGAGCAGCTCGCCGCTCGGAAAATATAGCCGCATCAATATAGTGCCCAATGCCGGACAAACGGGGCTGTCGGTTTATCAGGATGCGCAAAGGTGGCTGCACGACGAGATTCACGATTTCGTGGCCCCCATGCTGTACTTCAAGGATATGTTCTTCTATCCCTTCGTGAAAAACTGGATGCAGTACAAGTCGAACCGGCACTTTGTGGCCGGCCTCGCGCCCTATCGCATGCTGCCGCCGGACAACTGGCCGGCCGACGAGATAAGCCGGCAGATAAACTACCTGAGGGCGGTGAACGCCGACGGCATAGCCTTCTTCCGCGGCGCCCAGATATTCCGCAACGCCAAGGGGATACGCGACAGCCTCCAGAATCACTACTTCCGCTACCCGGCCCTGCTCCCTCCGCTGTCATGGCTGAGCGACGAGAGGCCTCCGGCGCCCCTTAACCTGTCGGTATCGGTTGAGGGGAACCAAATCCGCCTCGCCTGGGAGGTTTCGGCCTCAAGTCAGGCCGAGCCGGCTTCGTTCACGGTTTATGCATCGCCCGGCCCGTGGGTAGACACTGAAAATCCGGTGAATATTCTCGCTACCGGCCTGCGCAGGCAGGAGGCCCGCTTCGATATATCTACGGATATTGAGCAAGGCTATACCTTCCGAATCACTGCCTCCGACCGCTATCACATCGAGAGCAGCCCCTCGAAAGACGTGTATTACTACATCTCGCCCTATATCAAGTAGGTGGCCGGCGCCCACAACACTGTGGTCTCTCGGTTGAGAGAGATTTTTTTCCGCCTCAAGTGAGTTTATCGGTGGGCCCAAATCTTTTTGGGGGCTCAAGTGAGTTTATCGGTGGGCCCCAAAAAACGATTTGGAGCCACCGATAAACTAGATTGAGGCAAAATCATTTTTTTGGAAGAAATGATATGCCACATTGTCCTCAAAATTTTTTTTGGGGCTAATCGGGCTGCCACATTGTCGCCAAAAAAAGTTTTTTGGGCCGAATGAGAGACCGGCTTCCTCTCAAAACCCTTTTTTTTCATCAGCGATAAGCTCAAAGTGCCCCAAAAAGGCCTGTTTTGCCTCAACCTAGTTTATCGGTGGCTCCAAATCGTTTTTTTGGGCTCAACTGAGTTTATCGGTGGGCCCAAATCGTTTTTTGGGGCTCAAGTGAGTTTATCGGTGGCTCCAAAACTTTTCCCTGGCTCAACCGAGTTTATCGGTGGCTCCAAAACTTTTCCCTGGCTCAAGTGAGTTTATCGGTGGCTCCAAATCGTTTTTCCGGGCTCAACTGAGTTTATCGGTGGCTCCAAAACTTTTCCCTGGCTCAAGTGAGTTTATCGGTGGGCCGGCGGGGATGAAACGGGAAGGGGAGCGCCGCTTGCCGTGACGCTCCCCTTCGGATTGCAGGGCTGTTGCCCCGGTATAGCTTCAG
>JAITGS010000055.1 GCA_031280435.1 Tannerellaceae bacterium | reverse complement strand
TTATGTTTTTGTTTAGGGACGCTAAAATACAACAATAAGCTGTATATCCAAATATCTTATATCGAATATACCCTTTACAATGGATGAAATCTTAAGGCGACTTTTTCAGTGCCCTCGATGCATCGCGTCTCTACAAAAACACACAGCCGTCGGGAGCCCCGCTTGGGCGGGCGGGGATGTCGTCCCAAAATCTTATATTTGCCTGCTCAAACAAAATATGTATATGAACAAAATCAGCAACCTCTTTACGGCTATTATAGCCGTCATACTCGCGGCCTGTTCGGGCAGCCCGACTATTGACCCGCCTGTTATAGAGCCGGAAGAGAGCCCCTATTTCGTATCGGTCACAGATTCTGCTACCGGCACAGGCGCAGACTTCTTAGTGAAGACCATAGGGAACGAATATCTGGCCTTACTGTTTACGATGACGGCCGGCAACAAGCTGGCCGACGTCCGGGTGGATGCCATAAGGTATTACACCGCTGATCCGGCCGGGAAGAAAATCATAGCATCCGGCATTGTGGCCCGTCCCGCGTCCGAAGATATTCGCGGAGTGATTCTTGCCGGGCACGGCACCATAGGGGCGTCGCGGGAGGCTCCGTCGGAGATGATGACCGACTGGATGTCGCTGCTTGCGCTGGCCGGCTATATGGTTGTATCGCCGGACTATATAGGCTACGGCGCCTCCAAGGATTTGCCGCACCCCTACCTGCATGCCGGGCTCACTGCCTCGGCCTGCATCGACATGTATTTTGCCGTGCGGGATTACATGGCGATGCTCGGAGAGCCGCTGCCGAGCAAGGAGCTGCACGTGATGGGATACTCGCAGGGAGGATCGGCGGCGCTGGCCGTACAGAAGCTGGCCGAGACGGAATATACCGACGAGATAAGCATCCGCAGCGTTATGGCCGGAGGAGGGCCGTATGACCTGACGCTTATCTTCGACCAAGTGAAAGAGAAACAGATAGAGCCGTCGCCTTTCATTCCTATGGTTATACTGGGGCTGGACTATGGCGACAGCCTCCAGCTCGACTACTCGCAGTTCTTCCTCGCCCCACTCCTCAATTCATACCGGGAATGGATCTTCGGCAAGGAGCTGACCATTGGCGAAATCCACGAGCGGATAGGCAACGACTTCCTGTCGCCGGCCCTGTTTGCCGGGGAAGCCAATGCCGACGTGGCCAAGCTATATGCTTCGCTGGAGGCCAACAGCCTCGTGGGGTGGAAGCCCAACGCCCCGCTGACGCTCATCCACGGACGAACAGACGCTACGGTGCCGCCGGCATGCGCCGAGAAAGCTTATCAGTCATTCACGGAGCTCGGAGCAAAGGTCGAGCTCAAAATGGCAGCCTCCGGCCATACCGATACTATCCTCTTCTTTATCCTTGAAGTGCTCAAACAATTCACATAAAATATATATAAGTATGAAAAAACAAATTGCCCTCTGCGCTTACGCAGCGCTGCTCTTATTATCCGCTTCCTGCGCCGGGCCGGGAACGAAAACCTACAATGAAGGTATAAACATCATCCCGGCTCCGGTCAGTATGGTACAGAACGAGGGAAGCTTCACGCTCAGCTCGTCGACCCTGTTCTGCGCCGCTTCGCCGGAGGCCCGTACCCTTGCCGGCTTCTTTGCCGCCAAGCTGAAGGCCTCGACAGGATACAGCCTTGCCGTGCAGGAAGCCGATGCCCCCGGAAGCATACGGCTGGTTATCGACCCGGCTCTGGCCCTCAACAACGAAGGCTACGAGCTGGAGGTATCGCCGCAGGCTGTTACCGTAGCCGCCAAAACTCCGCAGGGACTGTTCTACGGCATGCAAAGCTTCCTCCAGCTCCTGCCGGCCGAGGTTGAGAGCCCCACGGAGGTGAAGGGCATAGCCTGGCGGGCGCCGGCCGTATCCATCAAGGACGAGCCGAGGTACGGCTACCGCGGCGTGATGCTCGACGCCTGCCGGCACTTCATGCCTGTCGACTTCATGAAGAAGCAGCTCGACGTACTGGCCCTCTTCAAGATCAACCGCATGCACTGGCACCTCACCGAAGACCAGGCATGGCGCATAGAGATCAAGCAATATCCTAAGCTGACGGAGATAGGCTCGAAGGGCCCCAACGGCGAGGGATTCTATACGCAGGAAGAGATCAGGGACATAGTGGCCTATGCGGCCGAGCGCTTCATCACCATCATCCCCGAAGTGGAGCTGCCGGGTCATGAGCTGGCCGCCATAGCCGCCTATCCCGAACTGTCCTGCACAGGCGAGCCCACCACGCCCAGGTTCGTCTGGGGAGTGGAGGACGTGGTGCTATGCGCCGGCAAGGAGTCTACCTTCGAGTTCCTCGAGAACGTGCTTGCCGAGGTTATCCCCCTCTTCCCCTCGGAATACTTCCATATAGGAGGAGATGAATGCCCGAAGACGAGCTGGAAGGCATGCCCCCTCTGCCAGGAACGCATACGCAAGGAGGGACTGAAGGCCGATGCTACTCACACAGCTGAGGAGCGCCTCCAGAGCTGGTTCGTGCAGCGGATGGAGAAAGTCCTCGCCTCCTACGGCAAGCGTATGATAGGCTGGGATGAGATACTGGAAGGAGGCCTGGCTCCGTCGGCAACCGTCATGTCCTGGCGGGGCGAAGAAGGAGGCATAGCCGCAGCAACTCTGGATCACGACGTGATAATGACTCCCGGCCGCAACAACGGCATGTACATAGACCAGTTCCAGGGCGACTTCAAGATCGAACCGGTGGCTATCGGCGGGTATAACATCCTGGGCAATGTATATAAGTACAATCCTACGCCGGATACTTTGGTGGCTATCAACATGGCTCATCATATCCTCGGAGTGCAGTGCAACCTCTGGACGGAATACCTTTATACCACCGAGCTGATGGAGTACCGCCTCTATCCGAGCGCCCTTGCCGTTGCCGAAACAGGATGGCTGCCGGCCGAGAAGAAGGACTACAAGGACTTTGAGCGCAGGCTCGACAATGCCTTGGTGCGCCTCGACGGGCATGGCATCAACTATCATATACCGCAGCCGGAGCAGCCCGGAGGATCCTGCAACTTCGTTGCCTTCACCGACTCCGCCCGCCTTGAGTTCAAGACCACCCGCCCCGTTCGCATGGTATACACCACTAACGGCTCCGAGCCGGTTCCGCAGTCCACGGAATACGTCGGGCCGCTTACTTTCACCGCCAACGCCACGCTCAAGATCCGCTCCGTGCTGCCCTCCGGCCGTATGAGCCCCACGCGCAGCATCACCGTCGAGAAGCAGGAGTACGCTCCGGCTCAGCAGCTCGCACAGACGGTTCCCGGCCTACTGCTCAAAGTAACCTACGGCGAATACACCGGCACGGAGCAGCTGAAAGACATCACCGACTGGCAGGAACGCAGGATACAGCGCTTAGAAGAGATAAGCCACCTTGAGCCGTACAGCAACTCCATGCGCAACTTCAGGCAGTACGCCGCCATTGCCACCGGATTCGTCAGCATACCGGAGGACGGCGTCTACTATGTGGCCAGCGATAACGAGGAGGTATGGATAGACGGCAAGCTCATCGTAAGCAATGCAGGCGAAGTCAAGCGCTTCTCCCGCCGCGACAAGTCCGTTGCCCTCGCCGCCGGCTATCACGAGATCAAGGTCGTCTTCCTTGGTCATATCATCGGAGGCTGGCCATCCAACTGGAGCAACGGAGGCGTAGGCATCCGCAAGGAAGGCGCCGAACGCTTCTCGCCTCTGCGAGCCGAATCACTCGTATCCCTGAGCGACGCACGCACCGGCTCGAGCGCCTGCTGCAACACCATCTAAATGCCCCCTTCAGCAGATGAATTCGAACGCAAACACTATCTGTACACCTAATAAGCCCCGGCAGAACAAGCTCTCTGCCGGGGCCCTTATTGTAGCAATCACGGCACTCTGCCTGACCTCTTGCGGCGACGCGGCCGAGAAGGCCTACCGCCAAGGGCTGAAGCATGAGAACGACAGCAATTATTCGGAAGCGATAAAGTCATATCGGAAGGCTATCGCCGCACGGCCCGACTATCCGGAGGCTCATCTGAACCTGGGCGACATGTACGTCTTCATGGGGGATACGCAGCAGGCCGCCGACGCCTATCGGAAAGCTATCGAAGTCGATCCTAACAGCCTCGCCGCATACGAAAGCCTTGGAAGCCTCTACGAGTCGGAGAAGAACTATCGCGAAGCCGAAGCCGCCTTCAGGAAGATGATAGAGATAGAGCCGGAGAATCCTACCGGACACAAGAACCTGGGCTTCGTTTACTATCTGGAGGAGGATTACGAGAAGGCCGTGGAGGTGTTCCGCGAAGCCGTCCGCCTCGACCCGCAAGGCCCCGATACGCACTACTTCATGGGAGTGCTCTACGACAAGCTCGAAGACTACGAGAGGGCTATTGAGTCGTACAGGCAGTCGGTGACGGTAGACCCGGACTTCGCCTACGGATACCTCTACCTCGGATACGACTACTACATACTCCAGCGGCACGACGAAGCCCTCGAGGCCTTGCGCAAGTACGCGGATATGAGCCCCGACAACGCCGATGCGCACAACAATCTGGGGCAGGTATACTATGCCGTCGGACAATACGATGAGGCGATCAAGTCATTCCGCAAAGCCCTGGAATTAGATGCCGATCACGAAGCAGCTCAGGAAGGCTTGGAAGCTGCCCTGAAAGGCGGTCAAGAATAAGGAAAAAGCAATTAGTAGAGCTTCCGGTTAGGGAACTTCTAATAATTAGATTTTTCAAGGCTTGTGAGGGAGGCAAAAGCGGAGTGTACTTTAGTACATGAGCATTTTGCCGACCGAGCGTAACGCAGAAAAATCAATTAGTAGGAGTTCCCCTAAACAGCTATAAAAACAACAACAACATGAACAAGACAATAAAGACAATCATACTCGCCATAGCCGTCTGCACAGCGGCAGCGGCGCAATCCGCAGGCAGCATATCGCTGCCCGAAGCCGGAGCAAAGACCCTGCTCAACGAAGGATGGCTCGCCAGACGGGCCAACGAAATCAAAGCCGACGGCAACACACTCAGCGCACAGCCCTTCAACAGCAGCGGATGGATGAAGGCTACCGTTCCCGGAACCGTCCTCACCACACTGCTCAACAACGGCATCTTCCCGCCGCCCGAAGTAAGCCTGAACAATAACCTCATACCCGACATACATGAGACCGGAGCCGACTTCTATACCTTCTGGTTCGTAAGGCAGTTCCGCCTCGATACGCCGCTGCCCGAAGGCCGCAAGCTATGGCTCAACTTCCGCGGCATCAATTACAGAGCAGAGATATTCCTGAACGGCAAGCGCCTCAACCCCACCACCCACGAGGGCATGTTCCTGCGCAAAAGCTACGAGATAACGCCATGGCTGAAAGATTCCAATACGCTCGCCGTCATTGTATATCCCCCCAATCCTTACGGCAATCCCAACGGCGGACAGGGAGGCGACGGACGCATAGCCCGCAACGTCACCATGCAGTTCACGCCCGGATGGGACTGGATTCAGCCCGTGCGCGACCGCAATACCGGCATCTGGGACGAAGTATCCCTAACCGTCACGGGCGACGTCCGCGTGCAGCATCCCTACGTCAGCACACGAGTGCCGGGCATCAGGCAAACATCAGGCAAACAAAAAGAGGCATACCTTAATATATCAGCCGAGCTCGAGAACACAGCCGCCGCGCCCAGGAGCGGATCGCTCATCTGCGAAACCAACGGCACACGCATAGCCCTCCCCGTCACACTTGCCGCAGGCGAGAAGCGAAGCCTGTCCGTGCGCGAAATAGCCATAGCCAACCCGCGCCTCTGGTGGCCCAACGGCATAGCAGGCGACTTGGGCAAGCAGCCGCTCTACGACCTCAGGATATGGTTCGAAGCCGGAGGACGCATCTCCGACAGCCAGAGCCTGCGCTACGGCATAAGAGAAATCTCCGGCGATAAATGCCCCGTAACGGGAGGCCGGCGATTCTTCGTCAACGGGCAGCCCATCTATATCACCGGAGGCAACTACATAGCATCAGACTGGCTGCTGAGGCTATCGCCCGAACGGTACAGAGCCGAAGTACGCTTCCACGCCGAGATGAACATGCGCATGATACGCATCTGGGGAGGAGCCCTGCTCGAACGGCCCGAATTTTACGACGCCTGCGACGAGTACGGCATCCTCGTCTTCCAAGACCTCTGGGGAAGCGGCGACTGCAACGGAGCCTGGAACGACCAGACCAAAGCCGACTCGCGCGAGAGGCGATGGGAATATCCCGACAACCACGACCTCTTCCTCGCATCCGTCGAAGACCAGGTGAAGATGATACGAAACCATCCCAGCCTCGCCCTCTGGTGCGGAGCAAACGAATGGCCATTAGCCGCCGACATAGACGCACGCCTCCGAACCGAGCTCTTCCCGCGCCTCGATCCCGGACGACTCTTCGCATCCTATTCCACCGACACCATCTTCACCCGAAACACCATAGGAGGCGTAGGCGACGGCCCCTACGGCATACAGGAGCCGGAATGGTTCTTCAGCTTCCGCTCCACGCCCTTCAATCCCGAAGCAGGCTCCGTAGGCTCGCCCGAAATAGAATCAATGCGCGAAATGATGACCCCCGACGAGCTCGCACAATTCCCCCGGCAAGGACGCAGCCGCAGCGCAGCATGGGCTTACCACAAAGACCTGGGATACGGCAATCATCTCGAACGATACGGCCCCGTCGACAACATCGAAACCTACTGCCGCTACGCCCAGGCCGTCAACTACGACCAGTACCGCTCCTTCATGGAAGGCTGGGCATCGCACCTCTGGGATTGGTACACCGGCATACTCGTATGGAAAACACAGAACCCCTGGACATCACTACGCGGACAGATGTACGACTGGCACCTCGACGTCAACGCATCGCTCTACGGCGCCCGGCAAGGATGCGAGCCGCTGCATGCACAGTACAATCCCGTCAGCCGCAAGGCCGAGCTCGTCAACACAGGCCTCGACAGCCACAGCCTCACCGTCACCGCCGAGATATTCGCCCGCGACGGCCGTCGCCTCTGGAACAAAACCCAGGAGGCCGTCGCCGAGCCCAACCGCGTAGCCCAGCTCTTCGACATACCCATCCCCCAAGGCGTCGAAGGCGTATACTTCCTAAAGCTGGCCCTCAAGCAGCCGGACGGCGAAATCTCCAGCCACATCTACTGGCCAAGCACCCGCGAAAAAGACTTCAGCAGCCTTGCCGACCTCCCCCGAACCCACCCCGCCATCTCGCTCCACCTCGGCAAGGAAGGCAGCAGCTATCGCGGCCGCCTCAGCCTCGAAGCCGGCTCCGCCATCTCCTTTTTCAACCGCATAAAAGTGTGGGACAAAACCACCGGCCGCCGCATCCTCCCCGTCCACTATTCCGACAACTACGTCACGCTCATGCCCGGCGACAAGCGCAGCGTCGACATAGAGTTCGCCTCCGAGCTACCCCCGTCGGCCATAGAAGTCAGCGTAGAAAGCTGGACAGGCGACCGCCAAATCGCCACCCCCTAAGAAGCCGCCCCTATTTTTTGGTGTGTATGTGTAGAGACGCGATTAATCGCGTCTCTACGCGAAAACCGGGCGGGAATGGCCGCAGATAGAATTCGGCAGCCGGGAAAGCCGTTTTAACCGCCCCGGAAGCCGATCACGTTTGGAATTTGCTCCAAAAAGTTTTCCGCAAGGAAATTCCATTTGTAATTTCCTTAAAATTTTTTTTGGGAAGGAAATCGCAAATGTAAATTCCTTAAAATTT
>JAITGS010000028.1 GCA_031280435.1 Tannerellaceae bacterium | reverse complement strand
GAATTGAGTTTGATGGCTCGCGATAATTATCGGAAGCCATTGAATTGAGTTTGATGGCTCGCGATAAATATCGGAAGCCGTTGAATTGAGTTTGATGGCTCGCGATAATTATCGGAAGCCATTGAATTGAATTTAATGGCTCGCGATAATTATCGGAAGGCATTGACATTGTGTAAATGGGCTGCGATGCCGGCGATAGGGTTTTCGGGCTCAGCGGCAGGCCTCGGCAATGCCTTTGCCGCCTCCGAAGGGATTTGGAACATAAGCCGCTGTCGGGCTCAGCGCTGAGGCGCCGTACTCCTTTTAAATGATTTGCCCTGCATGCCCGCTTTGGGCAGGAAGGCGTGCGAAAGGTGTTTCCCGCTCAAAAAAGAGGTCATTCTCCCCCCGGCTTCGGATGCAGGCCGTTGCATCTATCACCGAAAGGAAAAACAGAGAAAAGGGGGACTGCCCATAAGCCGGACAGCCCCCCTGCATTACATTAGCGCTGCGACTGTCAGAGCTCAAGGCCTTTCAGCCAGGGCGAGCCGAACGATACCTTCACTGCGCCCTCGCCGGCTTCCTCCTCCAGCACGTAGGCCGTTAGCCGGCCGTAGTACACGCGCTCCGTGTTGTCGGTGTGATTGCCTGCGTCGCGTGAGTTGCCCGACTCGAGGCCCAGCAGGCGTGCGGGGCCGGATACGGTGCAGCTCACTTCGTTGTCCGACAGCATCACTGCGACGCCCTCTTCGTCCACCACCTGAACGGTGATATGGCGCAGGTTCCCTACTTTCTCGTCTGCTACGACCTTCAGCTCATGCGGCCGTTTGGAGGTGCGTATCGTATGCCGGGCCGTTTCCCGTCCGTCTGCGTCGAGGGCTATCGCCGTAAGGCTGCCCGGCGCGTATGGCAGATCCCAGTGTATGATGCCTACGGCCGGGTCGCGGGCCTTCTCCTCGCCCACGGTCCGGCCGTCGAGCTCCAGGCGGGCCCCGGCGCCATTGGTGTAGCACACAACGCGGACGAGCTGCCGCTCGGCATAGTTCCAAACCGGCATGGCATCCGTCGACAGCATCGTGCGGCGGGCATAGTGCCGGGCAGCAGCGGGAGCCGGATAGCTTCCTATATATATCGCAGGCTCGGCGCTCCATAGCGATCGGCGGAACTCTCCGCGAGGCTTCACCTGCCCGGCAAGATCTATCAGCCCGGCAGTTGATCCGCGGGAGGGCCAGCGCCCCGATTCGCCAAGGTAGTCGGCTCCTGTCCAGAGGAACTGCCCGCTGATGTAGTCGTTATCCGCCACGGCTCGCCATGCCTCTATGCCGTGACCGTTTTCGCTGCCGTATATCACCCGCCGGGGATACTTGGCATGGTCGGCGGCGTACATGCTCTCGGTGTAGTTATATCCGGCTATGTCGAGGGCTCCGGGATAGGCCGTTTCGTTCGACATGGCCACTCCTGCCAGGGCGGCGGTCACCGGGCGGCTGCTGTCGTGCTTCTTCACCACGGCCACGAGCTGCCGGGCTATCTCGCCGAGGCGCTCGGCATTTGGGGCCTCCTTCTTGTATCCGCCGAAGATGGGCTGGGTGAATCCGTCGCGCCCCGAGCCGTCGAGTACGGGATGCGAGTAGGGGTCGTTCGGGTAATCAATCTCGTTGCCTATGCTCCAGGTGAAGATGGAGACGTGGTTGCGGTCGCGGCGCACCATGTCGGCCAGGTCGCGCTCCCCCCATTCGGCAAAGAAGTCGACTATGCCGTCGTAGGTGGGCGTCCCCACGTTCCATCCTTCGACCCACTTGCGCTTGGGCATCTCCCATTCGTCGAATGCCTCGTCCATGACCAAGAGGCCGAGCCTGTCGCATATCTCGTACAGGTATGGAGCATGCGGATTGTGGCTGCATCTTACGGCATTGCATCCCAAGCGCTTCAGCGTAGCCAGCCGTCGCTCCCAAACTTCCTTGGATACGGCGGCGCCGAACACTCCTCCGTCGTGATGCAGGCATACGCCCTTCAGTTTCAAATTAACCTCGTTCAGGAAGAAGCCCTTGTCGGGGTCGAACCTGATGCTGCGGAATCCCGTGACCGTAGTGCGTGCGTCTATCGTTTTATCGCCTCGACCGACAGTAGTTCTCAGGGTGTAGAGCGCAGGCGCGTCTATGCTCCACAGCTCCGGGGCTGATATTTTCAGCTCGGTAACCGATGTAATGCTGCTGCCGGCCTCCTTTGGCGGAGCCGCAATCCTTTGGCTCCATCGTGCAACGACCTTCCGTTGCGGCGATACGAGCTCGTGGCGTACGCTCAGGCCCTTGAGCAGCTCGGCATCATCATAGTCAATGGTGGTCTCAACATGAAGCGTCGCAGCCTTGGCCGTTGCATCCTTGGAGTAGGCAAACACTCCCCAGCGTGCAATACGCGCCGGGCCGGCATATCTCAGCCATACGTCCCGATAGATGCCGGAGCCGGTATACCAGCGCGAGTCGTTGTAGCGGCTGTGATCCACGCGCACGGCAACAAGGTTGGTCGCCCCGTATTCGATATGCGGGCTGAGGTCAAGCTCGAAGGATGCATAGCCGCCGGGTCGTCCGCCGGCCGGCTTGCCGTTGACATACACCTCGGAGCGGTTGTATATTCCCTCGAAATAGAGGAACAGCCTTTGGCCGCGCCGCTTCTCCGGCACGTAAATCTCTCGGCGATACCAGCCGATTCCTCCCGGCAGGTATCCGGTAGCGCTCGCAAGCGAAGGGCTCATCGGCGCCGCTGCGCTCCAGTCGTGCGGCAGCGAAACCCTTTGCAGACGGCTGTCGGCAAAGGCCGGCAGCTTAGCATCAGGCGCATCGCCGAGCATGAAGAGCCAGTCGTCGTTGAGCCTGACCTCGTCGGCCTCGGTCATGCTGCCGAAGTCGGTCAGCCTCCACTCGTTCCTCCATTCGATGACGGGCAAGCCGGCCTCGAAGCGAATCGGGAGCCAGAGGTAGCGGGCGTCGATAGGCCTCCGCGGCGTCCATCGATCGGCCATGAAGATGAACTCACCCGGCTTTCCGGTAGGCAGGATGAAGGTAGACTGCCCGCGGAACGTCAGCTCCGAGCCCACCCCGCGGCAGGGATTAGGATGCTGCTTCCAGGGCCCGAAAATGTTGTCGGCGGTAAACATACGCGCCTCATTCGGATCCCAGCCAGTGCATCCCGACGTAATCATATAATAAACGCCATCCTTTTTGAACACTGCAGGCGCCTCATTATGCCCTCCGGGAGCAACCCGCACGTATCGACCCGTATACTGCAAATAATCCTCCGAAAGTTCGGCAACATGAAGCGTGTAATTCTCTTCGGAGGCATAAATGTGATAAGCGCGGCCGTCATCATCAACATAGAGGGTCATATCGCGCGACATTTGTCCCCCTTGCATATCCCGGCGAACATAAATCCCGTCCGCGATAGCCTCTCGGAAGCCCGCCGCCCTGTCGCTCGCAAAATCCGAAGGCAGGCGCTTGTCCGCCCGCTGCTCCTCACTGAAGTTTTCAGGCCACCGACCCGCATTGGGCCTAAGCGAGCGCTGATACACATAGGGCCCCGCAACCTCATCGGCCACGGCAATGCCTACCCGGGCCGCGCTATATCCCTTCCCCTTTAGCTCCAGATGGAAATACATCACAAACTTCCCGGTTTTTGCATTAAAGATAACCTTAGGACGCTCCAGCACGCAGCCGCTTGTAATATCGCTCTCCGGATCATCGGAAACCGGTAGCGCCACGCCCTCATTCCTCCAATTGTAAAGGTCGGCCGACGAATAGCAGGTTACGCCCACCAGCGCGCTGCTCGTGCGCTCGCTTTTGTGCTCGCCGAACCAGTAGTAGCGACCCTTGTGAAGCAAAATACCGCCTCCGTGCGCATTGATATGCAGCCCGTCGGCGTCTTGCCATACCTGTCCGGGCCTGAACGACAGATGCCCGTTTTGCTGCGCCCGCATCCCGCCGGTGATAGCGAAAAAGCCCAGCAACATCATGATTGTAAATCGAATTGCTTTCATAATAGAATTAAATAGTAAAAACTCGAATCATTGTTATATATATAATAATGTGTAGCGCGCCTATTTCGCCGTCTCCCCCGCCGGCCCCTTGTCGCCAGCCGTCGGCCCCTCGGTTGCGGCCCCGTTCCCGTTGCCGTCCGCCCCGGCCTTTTCCTCGTTGTTGTTGTTTTTTTTGTTGTAGATAAGCCCCGCCTTTCCGGCGTCGGCCTCATTCTTGTCCTCCTCCTTTTTCTTTTTGTGCGCCTTCAACATGCCCGCGTGGCGGTTATAAATAATAGCGAACTCGTCGATGTTACTGTTGATGGCATTAATAGCCGTCACGTATTTGTCCGTCAAATCAGCGGCGATAGGCGTCAGAACGCCTCCGTCGAGCACCTTGCAGACGTCTGCAAAAGCCAGGTTAGTAGCCCTCCGCAAGCTCTTGACATCGCCCTCCGTATGCTTGGAATGCAGCTCCACAGTACGCTCGCTATACCATGTTTCGAAGTCCGTATTTTCGGTTTCCAGCCGGTCGACCAGCTCCCGGATGCCGAATTTAATCAGCAAATCAGGCCACTTGCGCAAGTCGGCAATCAGGTTGCGCAGCAGCGAAGTTTCGGCCGCATACTCCTTGCTGTCGGAGCGCTTATAAGTCTCGGCAATAAACGTCAGCTTCCTTATATCCTCCTTATCCTCCGGGCTTTGCGCATAAGTGTGGTAGTAAGCGATTTTGGCCGTAATGGAGCGCACCGTAAAGTCGCGCTCGCCGTCCTTCTGAGTGATGAACTGCGTTTCAAACATCTGACGGTTAGGCTTGAAGTCGGTTTTGAACCGCGCAAAAGCCTCCAGATACCTGGGCCAGACAATGGAGAACGCCACAATACTCGCCACAACAGGCTCCAGAGCCTTGATAATATTAGAATGAAACTGAACGACTTGCCCGTGGCTGAGGTCATTGCCCAAAAGACTCCTGAACGTCCGAATGATAGGTACCATAAACTTCTTTATATATTAATATGTATACATTAAAAACTAACTGTGCCGCGAGAATATCCTGCCGTAAGTTTTGAGCTCGGAAGCATGTACCTCCGACTTGCCTGAGGTCTCCCGGAACTCGGAAGCATGTACCTCCGACTTGCCTGAGGTCTCCCGGAGCCCGGAAGCATGTACCTCCGACTTGCCGGAGACCTCCCGGAGCTCGGAAGCATGTACTTCCGACTTGCCTGAGGTCTCCCGGAGCCCGGAAGCATGTACCTCCGACTTGCCTGAGGTCTCCCGGAACCCGGAAGCACGTACCTCCGACTTGCGGGAAGACTCCGGGAGCTCCGCCGTGGTCACTTCCGACTTGCGGGAGCTGTGTGGGAAGCCTGCGCTGTTTATCGCAGGCTTCCCGGCAGCAGGCGGCATAATTTCGCTAAGTATCAAGAACTTCTTGAGGCATTGCAGGAAGATAAGGCTGTTCGGCATCATCTTCACTAAAGCCTCACTAACAAAATTATAAAGAAACTTGAATAAAAAAATACGCGGCGGCAAGTAAACAGCGTCCGGCGCAGGCCCCGCATGAGTTATCAACATAGAGATTCTGCCCGGAGCCGGGATTAATGCGAGCTTCCGGAAATAAAATGCACTGTTTGTTGACAACTTGGTTCGCACAAAGATTGTAGAACTAAAATAATCCTTACTTTTGCACACGAAAAAGAATGAAAAGATGACAAACGTATCGCAACTCATATCGCAACTGTCTCCGTCGGAAACCTTGCTCATGTCGCAAAAGAGCAACGAATTGAAAGCGCGTGGCGTCGACGTCCTGAATCTCAGCGTGGGCGAGCCCGACTTTCACACCCCCGACCATATTAAGGAAGCTGCCGTCAAAGCCATACACGACAATTACTCGTTTTACTCGCCCGTCAACGGATATCCGGCTCTCCGCCAGGCCATAGCCGACAAGCTGGAGCGCGACAGCCGCCTCACCTATTCGCCCAACCATATAGTGGTATCGAACGGGGCCAAGCAGTCGGTTTGCAACGCCCTCCTGAGCATAGTGAATCCCGGCGACGAGGTGATAGTGCCGGCCCCCTACTGGGTGAGCTACGTCGAGATGGTCAAGATGACCGGCGGCTCCGGCGTGATAGTCTCCACAAGCATAGACAATCATTACAAGATGACGGCGCTGCAATTGTCGAAGGCCATCACTCCCCGCACCAAAGCGCTGATACTCTGCTCGCCGTCCAACCCCACCGGCAGCGTGTACACGAAGCACGAGCTTGCCTCCCTGGCCTCCGTACTGGAGGAGTATCCCGACATCTATATCATCTCCGACGAAATTTACGAGCATATCAACTATATGTCCGAGCACGCGAGCATAGCTCAGTTCCCGGAGCTGCGCGACCGCGTTATCCTGATCAACGGCGTGTCTAAGGCCTACGCCATGACGGGCTGGCGCATAGGCTACATGGCCGCTCCCGAGCATATCGCAAAAGCCTGCAACAAGTTGCAAGGTCAATACACCTCCGGGCCCTGCTCCGTATCGCAGCAGGCAGCCCTGGCCGCCTTGACCGGGCCTCAGGACTGCGTGCGGGAAATGCGCGAAGCCTTCCGTCGGCGCCGCGATCTGGTGATGCAATGTTGCAACGAAATACCCGGCCTTGCAGCCAATATGCCTCAGGGCGCCTTCTATATATTTCCCAAATGCGACAGCTTTTTCGGCAAGCGCGCTATGTCGAGCACAGTTACCGACTCCGCTTCGCTGTCGATGTATCTGCTGGAACGGGCCCACGTGGCCACCGTTGGAGGCGCCGCCTTCGGAGCCCCCGATTGCTTCCGCATATCGTATGCCGCATCCGAAAAGATACTGATCGAGGCCATGGCCCGTATAGGCGGCGCGCTGGCTATACTGGTATAGGCAAGGCCACCCAAAGAAATTGAAAGACAAGAACTATCTGTAAAGATTCTATTTAGAAATATCGATAAAAGCGATCTGCCTTGAGAATGCAGATTGGAAATGTTAGGAGCGAGGCGTGCGTGAGTGCGCCTCGTTTATTTGAGAATCTCTGCTCATAGCTTGTTTTGCCTTATGCTCTGTCGGCCAAAAGCCTTACGAAATTTAATTATCGGACGTTCGGGTTTGAAGGATGCGGCGCAGGCACAGGAGGCTGCCATCCGGCAGGAATCAGGCAGACAGCAGGGTGGGGGATAAAAAAGCTGGCGGGAGTAGGAGGAATTTATTTTTTCTTATCTTTGTGCGCTTTGTAATCTTCATGTAGCAAATTCATAAGTACATATCAATAAAATTTTTATCAATGAACAGAAAGAGAGTATACATCTTCGGTAACGGCAAAGCCGAAGGACGCGCAGACATGAAAAACCTGCTTGGCGGTAAAGGCGCCAACCTTGCCGAAATGAATCTTATAGGAGTACCGGTTCCTCCGGGCTTCACCATCACAACCGAAGTATGCAGTGAGTATTATGAGCTTGGTCGCGACCAGGTGGTTTCGCTCCTGACCGATGAGGTTGAGAAGGCCGTGGCTCATATTGAGACGCTGATGAACAGCAAGTTTGGCGATATAGCCAATCCGCTGCTGGTGTCGGTACGCTCAGGCGCCCGTGCATCAATGCCCGGCATGATGGACACAATCCTGAACCTGGGCCTCAACGACGCCGTGGTGGAGGGCCTTGCCCGCAAGACGGGCAACGAGCGCTTTGCCTGGGATTCGTACAGGCGCTTTGTGCAGATGTACGGCGACGTGGTGCTGGGCATGAAGCCTACGTCGAAGGAAGACATTGATCCGTTTGAAGAAATAATAGAAAAGCTGAAGCACGAGAAAGGCGTGAAGCTTGATAACGAGCTCACCGCCGACGACCTGAAGGTTCTTGTGGGCCGCTTCAAGTCGGCTGTTAAGGAACGTACCGGGCATGACTTCCCGACCGATGCCTACGAGCAGCTCTGGGGCTCGGTCTGCGCCGTCTTCAACTCGTGGATGAACGAACGCGCCATTATCTATCGCAAGATGGAAGGCATACCGGACGAGTGGGGAACCGCCGTGACGGTGCAGGCCATGGTGTTCGGCAACATGGGCGGTACGTCGGCCACCGGCGTATGCTTCTCGCGCGACGCAGGTAGCGGCGAAGATGTGTTCAACGGCGAGTACCTCATCAATGCCCAGGGCGAAGATGTGGTGGCCGGCATCCGTACCCCGCAGCAAATCACCAAGGCCGGCTCGAGGATATGGGCGGAGCGCGCCACTATCTCGGAGGAGGTTCGCGCATCGCAGTATCCCTCCATGGAGGAGGCCATGCCGGAGATATATAAGGATCTGGACGCTATCCAAACCAAGCTCGAAAACCATTATCGCGACATGCAGGACATGGAGTTCACCGTTCAGGAAGGTAAGCTTTGGTTCCTCCAGACCCGTAACGGCAAGCGCACCGGCGCGGCTATGGTGAAGATCGCAATGGACTTGCTCAGGCAGGGGATGATAGACGAGAAGACCGCGCTCAAGAGGATTGAACCGAACAAGCTCGACGAGCTGCTTCATCCGGTGTTCGACAAGGATGCCGCCAAGAAAGCTCAGGTGCTTGCCAAAGGACTTCCGGCGTCTCCGGGAGCAGCTACGGGCCAGATAGTTTTCTTCGCCGACGATGCAGCCGCATGGCATAAGGATAAGAAGAAGGTTGTTCTGGTGAGGATAGAAACTTCTCCGGAAGATCTTGCCGGCATGGCAGCCGCGCAGGGCATACTTACGGCCCGCGGCGGAATGACCTCGCATGCAGCCGTCGTAGCCCGCGGAATGGGCAAGTGCTGCGTGTCGGGAGCCGGAGCTCTGGAGATTAATTACAGGCAGAAGACGCTCAAGATAGGCGATAAGCTGTTTAATGAAGGCGACTTCATTTCCATAAACGGCACTACGGGTGAAGTGTTCGAGGGACAAATCCCTACCCGCGATGCGGAGGTAACGGGCGACTTCAACGAGCTGATGAGCCTTGCGGAGAAGTACACCCGCATGTCGGTTCGCACCAACGTCGACACTCCGGCCGAGGCGCTGGTTGCGCGCAAGTTCGGCGCCGTAGGTATAGGCCTCTGCCGCACGGAGCACATGTTCTTCCACGAAGATAAGATTCAGGCGATGCGCGAAATGATCATAGCCGAGAACACCGAGGCCCGCAAGAAAGCCTTAGCCAAGATCCTGCCCTATCAGCAGGCCGACTTCGAGGGCATCTTCCGCGCCATGGCAGGCTATCCGGTTACCGTTCGCCTGCTCGATCCGCCGCTGCACGAGTTCGTGCCTCACGAAGATGCTACGCAGCAGGAGCTGGCCGACGCTATGGGCGTCGACGTAGAGATTGTTCGCAAGCGCGTAAATGCTCTGCACGAGAACAATCCCATGCTCGGACACCGCGGCTGCCGCCTGGGCAACACCTATCCCGAGATCACCGAGATGCAAACGCGGGCTATACTCGGAGCAGCTCTGGCGCTCAAGAAGGAAGGCGTGCAGACGTATCCCGAAATAATGGTGCCGCTGACCGGCATCCTGTATGAGTTCCTTGCACAGGAGAAAATCATACGCGCAACCGCCGCCAAGCTCTTCGAGGAAATTGGCGACAGCATAGAATACAAGGTGGGGACCATGATAGAAATCCCGCGCGCCGCCCTTACGGCCGACCGCATAGCATCGGCTGCGGAGTTCTTCTCCTTCGGAACGAACGACCTCACGCAGATGACCTTCGGATATTCGCGCGACGACATCGCCTCCTTCCTCCCCATCTATCTCGATATGAAAATCCTGAAGGTAGACCCCTTCGAAGTCTTAGACCAGAAAGGCGTCGGACAGCTTGTCGGGATGGCAGTCGACAGAGGACGCTCCGTGCGCCCGGAACTCAAGTGCGGCATCTGCGGAGAGCACGGCGGCGAACCCTCGTCCGTTAAGTTCTTCCACAGCGTAGGACTGAACTATGTGTCATGCTCGCCCTTCCGCGTGCCCATCGCACGGGTTGCGGCAGCTCAGGCAGCAATAGAATGAACGTATGGCTAACCGGGCATAACAGCCCGTGGCTAAATTTTTTGGTTTGATTTTTTTCATTGGGGGGTGGAATGTAGCGACTGCATTTCACCCTTTTTTTATCTATAAAAGCAAATGATTCAAACCATAGGCGCATACATAGAACGACATCGCCTGCTCGACAAAAGCGGCGCTCCGGTAATAGTAGGATTGAGCGGCGGCGCCGATTCGGTAGCATTGCTCACCGCACTCGTTCGGCTGGGATATAACTGCATCGCGGCCCATTGCAACTTTTATTTGCGGGGCGATGAATCGGATAGGGATGAGAGCTTTGCGTTTTCGGTTGCCTCCGGTCTGGACGTGCCGTTCCGCAAGGTGTTTTTCAGCACCTTGAACTATGCCTTCGAGTTTCATCTGTCGACGGAGATGGCCGCCCGCGAGCTTCGCTACAACTGGTTCGAGGAGCTTCGCCTCCGCGAAGGAGCTCAGGCAATAGCCGTTGGTCATCATCGCGACGATAATGCCGAGACGCTGCTGATCAACCTCACTCGAGGCACCGGCATCCGCGGGCTTCGAGGCATGCTGCCGCGCAACGGTCATGTGGTGCGTCCGCTGCTGTGCACCAACCGACGGTATATCCGTGAATGGCTGAAGGCCGAGCGGCAGGACTACGTGGAGGACGGCAGCAACCTGTCGGGCGAATACATGCGCAACCGTATACGCCTGCACGTCATGCCCATGCTCGAGCGAATCAATCCGTCGGCCTCCGAGAACCTGGCCCGCACCGCCGAGCATCTGGGCGAGGCCGAGCAGATATATCTGGCCGTGATGGCCGAGGCCCGGAAGACAGTGATGGCCCATCCCGAACGCCTCGACGTGGAGGCGCTGATGCGCTTCCCCGCGCCGGCAACGGTTCTGTACGAGCTCCTCCGCCCGCTCAACTTTTCTCGCCACAGAGCCGACGACATCTTTAAATCGATCGACAAGCCCGGCCGCAAGTTCTATTCGTCCACACACCGCATAGTTACAGCTCGCGACCACCTTGTAGCCACCCCCCTCGGCGCGGCCTCGCAGCCCGAACACATCATAGAGCATAGAGAGGCCGTCGTATATTGCGGCCCCTACACTTTTTTTCTTACAAACATCATCCGCAGCGATTTGCCGGCTATCCCCGCCGAGCGCAACATAGCCTGCCTCGACGCCGACCGCCTCAGCTATCCGCTGTGCCTCCGCCACCCACAGCCCGGCGACCGCTTCGTTCCCCTCGGCATGCAGGGAAGCCGTAAGCTCAGCGACTTCTTCGTATCGCTCAGGTACGACGCCGCCGACAAGGAGAACGCCTGGCTGCTGTGCAGCGCCGACGGCAATATCGCCTGGGTTGCCGGCGAGCGAATCGACCATCGTTATCGCATCACCCGGTCGACGGAGCGGGTGCTCAGGCTGGAGCGTAGGCGGGAAGATAGCTGATGAGAATCGACCGTCAACGGCTCGCGATAAATCGCGGAAGGGAAATGTGTCAAAAGGTAATTCGGCCTGCCCAAATAGGTCATTCCCACCTTCGCGGGAATGACCCGTATTGACAGGCTCCTGGCCTTTTTGGAATTTTTTTTCGGGCCTCAAGTGAGTTTATCGGTGAGCCCAAATCTTTTTCGGGCCTCAAGTGAGTTTATCGGCAGGCCCAAATCTTTTTCGGGCCTCAAGTGAGTTTATCGGTGAGCCCAAAACTTTTTCCGGGCTCAACTGAGTTTATCGGTGGGCCCAAATCTTTTTCGGGGCTCAAGTGAGTTTATCGGTGGGCCCAAAAATTAGATTTGGAGCCACCGATAATCAAGAGTGAGGCAAAATCTTTTTTTTGGTCTCAATGATGTGACACATGGTCCTCAAAAAATCATTTTGAGGCAAAACCGGCTGCCACATTGTCGCCAAAAAAAGTTTTTGGGGCCGAATGAGAGACCTGCTTCCTCTCAAAACCATTTTTTTTCATCACCGATAAGCTCAAATTGCCCCAAA
>JAITGS010000112.1 GCA_031280435.1 Tannerellaceae bacterium | reverse complement strand
GGCAAGGCTCCCGATAGTTAGGAAAGCCCGGTTTTTCTCGGGCAAGGCTCCCGATAGTTAGGAAAGCCCAGTTTTTTTCCGGCAAGGCTCCCGATAGTTAGGAAAGCCCGGATTTTTTCCGGCAAGGCTTCGTAAGCTTAGGATAGGCTGCCCCAGAAAATCCGGGGGCTTTGTTGCTATGCGATGCCATGAACAGGTCATTCCCGCTTTTACGGAAATGACCTGCTGCCTGAAATGGAAGGGCTTTGGAGGCTATCCCTTTTCATATATATATATATGGGGGGAGGCTATTTCTTAAGCCGGTAGTCCAGTCGCGGCGGGCTGTCGCCAAGCAGGGGGAGGTACTTGAAGTCCGCTCCGCGCTTCTTTTCAAATTCCGATTGGGCTTCGACTATCAGTTTGGGATTGGAATAGATGTCGATGGCTGTAAGGGCGAATACTTTGGCGGCGTTGAGCAGGGCTTTGGTGCCTATGGTGGTGCCGCAGGAGGCTACGTTCTGCCAGCTGTGGCCGGCGCTTCCGGGAACGAATACGGCGGTGGTGAAGCTAACGGTGGGTACGTTCCAGCTCACGTCGCCCACGTCGGTTGAGCCGCCTCCCTGCGAGGGCACTTCCTCGCGCAGGGGCAGGATCCTCGCTGCTCCGTTGAGGATAGTATCATTCAGGTTAAGGCCCTTCACTATCTCGCCGGCGAAGGCCCGTTCGCGTTCGTCGTATATCACTCCGCCTACGAGCTCGAGCTTTTGCTGAACGAGCTTCTGGAGCGGACGGTTGCCGAGCAGTTCGTAGCATCCTGATATGAGCTCTTTCGATACTGTTGTCTGCGTGCCCTTGGCAGCAGCTTCGGCCGCCTGCCAAACCCATTCCGTGAGGTCTTTCAGGATTTCGCGCTGCGGGCTGCGGATGTAGTACGATACCTTGGCATAGTCGGGCACCACGTTGGGAGCCTCGCCGCCGTTGGCTATCACGTAGTGGATGCGCGAGGAGGTGGGTACGTGCTCGCGAAGCAGGTTCACCATGAAGTTGAGCGCTTCTACGCCGTCGAGAGCCGAGCGTCCCTTGTCGGGCGAGCCGGCTGCATGGGCGGCAACTCCGCGGAAGATGTAGTCGTACTTCATGATGGCCGTGCCTGAGTTGACGCTCACGGCATTGCCCGTGCCGGGATGCCAGTCGAGCACTATATCTACGCCCTTAAACAGGCCCTCGCGAACCATGAAGACCTTGCCGCCGCCGCCTTCTTCGGCCGGCGTTCCGAAGACCTTGACCGTGCCCCGGCGGTTATTCTCGGCCAGCCATTGCTTGACGGCTACGGCGCCGGCCATGGAGGCTACCCCGAAGACGTTATGCCCGCAGCCGTGCCCGCTTCCGCCTTCGACCAGCGGCTTGCGATAGGGTACGGTGTCTTGCGACAGGCCGGGCAGTGCGTCGAACTCGGCAAGGATGCCTATCACGGGCGAGCCTTCTCCGTAGGTTGCAACGTAGGAGGTGGGCATACCCGCAAGGCCGGCCTCAACCCTGAAGCCATTGTCGCGAAGGTGCTGCTGATGTGCGGCCGAGCTTTGCTTCTCGAGGAAGCCGAGTTCGGCATGGTTCCAAATCTGCTTCTGCAAGCGATCGTAGGTGGCGAAGGAGTTGTTCAGATAGGCGATAGCCGCATTGTTTAAGGGATCGTTCTTGGACTTCTTTTGTGCATTAACACTTGTGCATACTACTGCCATAAGGCAAAAAACTGTTACTGTTATTTTCATCATGTATAAATTTATTTAGTAATGGGAACTTCTACTAATTAGATTTTTCAAGGCTTGCGACAGAGGCAAAAGCGGAGTGTACTTTAGTACATGAGCATTTTGCCGACGTTGCATAACGCAGAAAAAGCAATTAGTAGGAGTTCCCGGATTAATTTTTCAGATACTTGTCAAACCATCCTTTGATCTCCTCCAGGCGCTTGATGCGGTTCAGAGGCTTGCCGGAGCGCGAGAGCTCATGGTTCTCGTTCTCGAACACTACAATGCGCGAGGGCACTCCGAAGTATTGCAGGGCGTAGTACATCTGCAAGCCCTCCACCACCCAGCAGCGATAGTCCTGCTCGCTGTGGATGAAGAGCGTGGGGGTTTTCACCCGGTCGGCATATTTCAGCGGCGAGGCGTCCCAGAGCTGCGTCCCGTTCTTCCAGAGGTCGGTTCCCCAGTAGTTGTGAGTAAAGGAGTAGCCTATGTCGCTGGTGTTGCTGAAGGTGAGCCAGGAGGAGATGCCGCGCTGCGAGGCTGCTGCCCGGAAGCGGTTGGTGTGGCCTATGATCCAGTTGGTCATCAGCCCGCCGTAGGAGCCGCCGGTCACGCCCAGTCGATCGGGATCGATGAAGTCTGTCTGGGCAAGGACAGCGTCGGTGAACGACATCAGGTCGTTGTAATCAACGGTGCCCACCTTGCCGCGTATGTTGGAGAAGTCCGAGCCGCGTCCGGAGCTGCCCGTGGGGTTGGTGAAGAAGACGGCGTAGCCCTCGTTTGCCCAGTATTGCATCTCGTGGAAGAAGACCGTGCCGTAGGCCGTCTTGGGGCCTCCGTGGATGTCGAGTATGGCGGGATACTTGCGTCCGGGCTGTCGGTTGGCCGGCGGGATGACGTATCCGTTGAGCTCCCGGCCGGTTTTGCTCCTGAACTTTATCTCTATAGTCTTAAGGATATTGTATTCATCGAACACGGGCTTGTTGATGGCCGTGAGCGCGGAGGCTTCGCCCTGTTTGTCTATGAAATAAATCTCGGCTCCCTGCTGCTCGTCTTGCGCTATGGCGAGGAATCCGTCGGCGTAAGGCTGATATTCCAGGATGGAGAGGCGCCCCTTCGACAGATGGGTAACGGCCGCATTCTCCCAGGCCAGATGAACCAGCGGAGCGTAATCGACATCGGTAGTAACGAAGCGGAGGCCTCTGCTGTCGAAAGTAATCTCGGCCCGTCCGGCGCCTCCTATGTCGGAGCCTATGCTGTTGCCTATGGCGTAGATGGAGCCGTCGTAAACCGTGGTGAGCTTGCCGCTTCGCAGGTTGAGGCGATAGATGCCCGGGTTCTCAATGTAGTTACGCTCAAGGCTGCGGTTGATGGTCAGCACAATCTCGTCGTTATTGATGAAGGTGATATTGCCGTAGGTAGCCTTGTCGAACAGCTTCCACTCCTTTTTCTCGAGCGATGCTGCATCCAGCGAAACCAGCAGGGCACCGTCGGGCTGCTTGCCGTACCAGGCCGGCTTCAGGGTATAGACCAGCGTCTTCTTGTCCGGGCTTAGCACCGGGGTCGAAACCGATGCCAGCGTATCGTTCAGCAGGCGGCTCTCTCCGCGGCTGTAATAGTAAAGATGCGAACGCTGCCCGCTCACATCGCCCCGTCCGTTAGACCAGAAAGGCAGTTCATCATAAACATGATAGCTGCTGCTTTTATCCGGATTGTGATTGTAGGGAGCGGTATAGAAAAACACATCTTTCTCTATCCATTCAATCTGCGACGTGCGGAAGGGCAGCCTCAGCCATTCGTCGGCCTCGCCAAAGCCGTCGCCCAGCTTCAGCAGCGCGGTGGAGGCTTCCTCCCCGGCCCCGGCCTCACCTCCGGCCCTTTCTTTTCTCTCTCTGAAAATAATTCCGCTGTCCCGGAAGAAATAGTCGGACACGTCCGCGGCTATCTTCACAGGCCTGTTGTCTATAAGCTGATATAAATCCGTGGCATAATTGTTCTTCTCCTTATCGGCCCGGCTTATGGTGAAGAAAACCTTATCGTCCCAAACCTTGAGGTTGGAAATACGTTTTGCATGTGTGAAAAAGTCGCTGCCAATCGCTTTCCGAGCCGAAACCTGAGCCGCCGCCGACAGAGCCATAAGGCTCAAAAGAGTTAAAATCAAAATTTTCCTGTGCATGATACTTATGTTGTTGTTACGCTAATAAAAATTAAAAGTAAGATATTCTCCGAAATTACGGCAATCCGAGTTTTTCGGAGCTCCGAAAACCTTGCGCGGAAAGTCGCCGGAGTTTTTCGGAGCTCCGAAAACCTTGCTCGGAAAGTCGCCGGAGTTTTTCGGAGCTCCGAAAACCTTGCGCGGGAAGTCGCCGGAGTTTTTCGGAGCTCCGAACACCTTGCGCGGAAAGTTGCCGGAGTTTTTCGGAGCTCCGAAAACCTTGCGCGGAAAGTTGCCGGAGTTTTTCGGAGCTCCGAAAAAGCCGCTTATTCGCCTGCCCATGCAGGGGGCTCGTAGGGGTCGAATATTTTCGACCCGAATCCCACCGAATCCCATCTGAGGCCGTTCCCGCCTGCCCAAGCAGGAGGGGCCTGTCATGCTTCAGTCCCTGTACAGGCCGTGGGGCTGCGGGTGGATGCGATAGCGGTCGGGCTCGTCGCGAACGATGCGGCCTTCTATGGTTTGCTCCGAGATGAAGAGGTTGTAGATGGGGCAAACGGCTTCGACGGCGTCTCGCAGAGCCACCAGCTCCTCATAAGAGTGGGGCGAGCGGAAATGCACCGTGTAGTGCACCTCGTAGGGCTGCCTGAGCAGATGCTCGAAGCCCGGGCGGCCGGCCCGCGGATCGTACACGGCATGAGCGCTGACGGCCAGCGTGTCGAGAGTGATTTGCAGCGTTGCGGCCTGAATCTCGGTGATGTGCGTAATGCAGCTCGTGAGGGCTCCCAGCTGATGCTCCGTCGAGCTCGGGCCGAGGTCGGCTCCAGCCAGTACGGGCAGGTTGTCGTGGATGAAATTGAAGTGGCGGATATGCACCTTGCGGGCTCCCGACGCAGGGTCGAACTCCACGTGGAGGCGGTCTGCCGTTTGGCGCTCAGCCCGGAAAACCGGCGACACAGGCTCCGTCGAATCGGGCCGGGCTCTGTTGGCTCCGGGGCTCCGGCGGGTTTCGCGCGCCAGGATAGCTGCCCGCTTGTACTTGAGGTACTCGCGCAGTCCGGGCTGATATGGCGGCTCGAAGCTGAGGACTTTGGGTGTCTGTACATAATCAATGTCTCCCTTCACGTTTTGCTTTACGGAAGCCACGTTAAAGGCCGTTGAATACTTCTCGGCAAGCAGCCTGACCTCCTCCAGCTGCTCGTCGGTGGCGGGCGACTTCACGTAGATGGTGTAGAGCAGATTATGCGGATGCACTATGCGCTTTGCCGGCCTCACCGAGTCGGGTCGGCTGGTGATGGACACTCCCAGGGAGTCGATGCGCAGGTTCTTGATGGCAGCCTGCGTGAGAAATTCGTCGGCCAGGTCGCTTGCAATAGCCGTCAGCGACGATTCGGGCGATCCGGGGCCGAGGCTGTATCCTGCGAAGGAATAGTCGCTGTCGCTGATGATCTGATGCTGCCGTATGCGTATGCGTCGAACGCCGGAGCGCTGCTCGGCCGTGGTGCGCACCTCTATCGGTATGAGCTTCACCTGCTCGTCCGGAGTTTTGTTGAGGGCCTGAACGGCCGCCAGTCGCCGCTTCTGGAAATCGGGCAGCGTCGGCCCGTTCTTGCCGTCTGAACTGTTACATGATGCGAAGATGAGAGAGCCCGTCAGCGCCAGCACACATATTATTATATAGCGCCCGCCGGGAATTGATGATTTAAATAGATGCTTCATTGCTATGTTTTTTTTGATGTTAAAAAATTCTTTTTGTGAAGGCGTGTCAAACGTAATTCACGACTGAACAATAGGTCATTCCCGCGAAGGCGGGAATCTCCGATCGATAGTTGGGACGATTGTATAAGCCCTTTGTGTCTAAGGATTATGCAA
>JAITGS010000090.1 GCA_031280435.1 Tannerellaceae bacterium | reverse complement strand
GTAGACAATAAAGCATTTAGTAAGGATTCCATAGATATACTTGTTTGTGATAACTCATACATATAACGCTTCCGCATGGCTAAATATTTTTTCGTAGCACCTCAAAATAAGATTTAGCCTGTTTTTTCCGTACTTTTGCGCCCATTAATTATATTATAGAAAGGATACAAAACGATGAGTAAAAAAGCGCTTTTAATTATTTGCGACGGATGGGGCATAGGCTCCGGCGGCACGGAAGATGTGATTTCCCAAACTCCTACGCCTTACTGGGATTACCTGTTGAGCAACTTTCCTAACGCACGGCTGCTGGCTTCGGGCGAGGACGTAGGGCTGCCCGACGGCCAAATGGGCAACTCCGAAGTGGGCCATCTCAACATTGGAGCCGGGCGTATTGTTTACCAGGATTTGGTGAAAATAAACCGTGCCTGTCGCGATAATTCCATACTCCTAAACCCTGAAATTGTACAGGCCTACGAGTATGCACAGAAGAACAATAAGCAGATTCACTTCCTCGGCCTCGTTTCCGACGGTGGCGTGCACAGCTCCATGGAGCATCTTTTTAAGCTTACGGACATCTCAAAAATATACGGTATCACTCGCTCCTTCGTGCATTGCTTCATGGACGGACGGGATACGGATCCCAGGAGCGGCCGGGGATTCATAGCGCAGCTCGAAGAACATCTGCGCGGCAACGGAGGCGAAATCGCTTCCATCGTAGGCCGCTATTATGCTATGGATCGCGACAAGCGATGGGAGCGCGTTCGCGAGGCCTACGACCTGCTTGTGCACGGCCGAGGCAAGGCTTCCGGGAACATGCTCGAAGCCATGGAGCAATCCTATGCCGAAGGCGTTACGGACGAGTTCGTCAAGCCGATAGTGCATACCGAAAACGGGCAGCCGGTCGGACTGATCGAAAAGGGCGACGTTGTGATCTTCTTCAACTTCCGCAACGACCGCGCCAAAGAGCTCACCCTTGCGCTTACGCAGAAAGATATGCCGGAAGCAGGCATGAGCTGCATCCCTAACCTGCACTACTGCACGATGACTCCCTACGATGCAACATTTGTCGGGCTGCATGTTCTTTTCGACAAGGAGAACGTAGAGAATACCCTCGGCGAGTACCTTGCATCGCTGGGCAAGAAGCAGCTCCACATCGCCGAGACGGAGAAGTACGCCCACGTGACCTTCTTCTTCAACGGCGGACGCGAAGCTCCGTTCGAGGGCGAAGATCGCATCCTGGTGCCGTCGCCCAAGGTTGCAACCTACGATCTGAAGCCCGAAATGAGCGCCTTCGAGGTCAAGGATAAGCTGGTGGAAGCTATCAACCGCCGGGAATATGATTTCATCGTATGTAACTATGCCAACGGCGATATGGTTGGCCATACCGGCATCTACTCTGCCATAGAGAAGGCCGTCGTAGCCATAGACTCCTGCCTGCACGACACTGTTGAAGCCGCCAGCGCCAATGGCTACGAAACGCTTATCATAGCCGACCACGGCAATGCCGACTATGCAATGAACGCCGACGGGACGCCCAATACGGCGCACTCGCTCAATCCGGTTCCCTTCGTCTACGTGACATCCCGCGCCGGCGCCGGCGTTGACAACGGCATCCTGGCCGACGTTGCTCCCTCCATCCTGAGCATCATGAACATTCCTCAGCCGGAGGAAATGAGCGGACATTCGTGCTGCAAATAAAAGATACGCTTGTCAGCCTCGACCTGCTCGAGCGGAGCTTCGCCTGCGACCTGTCCGCCTGCAAAGGCATTTGCTGCGTGGAGGGCGATGCGGGCGCTCCGCTCGAAGCATCTGAAGTGGCCTGCCTTGAGGAGGCTCTGCCGGCAGTGTGGAACGAGCTAAGCCCGTCAGCCCGGCATGTCATCAGCTCGGAAGGCGTCGCCTACCGTGACGTAACAGGCGAGCTGGTAACGTCGATAGTCGACGGCAAGGACTGCGTGTTCACCTGCTACGATGCCGACAATGTTTGCCTGTGCTCTCTTGAGAAAGCCTTCGGCGAAGGTCGCATCCGGTTCCGCAAGCCTATATCCTGCCGCCTGTATCCCGTTCGCGTGAAGGACTACGGCGCGTACAAGTCCGTCAACTATAATCGCTGGCGCATCTGCCGCTGCGCCGAAGCTCTGGGCGAACGCAGCGGCACCCCACTCTATCGCTTCCTTGGGTCGGCCTTGATCGATAAGTTCGGACGTGAATGGTACGAGGAGCTGGAGCTGATTGCATCCGAATGGTTGCGGGCAGAGGGTCGCAAATGAGCTCGATTCCGCAATGATTCCGGAGAAAAATACTTAAAAATCATAAAAAGAGTAGGAGATCTCATTAATATATTTATCTTCGCCGCGGAATGAAATCTATAACGTGAGACTTAATTATAGATATCTCAAGAGAGCCTTAACTAACTTTTTCTTTTTGTTTAAAACGGTTAAATGTAGAAAACGGCCCAGCGTGAGCTCCGCCGTTTTTTTATGCCCTTTTGCCGGGCTTTCCGGGGCTTGTATTCTGTGAGTTACGTTTCATTCTAAGGCATCCGCGCTCTCAAGTATTTTGTGGTCCATGGAGAACATTGCAAGGGTCGCGTCGAAATATCGGCAGCCTTTCAGACCTGTGCCCGTTGAAAACCTTCCTTTTTCGAACTTGTTGCTGCTATCCCATGTTGTGTCTATGATAATCCATTCGCCGTCGATGAAGGCTTCGTTCCAGGCGTGATTGCTTTCGCTGCTGTTGATGTTGTCGGCAGTCCATCCGGATTTATTGCTGCTGACGCCGAGTGCGAAGCCGCTGATTTTTTTGGCAGGTATGCCGACGGCTCTCAGGAGGGTTGCCGTCACTCGTGCATATCCTTCGCATACGCTTTTGCGGCTATTGATGGTTCCTATTGTTGACACTCCCTTTATGTTGCCGCTTCGGAAGCTGTCCCAGTCGTACCAGATGTTGTTGCAAACCCAGTCGTGAATGGCTTTGGCCTTGCCGTAGTCGTTGCCGGCTCCGCGAGTTATTTTGTTGGCGAGGGCTATGATGCCGGGTTCGTTGGCCGGGAGCTCTTCTGTGGCTTGAAGATATAGCTCCAGCGCTCGGCGATCGCTTCGGTTCGCTCTGTATAGACGCAGGTTGTGGTCGAATACCGGAGATTGGAGGAATACTACGCTGTTCTTCCTTTTATATATCATAAGGTCTTTGCCGTAGATATAGCTTTGGAACGTGGAGTTCCGGATGTTGGATGTGTATAGTTCGCAGTAATAGTATCCGTCGGGCATATGTCCTATTGGATATACCACGGTTTGCCGGCCGGGATAGACGGTCTTGTTGAAATCTCTGTCGGTGGCGCTGAATAGCGATAGCATCACGTAGTTCCAGCGATCATTGTCCGGCAAATACTCTATGATGATATTGCTTCCCTCTGTTCTTAATCTGATGCTTTCGTCGAAATACTGGGAGACTTGCAGGACATCCGTGTGCTTGGATACATAAGGCGGCCTTGTCAGTATGTAGCCCGTGGAGTGGAACAGCATGTTTATTTCCTCAAGATGCTTGTTGATGATAGAGATATTGTTGCCGGACTTCATGCCTTTAGGATTGCGCAAGGCTTTTCGGTACCATCGCTCAGCCTCCTGATAATCTTTGCCTGTGCCCTTGCCTTCAAAGTAGTAGGAGCCCAAGTAGAATTGCGCATAGGCTTCGCCTCTATCCGCAGCCTTTCGGAACCAGGGGAGCGCTTTGGCATACTCTTCCAGCTTGTCGTAAGCATAAGCAAGTGTGAGCTGCGCATCGGCGTCGCCCTTCTCGGCAGGCTTTTGCAGCCAGGCTATGGCTTGAGGATAATCTCCAGCCCGATAATAGGACTGCCCGACGAGTGATACAGCTTTGGAGTAGCCCATCTCCGCCGCCTTCCTGAAGTAGGCGATAGCCTTGGGATAATCCTTCTTGTTGTAATATTCTATTCCTTTATTGTAGTATGCGACGGCAGAGCTTTGCCCGGAGGAATAGGCCGGCAGGGCGATGAGGATCGCTATCAGCAGTATACGTGCAAGCATAAGTTGTAGCTCAATCGTTACGGACAGCCTCCCTTATCCGCAGCAGCTTTACGAGCAGCGCCTCCAGCAGCTGCAAGGGCAGCATGTTGGCGCCGTCCGATTTGGCTTCGGATGGATTGGGATGTGTCTCTATGAAGAGGCCGTCGGCTCCAACGGCTATCGCTGCCCGTGCGATCGTTTCTATAAGGTCGGGGAGGCCTCCGGTGATGCCGTCCGAGCTGTTAGGTTGCTGAAGGGAGTGGGTGACGTCCATGACTACGGGATAGCCTGTGCTTTTCATGATAGTGATGCTGCGGAAGTCGACCACGAGGTCGGAGTAGCCGAAGGTTGTACCCCGCTCCGTCAGCAGTATGCTCCGGTTGCCGGCCTCCGAAACCTTCCGTGCAGCATGTTTCATAGCCGTGGGCGAAAGGAATTGCCCCTTCTTGATGTTCACCGTCTTGCCGGTTTGTGCGGCTGCAACCAGCAGCTCGGTTTGCCGGCAGAGGAAGGCCGGTATTTGCAGCGCGTCGACGTAGGCCGCAGCCATTTCGGCTTCGTGGGCTTCGTGTATGTCGGTTATAGTAGGGACTCCGATTGAGCCGTTCACTTTGCGCAGAACCTTCAGAGCCTTTTCGTCGCCTATGCCGGTGAACGAATCCGTGCGCGAGCGATTAGCCTTACGGTAAGAGCCTTTAAAAACGTAGGGAATGTCGAGGCGGTAAGTGATTTCGGCTATATGTTCGGCAATGCGCATAGCCATTTCTTCGCCCTCAATGACGCAAGGGCCGGCAATCAGGAAAAAGTTCCTGCCGCCGGCAATCGATTCTATATTCATAATTATTGTTGATTGAGTAGGTGCAGAACGCTTTCTACCTTTTCTTCGACAGGCATCAGGGCGTCTATCCATTGTATGATGCATCCGCGACGTTCCATTCCGCGGAACCAGGTCATCTGCCGCTTGGCAAACTGACGTATATTGGTTTCGAGCCTGTCGAGCATCTCCGCTAAAGAGAGCGCTCCCGTAACGTATAGCGTAACAAACTTATATTCCAGGCCGTAGTACATGATGCTCTCGGCGCTCAGGCCCGAATCGAGCAGCCCGCGAATCTCGTCGGCCAGGCCCTGCTCCAGCCTTTCGCGCAGGCGCCTCCCTATTCGTTCCCATCTTTGTTCGCGGCCTATCAGCAGGCAGATGTTGAGGCTGGGAACAGACGGAAAGTTGCTGTGCTTGCTGTGCCGGCGGCGGCGAAATTCCTCAATCTCTATCGCCCTGATGACCCTTTGAGGCGAATCCAGATCGGTAGTGTTGTGCAGGGCCTTGTCAGCCGCAAGCATGGAGGCCAGCTCGCCGACGCTCTTGTCTTTCAGCCTTTCGCGCAGAGCCGGATTCGGCGGCACGTCGGGCATCTCGTATCCGCGCAGAACCGATTCTATGTACAGTCCCGAGCCGCCGCAAAGAACCGGAAGCTTGCCGCGCGAGCATATCTCGGCAAAAACCCTGTGGAAGTCGTGCTGGAAGCGGAAGACATTATATTTCTCGCCGGGCTCGCAGATGTCTATCAGATGATAGGGCACGGGAAGGCCGTCGACGATATAGTCCGCCAGGTCCTTACCCGTACCAATATCCATACGCCTGTACACCTGGCGCGAATCGCCGCTGATTACTTCCGAGCCCAGGCGTGCGGCGAGCGCTGCTGCGAAAGCCGTTTTGCCCGATGCCGTAGGGCCAAGCACAGTAATCAGCCTGTATTCCTTCATGGCGGAGCTATTACCTGCGGATAATTTTCGCCGATTTGATTACCACGTCCTTAACCGGACGATCGCCGGTGCCGGTGGGCGTCATCTCTATCTTCTCCACCACCTTCATGCCTTTTATCACTTTGCCGAACACGGTGTAGGAGCCGTCCAGATGCGGAGCTCCTCCTTCGAGCATATAGGCCTGGATTTGCTCCGGGCTGAGGGTTTTGCCCGTTTGAGCCTGCATCCTTTGCAGTTCGGCATCGGTGTAGTATTTGCCCGTCACGATGTAGAATTGCGAAGCCGACGAGGCTTTTGCCGGATTAATATCGTCGCCCTGCCTGGCGGCGCACAACATTCCGCGGCGATGAAAATACTTGGGATAAACAAATTCGGCCGGAACCGTATAGCCCAGGTCGCCGCTGCCCAGCTGCATGTCCGGCGGAGCGTCCTTAGAGTTTATATCTCCGGCCTGAATCATGAATTGCTTGATGACGCGGTGGAACAAAAGCCCGTCGTAGCGATGTTCGCCCACCAGCTTCAGGAAATTGTCGCGATGCTGCGGAGTTTCGTTGAAAAGTTGCAGCCTGATTTTGCCCATGTTGGTATTGAGTTCCACTATGGGTTCGTTGCCCTGTGCGCATGAAGTGAGGCACAAAAAAGACATCGCTAAGGCAGCCATAAGTCTAACAGGATGTTTCATAATATAAATGTTTATGTGATTAAAATAGTTGTTCGGGATATTCGCCGGCATCCACAAGCGCCCTGATCTTCGCCACCACCTCAGGCCTGTCGGCCGCGTATGTGATGCCGAACCATCTTGAGGCAGTATCGAGCACCTTTACCGTAGCCTTGCCGCTTGTTATAAGTTCGTTCACCATTAGCGGAATGAAATATTCGCACTTCAGGTTGCCCATGTTGGCCAGCAGGAAGCGTGGAAAATAATCCTCGGAATGGCGGAAGTAGTCCGGGGTGAATCCCCACATGTTCATCGACACCGGAGTGTTTTCGGGCACAGTCACCCTCAGGCCGTTTTCGTCGGTGAAGCAGATGCCCACGTCGGTTTGCCTCACGTCTGTTCTTTCAACCACGCCTGTCAGATAGCCCTCGGCATCGGTTTGGCATATACCTCTGGCCACCGTTCCGCTCTCGCTTAGCGTATTGCCCACGCGGTATCCCACCATGGCATAGCTGCTTGCGGCGCCGTCGGCCTCTGCTCCCCGGAGGAACTCGCCGAGAACAGCGAAGCTGTGCCGGCCGTAAAAGTCGTCCGCATTAATAGCCGCAAAAGGTTCGCGTATGGCATCGCGCCCCATCATCACCGCATGATTCGTTCCCCAGGGCTTCTCCCTCCCCTCGGGCACAGTAAAGCCGTCGGGCAGCTTGTCGAGCTCCTGAAAAACAATTTCGACAGGTATATGGTTCTCATACTTGGCCACAATCACCCGCCGGAAGTCGTCCTCAAAGTGCTTGCGTATAACGAAAACCAGCTTGCCGAAACCTGCCCTGAGAGCGTCGTAAATAGAATAATCCATGATGGTTTCACCGTTAGGCCCCAGCCCGTCGAGCTGCTTTAGGCCTCCGTAGCGGCTACCCATTCCGGCAGCCAAAACAAATAAAGTGGGCTTCATAATCTTTTATACATGTTTAAAATTTTAGAGAGGCAAAGATAGCAACAATAATAAATCCGCCGCCTGCGGGCCCTCGCGTCAGTGCAGCCTCAAATGTATGTCGCCCCCGCTTCCCGAATTGTTGTGATACTGCGTCCCGTACGGCAAAACATTCAAAACCCGGATGGCGACGGCTTGCCGGGAAAAACCCCAGCCCGTTCGGGTAGCAAAACGGCATGCCCGATTTTTTTTCAGCCCGTCTTGCTGCCTCAATGGCCTTCCGGAAAAATCCTCAACCCGTCGTGCTGCCTCAATGGCTTAAAATCTTTTTTTTCAGACTGTCTCGCTGCCTAAAATCCTTAAAAATTTTTTTTTCAGAGAATCTTGCTGCCCAAAATCCTTGAAAATTTTTTTTTCAGAGATTCTCGCTGCCTAAAATCCTTGAAAATTTTTTTTTCAGAGAATTTAGGCGCCGATATTCCTTGAAAAATATTTTTTCAGACCATTTAGCTACCCAAGTGATTTGCCCTTAAAACAAGATAGCCGTTCGGGTAGCAAGATCGTCCGCCGTAGAAACAAGATAGCCGTTCGGGTAGCAAGATCATCCGCCGTAAAAAAAATCATGCCGTTCGGGTAGCAAGATCATCCGCAGGAAAAAAATATAGCTTATCTTGCGGGCCCTACTTTTTTACGGCGACCTTGCGGAGCCGGCTGGGCATATCCTTAAAAACTAATATATAATATAATGTATAACATATCATGAAGAAGACAATAATCGACTTGTTTGAACAGTCTGCGGATAAGTATTCGGCTAATACTTTTCTGCTTGAGAAGAAGAATGGCAGTTTTATCCCGACCTGCTATGAGGACGTGCGCAAGGATGTGTACAGGCTTGGAGCCGGTTTGATGGCGCTGGGAGTGGCTCGCGGCGATAATATGGCCTTGCTGAGCGAGGGTCGCAACGACTGGATTGTCGGCGAGCTTGCCATGTTCTATGCCGGGGCCGTCAATGTGCCTCTTTCTATTAAACTTGAGGAGACTAACGATTTGCTTTTCAGGCTGACGCATGCCGAGGTAAGCTTCGTTATGGTGTCGGGCCGGCAGCTCAAAAAAATCCGCGCCATCACAGGCCGTCTGCCTTTGGTGAGGCGGGTGATAGTGATGGACGAGCCTGAGGACGGGCTTGCCGGGGGCGAGATACTGATGGATGAGGTGAGGCGCATGGGCGACGCTTTTCTGAGGGCTCATTCGCCGGAGGACTTCCTGGCCGTTGGCCGCTCCTTAAGCAACGACGACTATGCCACTATTACCTACACGTCGGGCACGACGGCCGACCCTAAGGGCGTGATCCTGACGCACCGCAACTATACGGCCAACGTGGAGCAGGCGCTGTCGTGCATGGACATAGATCAGAGCTGGCGAACGCTTATCATTTTGCCGCTCGACCATTGCTTTGCCCACGTTGTTGGTTTCTACATATTTATGTCGAAAGGCGCCGCGGTGGCCACCGTGCAGGTTGGGCGCAGCGGCATGGAGACACTGCGTAACATTCCTGTAAATATTAAGGAGATACGCCCCTCGCTGATCCTTAGCGTGCCGGCTCTGGCTAAGAACTTCCGCAAGAATATCCTCCAGGGCGTTCACTCCAAAGGTCGCGTCACAGAGGCGCTCTTCAACCTTGGCCTTCGTACGGCCGAAGCCTGCTGCGGCGATAGCAGCGAGGAGGAGGGACGCGGATGGCGCATGCTGCTCCGTCCGCTCCATTGGCTGCTCGACAGGGTGGTGATGAGCAAGGTGAGGCAGCAATTCGGGGGCGAGCTGAAGTTCTTCGTTGGCGGCGGCGCCCTTCTGGATAAGGATTTGCAGAAGTTCTTCTACTCCATCGGAATCCCTATGTACCAGGGCTACGGACTGAGCGAAGCCACGCCTGTTATTTCCAGCAACGGCACCCGGCGTCATCGCTTCGGCAGCAGCGGCGTGCCGGTGAGGCCTCTCGAGCTCAGGATTTGCGATTCCGAAGGCCGTACATTGCCGGAGGGCGAAAAGGGCGAGATAGTTGTGAAGGGCGAGAACGTGATGGCCGGCTACTGGAAAAATCCTGTGTCGACGGCCGAAACCCTTCGCGACGGCTGGCTTTATACGGGCGACATGGGCTATATGCACGACGGTTTGCTATATGTTTTGGGCCGCTTCAAGAGCCTGCTGATAAGCAGCGACGGCGAGAAGTACAGCCCCGAAGGCATAGAGGAGGCTCTGATGGAGCAGTCGTCGGCCATAAGCCAGCTCTTGCTGTATAATAATCAGTCGCCGTATACGGTTGCGCTGCTGGTTCCTAATCGTGAAGATCTGTCGGCCGCCCTGTCGCGCAAGTCTCTGTCGCTCGAAACGGAGGAGGGCCGTCGCGAGGCTATTAACATCATCAGCCGGCAAATCGATCGCTTCCGCGCAAAGGGCGATCTGTCCGGCCTCTTCCCCGATCGCTGGCTGCCCTCCACCTTCGCCGTCATGCCCGAAGCCTGGACGGAACAAAACGGCATGGTGAACAGTACGATGAAGGTCGTTCGCGGCAAGGTGGAGCAGGCCGCAGCCGATCGCCTCCGCCTGCTGTTCACTCCCGAAGGCAAGGATCCGCTGAACGAGATGAACCTCCAAGCCCTGGAGTAATCTGATTGGAGAAGCTGTTTGAGGATAGCAAGAAAGAGAGGCGCCATGTCATAAGCGCCTCTCCAACCATAAAAAACCGAGAGGCGCATAGAACGAGCACCTCTCATTCGACATATGTTTGTAAAGTTTGTTAAGGAAAACTTTAACGGCAGACCTTCACAGGCCCGTTATCCTATTCAGCGCCTCCAGCAGCAGGTCGTTCTCTTTGGGAACGCCCACGGTGATGCGCAAGCAGTTATCGCACAAATCGAGGCCGTGACGGTTGCGCACAACGACGCCCTTCCTCAACAGGCCGTCGTAAACGGCATTGGCGTCGGCCACCTTCACCAGCAAGAAGTTTGCATCCGACGGATACACCTTCACAACCACAGGCAAGCGCTCCAGCCTGTCGGCAAGGCGCCTTCGCTCAGCCAGTATCTCCTCCACCTGCCGCTTCATCTCGTCCTCCCGATCGAGGCGGGCAAGAGCAAGCTCCAGCGTGGGGCTGTTCACGTTATACGAGTATTTGATCTTCTGCATGGCAGCAATGACGTCCGGATGCGCGAAGGCCATCCCAAGCCGTATGCCCGCAGCTCCCCAGGCTTTCGAGAGCGTCTGCATCACCACTAACCTCGGATACTTGTAGATGAGCCCTGCAAAGGAGGGCGATGCTGCAAAGTCGAGGTAGGCTTCGTCAACAACTACAATACCCGCAAAGCGGTCGAGCAGTGCGACGATCTCGGCGCGGCTGAGCAGATTGCCCGTAGGATTGTTCGGCGAGCAGAGGAAGATGAGCTTCGTCAGGCTGTCGGAAGCCTCTATGAGGCTGTCGGCTGTAAAATCGAAATCGCTTGCCCTGAGCATCACGCGCCTGCACTCAACGTTGTTCACATCGGCAGCCACTCCATACATGCCGTATGAAGGCGACAGAGCGATAAGGTTGTCGATGCCCGGTTCGCAAAAGAGCCGGATCAGCAGGTCGATAGCCTCATCGCTGCCGTTTCCGGTGAATATCTGTGAAGGATGCAGGCCCTTAAGCCCGGCAATCTTGCCTCGTAGAGCCGTATGCGCCGGATCGGGGTATCGGCTGTAATCCACAGGATAGGGATTCTCGTTAGCGTCGAGGTAAACCAAAGCCATTCCGCTGAACTCATCCCTCGCAGAGGAATAAGGCTTCATGCGAACAACGTTCGGCCGAAGCAGAGATTCAATCTCTGTAATCATCAGCTATAATCTGGACGTGAAAGCCATGCTGTGGCCGTCGAGTCCCTCAAAGTGAGCCATGGAATATATATGCCCGGCCAGCTCAATCACTCCGCTGTTATCTATGGCTTGATAATAAACGCCGTGCATGTAAGTTTGCAGGTTAAGGCCGCTAAATCCTTTCGCATAGCCTCCCGTTGGGAGCACATGATTGCTCCCGGAGATATAATCGCCGGCGCTGACGGACGATCTTCCGCCAACAAATACGCTCCCCGCATTGCGTATGGCCTCGGCATGCTCCCTGCAATTTTCAGTATGAAATATGATGTGCTCCGGAGCATAGAAGTTGGCAAAGTCTATCACTTGCTGCATATCCTCCATGTAAATAATCCGGCAGTTACTCAGGCCGCGCTTTACTATCTCCCTGCGCGAAAGCATAACAATCTGCTCGTCCACCCATTTAAAGAAATCCTCGATTAAAGTCTTCGACGTAGTAACAAGCAAGCTCTGACTGTCGGGCCCATGTTCGAGCTGAGACAGGAAATCTATTGCCACAAGTGACGGATCAGCCTCCCCGTCGGCCACAATCATCAGCTCCGAAGGCCCCGCAGGCATGTCGATAGCCGTACCGAAGAAAGTAGCGAACTGCTTTGCCGCCGTAACGTACCTGTTTCCCGGCCCGCAAATCTTATAAACCTGCGGAACGCTTTCCGTACCCAGCGTCATGGCAGCAATAGCCTGTATGCCGCCAATGCGGAATATCTTATTCACTCCCGATTGCCCGGCAGCATAAAGGATAGCCGGATTGATACGACCATCCTTGTCCGGTGGAGCACAGAGAATCTTTTCAGGGCATCCGGCAACACTCGCAGGCACCGCAAGCATGAGAACAGAAGAAAAGAGCGGAGCGCTTCCGGCCGGAACATAGAGCCCAACCTTGTCGATAGGCTTGTAATCGTACCAGCATCGAACGCCATCGAAGGGCTCAACCTCCACTCTGGGCTGATATTGCGCCTTGCTCATAGCCCTAAGGCTTCCGATGGCAGTCTCAATGTCATGCTTGAGCCCATCAGGAATATATTGCCCGGCAGCCTCAATCTCATCATCGGGAACAGCGATAGAATCAATGCTCACATTGTCATACTTCAGCGTATACTGCCGCAAAGCATCGTCGCCGGAGCTTCTCACAGCATCAAACACCTCCTTAACAGTGTCCAGCATGCTTGTAAGATCAATGTGAGGTCGCCGCGCAAGTTCAGACCACTCGGCAGCACCTGGGTTTTCAAAAACTTTAATCATATAATCATTTTTTCAATAGGTATCACTAATATTCCCTCAGCCCCCAAGTCCTTCAGTTGACCGATTTTCTCCCAGAAATCCTCCTCATCTATAACAGACTGAATTGATACCCAGCCATTGTCCGCCAGCGGCGTTACAGTAGGGCTCTTCATGCCGGGGAGCAGCCCCGTGATACTGTCGAGCGCAGCCTTAGGAGCATTCAGCAGCACATACTTCTTCGACTCGGCGGCCACCACAGCATCAATCCTGAAGATAAGCTTGTCGAGGACAGCCCTTTTCTCCGACTGCAAATCATGCGAAGCAATCAGGACAGCCTCGCTCTGCATAAGCGTCTCCACCATCTTCAGGTTATTGCTCACAAGAGTATCACCGGAGCCGACAATGTCAAATATAGCCTGAGCAATACCTATCGCAGGAGCAATCTCCACCGAGCCGCCTATAACATGCACCTGAGCGCTTATACCGCGCTCAAGCAGGAACCTCTTAAGGATAGCAGGGTACGACGTCGCAATAATCTTGCCCTCAAACCAGCCCAGTCCGTCGTAATCCTCCTCCTTAGGAACAGCAAGAGCCAGGCGGCATTTGCCGAATCCAAGCCGTTTCACAAGCAAAGCCTCGCCACCCTTCTCCACATACTCATTCTCGCCCACAACACCCGCATCTGCCACTCCGTTAAACACCGCAGCCGGAATATCATCGTCGCGCATGAACAAGATCTCAACCGGAAGGCCACTCGCCGAAACAAGCAGCGTGCGCTTCTCCTTGTTAAGTTTCACACCGGCCCCGCTGAGGAGCGCCACAGTCTCCTCGTTGAGCCGACCTTTAGCCTGTATGGCAATTCTAAGCATATAAATCTTCCTCTATAACTTGAAGTAAAAAGAGCTACCGCCTTAATCGGCTTTCAAATTAAACTCATCCTTCAGCTTAGCCAGAGCAGGATTCACATTATATAAATGTTCGAACTTCTCCGACGTAGTGTAGGCGCGCTTCTTCGCAATCGACTCATTAATACGGACACTCATACCAATCTTCCCGTTCTTGAGCTGTTGCCTGAGGAAAGGCAGCAGCTTCACACTGTTGTTCAGCAGCTCCTCCTCCTGTATAGTATTATAAACATAAACCTCAAAGAAGAACCCATCCTGCAAAACAGGCTTATGATTCGCCATGGTGCCCTTCAGGTAATCATTATCCGTCACACTCTGCGCATAAGCATCCCACTCCCTCGCAAGATCGGCCTCCGTAAAAGGAGAAGCCAGGTCACGATAATCCTCCGGGACAACCGCCGCCGCAGTATCGGGCTTAGCATCCGCTTCGCGGCTCATAGCTTTAATAGAAGTGGTGGGCGGAAGCGAGGAAACCCGCGCCGCAACAGGCGCCTGGGCAGGCTTAACTGCCGCCGGAGCCACCGTCGCCACCGTATCGCCGCCAACCGCAGCATCCCCACCAGCCGCAACCTCAGCAGGAAGCGTCAGGCGGCAAAGCTGTATCAGCGTAAGCTCCAGGAGCAAACGCTTATTGCGGCTCGTGCGGTAATTCATGTCACAGTTGTTGGCCAGCTCAATCGCCTTGAACAGCAAAACCTCCGGACAGCGTCGGGCAGTGCTCTTGTAACGCTCACGTATAGACGCCCCTACCTCAATCAGCTCCAGAGTAGACTCATCCCGGCACATAAGCAAATCCCTGAAGTGAGAAGACAGCCCCGTAATAATATTATGGCCGTCAAAACCCTTAGACAGTATTTCATTAAGCGTAAGAACAGCCTGGCGAACATCAGCTTGCAGCACACAATCCGTCAGGCGGAAATAATACTCGTAGTCAAGGACATTCAAGTTGTTGATAACCGACTGATAACTTATGTTGCCGTTCGAGAAACTCGCCACCTGGTCGAAAATCGACAGAGCGTCACGCATCCCGCCGTCGGCCTTTTGCGCAATAACATGCAAAGCCTCCGCATCAGCCGAGATACCCTCCTGTCTGGCAATGTTTCCGAGATGCTCAACCGTGTCGTCCATCGAGATCCTCGCAAAATCGTATATCTGGCATCGCGAAAGGATAGTAGCCAGCACCTTATGCTTCTCCGTCGTAGCCAGTATGAAAATCGTATGCCGCGGAGGCTCCTCCAAAGTCTTCAGGAAAGCATTAAAAGCCGCAGGACTGAGCATGTGAACCTCGTCGATTATAAACACCTTATACTTACCGATTGCCGGCGGAATCCCAACCTGCTCAATAAGCGAGCGAATATCATCCACCGAATTGTGTGAAGCCGCATCAAGCTCGTGAATATTATAGGAACGGTGCTCGCTGAAGGCCATGCAGGATTCGCAGGCATTGCAAGCATCTCCTTCGGCCGTAAGGTTCAGACAATTGATTGTCTTTGCAAAAATTCTTGCACAAGAAGTTTTGCCAACGCCCCTCGGCCCGCAAAAGAGGTAGGCATGAGCCAGCTTGCCGGTTGCGATAGCGTTTTTCAGCGTTACCACAAGCGACTTCTGACCGATTACACTCTGAAAGGTAGAAGGGCGATATTTCCTGGCGGATACAATATAATTGTCCATGTGCATTTTCATCTCTTGTTTGCAATACGGCGCAAAGGTATAATTTTTTCCATGACACTTATGCTATGCCCATGCTCTATGTGCGGCTTCCTTCCCCTAAAAGTTATCAACAATATGTGGAAAAACCTGCGCCTAATCCTGTTATTCCTAAGCCTCAAAGGCAATTAGGCCTCTCCGTTTTGTTTGCCTTCGGCTATAAAACAATCTTCGGCTTTCATGGCTCAATTGTTGCATTGCACAAGCAATTTATGGGATTCCCTAAACGGATTATGGGCTCCCCTAAACGGTTTATGGCTTCCCCTAAACGGCTTATGGGCTCCCCTAAACCGTTTATGGCTTCCCCTAAACGGCTTATGGGCTCCCCTAAACGGTTTATGGGATTCCCTAAACGGCTTATGGGCTCCCCTAAACGGATTATGGCTTCCCCTAAACGGTTTATGGGCTCCCCTAAACGGATTATGGCTTCCCCTAAACGGATTATGGGCTCCCCTAAACGGTTTATGGCTTCCCCTAAACGGATTATGGGATTCCCTAAACGGCTTATGGGATTCCCTAAAGGCTTTATGGGCTCCCCTAAAGGCTTTATGGGCTCCCCTAAATGGTTTAAGGCCTGTCCTAAATGGTTTAAGGCCTGTCCTAAACGGTTTAAGGCCTGTCCTAAACGGTTTAAGGCCTGTCCTAAACGATTTAAGGCCTGTCCTAAACGATTTAAGGCCTGTCCTAAACGGTTTAAGGCCTGTCCTAAACGGTTTAAGGCCTGTCC
>JAITGS010000098.1 GCA_031280435.1 Tannerellaceae bacterium | reverse complement strand
CACATTCCTAAAGGCAATATAATCTTACTTTTTGCTGCTAACACATTCCGCAAGGAAATATAATCTTACTTTTTGCTGCGAACACATTCCGCAAGGAAATATAATCTTACTTTTTTTCGCGAACACATTCCGCAAGGAAATATAATCTTACTTTTTTTCGCGAACACATTCCGCAAGGAAATATAATCTTACTTTTTGCTGCGAATGCATTCCGCAAGGAAATATAATCTTACTTTTTTCGCGAACACATTCCGCAAGGAAAAGTAATGTTGAGGCGAGGCTGTTCAATAAAGTGATGCCTGCCCGGACAGCATTCCTGAGGGCGGATGTGCGGCATTTATCTTAGCTTTGAATCTATTTTAAAACATATATAAACGATGAAACGATATTTACATTCGATCCGGCCGGATTGCATCTTCGACTTCGAAGACTGGGGCACTGTCGCATACGGCGAGGCTCTCCGGCGGCAAACGGAGGCCTTTGAGGCGCTGCTCGAAGCCAAGCGCGAGGGGAGGGAGCTGCGCTCGCATCTGTTCTTCTGCTCTCATCTGCCGGTGATAACCATGGGACGAAACGCGCGGACGGAGAACCTTCTGGTGACGGCCGAGCAGCTGGCCCTGCGGGGAGTGGAGCTCTTCGACGTAAGCCGCGGAGGCGATGCAACCTTCCACGGGCCGGGGCAGCTCACGGTCTATCCTGTGTTCAATCTGGAGCTCCTGCGGATGGGCCTGCGGCTATACATTCGCACCCTGGAGGATATAGTGATAGCCTTCCTTAATGATTACGGCCTGGCGGGACAGCGCATGGAGGGAGCGGCCGGAGTGTGGCTCGATGCCGATAGCCGGCCGAGGAAGATTTGCGCCATAGGCGTCAGGTGCAGCCGCTTTGTGACTATGCACGGGCTGGCGCTCAATGTTAATACGGATTTGCGGGGATTCTCGCTTATCAATCCCTGCGGATTTACGGATCGGGGAGTGACTTCGCTGGCCGCCGAGCTGGGCGGGCCTCAGGACATGGAGGAGGCCAAGCGCAGGCTGCTCACTTTGTTTGCCGATCGCTTTGCTGCTCCGACTGTATAAGGACAGGCCTGGGCCGTCGGGCAAAGAGCTCGGAAAGGGATGAGAAGTCTTTTTTGTACATAAATCCGAAGCCTTGCGTCGTGAGGCTTTGCTTCAGGTAGCGATACATGTCGTTGGCATGATTGTAGGCTTTGAGCCTGAATTCGCCGGCGGGAGTGAGGAGGTATTCCAGGTCGAATTCGCCTACGAATACGTTCTTCACGGTAGGATTGCTTTTGTATCCGAAGTTGCCGTTGAAGAGCAGCCGGTTGTCGAACATCTGGCTGGATAGCAGCATCTCCACCTCGGTGTCGTTAAAGCCGTCCTGGCCGGTGCGAATGTTTGTTCCGATGCGGACTTTGTCGGTGATGGAATTGAGCAGGCCGGAGATTTGCGACGACAGTGCGGCGGAGGTCAGTGCGTTGAACTCGTTCGGCAATGTGGCCTGCTCGAATCCCGACGGGTGGAAGGTATTAAGCACAAGCAGGTATACAATCTGACGGGTGAGCATGTCTTCAGTCCTTACGTAGCTGCGCACCATCTGCTCGAGCTCGCTGTTCGAGCCCGGCAGCTCGAGGTCGAATGCTATGGAGGGATGGGCGAAGGGGCCTTTGATGAGCATCACGCAGTTGACGGGTACGCTTGTCCGCGGGCTTTCGTTGAGCAGCGAGGGATCGAGGTCGCCCAGGTTGGCGGTGAGGCTGTGCACGGCGTTGATGTTGAGGGTGGCTGTCTCCGGATCGCCGCTGAAGGTGACGAGGCTGCCTTCCCGCAGACTGAAGTTCTTGTGAATTAGTTGCTGGAGGCTGAAGTTGTATTCGCCTTTGAGGATCTGCACTGTGCCGTAGATTTTGAGGTCGCTCTTTGTTCCGTAGGATATTTGGAGGCTGCCGCTGCCGGCTCCGGTAATCTTGTCGCCTGCCGCCGGGTCCATCATGAACTCTATGGCGGCGTCGGGGGTGAGGTCGAGCTGAAATTCGACGCGCAGTTCGGGCCCGCCCTCGGAGGCTGCCGTTGCGGCGGAAGCTGAGGCACTGGAGGCAGTGTCCGGGGCCGCCCGGTTAACGAAGGTGATGAAATCGTATGCCGTGGCGCTTGGATTGTCCATGAAGTTGATGCCGATGAGGGTTCGCGGATCGTTACGGAGGCGTACGTCGAAGTCGATGATCTGTTCGTTGCCTCGCATAGCTACTCCTCCGGAGGCGAAGACTCGCCCGTAGAGGTTGGGGTTTTGCTTCTCCGCGGCATTGTAAACGAGCATGCGTTCGATGTTGTCTATCTCGGCGTCGAACTCTATGTCGTGCAGGAAGCGATGCCGGAGGTTGGCCGACTTTATACGCCCGCCGTTGCCGTATTCATCCCGTATGGCTATGTTCTGCATGTAGATGCGTCCGCCGGTGAGGCGCACGGTGTCCGAAAAGGTGTAGTACGTATTGAGGAAGTCTATGCCTATGCCTCCATCGGCAATATATGCCTGCCCTTCGAGGTCGACGTCGTCAAAGGTTCCGAACACCCGTATATGTCCTGTGCCTCGGCCGCGGAATCCGGTGACGGCGCCGTCGAGGTATTTGTGCAGGAAGGCTGTGTTGAGGTTTCGGGCGTCGAATCGGAGGTCGAGCCCGTCGGCCGGCCCTATGGGATAGATGTATCCGTTTACGGAGGTGAGGGCCGTATCGCCTTCGGCTATGGTTCCGTCGAGCAGTATGCCCTGCCGGCTTTCGTCCCATCGGCTCGAGAGGACGAGCTCGCCCATGTATCTGTCGTTGAATGAAAATCCGTCGACGCGTAGCTTGTCGGTGTCTATCATGCGGCTGCGATAGAGGTCGACGGCCCGGAATCGCCCGCTCATCTCGCCGCCGAATTGCAGTACGGGAATGTTGAGCATGTCGAATATGTATTCGAGCTCTATGCGGTTCAGCTCCAGTGCGAGGGTATCGGCAAGCTTGTCCGACACGGCTCCGTTGATGCTCAGGAAGCGGTCGTTTTGCGAGAGGCGGAAGTTGCTCACTTCCGTTTTGCCTCCCTCAAGTGATACGACGGACTCGTGTATGTTCCAGATGCTGTCGTTGAGGGCTATCTGCGAAGGATGGATCAGTATGTCGGTGCGCAGGCCGCCCCCGCTCTCGCTTTCGGCAAAGACTGCGGAGGCCGACAGATTGGTTTCGAAGCGGCGCTCTTTGCCGTTTGCCCAGTGGAGGTTGCTCTCCATGCGATTGTCTTTGAGCGTTGCCTCCAGCTGTATGCGGTTGCGCACGTCGCGTATGAGGCTGAAGGCATCGAAGCGGAGGTCTATATGGTCTCCGGGATTCTCGCAGGTGAGGCGGCAGTTTTCCATAAGGGTTTTGCCTGCCGCCAGGCCGGGAATATCGGCGTCGAGGCGAAACTTGTCGAAGGTATTATTGTAGTGTCCTGTGATTCTCGCCGGCTTGGTGATGCCGAGGGGCAGCAGCAGCGTTTCGGATAATGCCTCCGTATTATCTATTTCGAGCCATAGCGAGAAGTTGTTTTCCTCCTCCTCGGCCATGTCTTTCGGCGCGGCACCGGACAGTGCGGGCGCGTAGCCTTCCAGGGTTTTCATGAAGCCGGGCAGCAGGGTGGCGAAGGAGTAGATGCCGTTCACCTCGCCGCGAATCAGGTCCGATTCGAGCGTGAGCTTCTTGTCCGGCGCCGACGAGCCTGCTCCCACGGCTATCGTTATGTTGCGAAGGAAGAAGTTGCTCGGCGCCGTGACGATCGATATGCTGTCTACGGATATGCTGCCGGCCATGTCGTCTATGTGAGCTCCGCGGAAGTCGGCCCGCAGCACGGCGGATATGTCGGGCGATTCGAGCTTGTCCCACATATTGAGGTGGTCGGGGCGGAAATGGCTCAGCCTGGCCGAGAAGTCGAACAGGGCATCGGTAGAATCGTGCGAGAACATTCCCTCGGCCATGAGCGAGCAGTTGGGGTCGTCGAGCTCCATACGTCCGCTGAATCCTCCCGGCACTATCCGTCCGCTCAGCCTGAGGTTCTCGTAGCGGTAATTGCGGAAGTCGAACTCGCTTATCCCCGCCGACAGGTCGAAGGCGAAGGGCTTGCCGGCCGGCCTCACGGCATCTATCGAAGCATTGAAGCGTGCGGTCCCGAAGGGGTTTCCGCCGTCGAACAGTTCGCTGATAAGCAGCTCGGAGGATGATATCCGCCCGCGCACGTAGGCCTCTATGCTCTTTTGCGGATCGCTTCCTATGAGCAGGTCGGTTTGTATGGAGCCTATGCCTGTGGTGAGCTTGCCGTAGGCCACCAGATTGTCGAAAAAGCCGGAGATGTTGCCCTCAAAGCGCAGCGTTCCGAGGCGTGCGAGGGTAGGAGGAAAGTCCGCGGCGGCAGCTCCCATATTGGCCGATATGCGCCTGAGGCCTTCCGTCGTTACAAACATCCGGCTCACCTTACCGTACAGATAAGCCTCCGAGAGCCGGTCGACGCCCTTGAGCGACATCTGCCCGGCAAAGAGGCAGTCATTGTCCATCATCAGCGTGAGGCTGCGGAGGTTGAAGTCGTTCATATCCCCGTCGGCTTCGGCCTCGGCCGCCACCGTCACTTTGTCGGCAAAGCCCTTCAGCACGGGCGCAAAAGAGGCCAGGTCGCGCGGGCATATCTCCGACGGAGCCAGCTCGAACGTCAGCGGAGCCGCACCCTCATCATCGCCCTCCGCCTTAGCCAGACTGAGGCCTGCATGCGGCACGTACAGGCGGGTATCGGGCAGGTCGAGCCTGCAATTGCTTATCGAAAGGCTGTCGGCATTGCCCGCAAGCAGTAGTGAGAGCCGCTCTACCACCAATCCGCCGCGCTCCTTGAGGCTCATCTTCGAGAGCCGGAAATTGAGGCTGTCTGCTCCCGCAATACGGAACGACAAATCGGCATTCAGATCATATATATATATGTGTCGAGAATCGAAGCCGGAGGGCGCAGGGCCATCGCGACCCACATCGTAGGCAATACGCCCGCGCCGCAGCAGGGCCGTGCGTATATCAACCTTGGCCGCCGAAGGAGCCCCGGAAGTATCGCGCCGCGCGAGAGCATCGATCAGCCTCTCTATGTTGAGCGGGCTCTGCGCATCCTCGCGCCGCAGCGAGAGCGAGAAGTCGAACAGCCGAACCGTAGTAATCACAAACCTTCCCCGCAGCAGCGGCCCCGGCTCCATATCCACCGCAAGCCGGCCGGCCGTCAGCACAGGCTCCTCGTTTTCATAGCCAACCGACACATCCTTCATGGCCAGCCTGTTCGGCCAGCTGAGGCTCACGCTGCCTACGGCCACCGGCACGTCGAGCCTGCGAGACAAATCGGCCTCTGCCAGCGACTTCAGCCTGTTCCGAATCGCAGGAATACTCACAACTACCGACGGCAAAACAAAAATCAGGCAAACGGTAGCCAGCAGAAAAACAAATATGTATTTTATTGCTTTGATATGGGGGAGAATTGATTTGATGCAAAAATAGAGAAAAAAAAGTCCTGTCCAATTCCCCTGAAAACCGCCTTTTCATCCTAAATGAATCCGCTTCGAGGCCTGCCGACCTCAAAAAGGCGATCCGGATCTGCCGATCCCTTGCGGAAAAAAATTTCAGAGGATCGGCAGATGCAGATCGGCCGCCGGAAAAAATTTCAGCGGATCTACATGTGCAGATCGGCTGCCGGAAATTTGATTCGTTAAAAAGCTATAAAGAAGCAGCTTAAATTATTTTCCAAACAGAGTATTTTTGCGCCACAAAACCCAGAGAGCGAAGTCAGCATCAATGTTCTCGTTGAAAATGACAGCGTTTGGCTGACGCAGGCGCAGATGGTTATGCTGTTTGACTCAAGCAAGGCGAATATAAGCGAGCATATTAAAAACATATATGCAACCGAAGAATTGGATGCCGCCGCAACCGTTCGGAATTTCCGAACAGTTAGGCAAGAAGGCCTGCGAGAGATAGCTCGCAATATAGATCATTACAATTTGGATATGATTATTGCGCTGGGCTACCGCATTAATACCAAGCGCGGCACCCAGTTCCGCATTTGGGCGAACAGCGTTCTGAAAGACTATATCATCCAAGGTTATGCCGTGAATCAACGGGCAAAGCTGGAACAGTTAAACGATTTGAAGCAAACCGTAAGGCTGCTCTCAAACGTTATGCAAAAGAATGAACTGACAGCCGACGAGGCTACCGGACTTTTGCAGGTAATCAGCGACTATGCCTATGCCTTAGATATGCTCGACAGATACGACTTCCAGCAGCTCGAAGTGGAGCAAACTACGGAAACAAACAAGTTCCGAGCCACCTACGAGAATGCAATGGAAGCCATAGGCGCTTTGCGGAAAACGATTGACGGCGGCGGACTGTTCGGCAACGAAAAGGACCATTCGTTTCACAGCTCGATAAACACCATTTACCAAACTTTTGACTGCAGGGAGCTCTACCCTTCTGTTGAAGAAAAATCGGCTATGCTGCTTTATCTTGTCATCAAAAATCATTCGTTCTCAGATGGCAACAAGCGCATTGCCGCCTTTCTGTTCCTGTGGTTCCTGCAGCAAAACGGCATACTCTACAAGCCCAACGGCAGCCGGCTGATAGAAAACAACACACTCGTTGCCCTCACCTTGATGATTGCCGAAAGCCGCACGGAGGAGAAGGACATGATGGTGAAGGTGGTTGTGAATCTGATAAACAAAAACAACTGAGCGCATAAGCCGGTTTAGCCCCTGCCGCAAAAAGTTCCGCTTCTTAGTAAGAAGTGGAACTTTATGTTTTTATCAGGGCGGGCAAATATACAAAATCTTTGAAACTACAATCTTAGGCTCTTCCATAAGCGCTAAGGCCTTCCTCAAAATGTTTAACAAAAGCCGGATGCAAAACAAATAACACACAGCATGCTTCTGCACAGGCTTAACATCCAACAGCTTCCGAAGCCGTTCCACTTCTTACTAAGAAGCGGAACTTTACAAACAGGAAAACACCATTGTACAACGTTTAAACACAGTGATTACCTATGCTTTTTAACTCCTTCGCTTTCGGTTGCTTCATGATTATTGTCTTTCTGATTTATTGGAGCATTGCCGGCAAAACTAAGCTTCAAAATATCTTCCTGCTCGCGGCCAGCTACTTCTTCTACGGCTGGTGGGACTGGCGATTCCTCTCGCTCGTGCTCCTCTGCTCGCTGGTGAACTATGTCGGCGGACTGCTGATGATGAGCTGCGACGATCAGCGGCGGCGAAAGCTCGTGCTGACAGTCTGCTGCCTGGCCTCCTTCGGCGTGCTCGGACTGTTCAAGTATTACGACTTCTTTATCCTTTCACTTTCCGATGCCTTAGCCTATATAGGGCTGCCGTTTCATGCAACAAGCCTACGGCTAATCCTCCCTGTGGGCATCAGCTTCTATACATTCCACACGCTTAGCTATACGATAGACGTGTATCGCAGGCGCTTCGAGCCCACTCGCGACATAGTAGCCTTCTTCCTCTTCGTGAGCATATTCCCGCTCGCAATGGCAGGGCCGATAGAGCGGGCCTCCAACCTGCTGCCGCAAATCTACCGCAAGCGGAAGTTCGACTACGACCTTGCCGTCGACGGCCTCAGGCAAATCCTCTGGGGGCTGTTCAAGAAGGCCGTCATAGCCGACAGATGCGCCTCCTGTGTCGATACCATCTTCATGGATCCGGGCGCGCAATCCGGCAGCACGCTCGCACTCGGAGCCATACTCTTCGCCTTCCAGATTTACGGCGACTTTTCGGGCTACTCGGACATGGCCCTCGGCGTAGGCAAGCTGCTCGGCTTCCGCTTCCTATCCAACTTCTCCGTACCCTATTTCTCGCGCGACATAGCCGAGTTCTGGCGCCGATGGCACATCTCGCTCAACACATGGTTCCGCGATTACCTCTACATTCCTCTCGGAGGCAGCCGCGGCCCACGTCGGCAAGTCGTGCGCAACACCTTCGCCATCTTCCTCATCAGCGGACTGTGGCACGGCGCCAACTGGACGTTCGTAGCCTGGGGAGCCTTCCACGCCCTGCTCTTCCTGCCCTCCATCCTCAGCGGACGAAACCGACGGCATACGGATACGGTTGCCGCCGGCCGACGCCTCCCCACAGTGCGCGAGCTGCTGCAAATGAGCCTCACCTTCCTGCTCGTCACCCTCGGCTGGATATTCTTCCGCGCCGAAACGATAGGGCAGGCTTGGGAGTATATCCTTGGGATAGTATCCTCGCCAACGCTGCTTAGCATGCCGAACTTGCACGACTTTAAGCCAATTACTGCGCTTTTCATCCTCATCTTTATATTAGTAGAATGGCTTGGCCGCGAGTTGCCGCATCCGTTTGCCGGGCCTTTCCCCGGAGTTCGGCGCTGGCCGTTGCGCTTCATTACATATTATGCTCTTATATTAATCATTGTTTTGTATGCAGGAAGCACACAGCAGTTCATCTATTTTCAGTTCTAAAACTATGCTGCGCAAATTCATTACCCGTATCTTCTTCTTTGCGGTTCCGATAGCGCTCTTATTGCCTGTCGGCCTCTTAATGCCGTCCACTCCGCACAGTTCGCGTGCCGGAATCTTTGGGCAAATCCGTAAAGATTCTTTGCTGAGGCATGCTCCGTCGCCGCGCATAATTTTTGTCGGAGGTTCAAATGTTTGCTACGGTCTGCACAGCGAAATGCTCCGGGATAGTTTGCTCGTCAATCCGGTCAATACGGCAATCACTGTCGAATTAGGCTTGCAATATATGCTGGAGCACACCATCCCTTTCGTCAGGCCCGGCGATGTAGTCATAATACTTCCGGAGTACGATCTATTATACGGAGAATACTATAAAGGCAGCGGAGAAGCGCCCGCGCGCATACTCGGCGAGGTCAACAAAGAATGGCTATCGCTACGGCATAATCATCTTCTATATTTGCCGAAGATCGCTTTCAGCCGCTTTGACCCCAGGCAGTATCTGCACCTGCCTATCGATCCGATTTACACCGCCGACGCATTCAACCAATATGGCGACACTTATTTGCATTGGGGCCTGCCGGGCAAAGCGGTTACACCGAGATCCGTCAGAGAAGCCGGTCAGGCCGTCAATCCGGCAGCTATCCGCGAAATCCAAGCCTTCGGCGACTCACTCACCGCCCGCGGAGCACGCATGCTCATCTCCTATCCCTGCTTCATGGAGACCTCCTTCCGCCATAACGAGGAGGCTATCCGCTTAGTCGAAGCTGCCTACAAAGCTGCCGGCTTCCGGATCCTCGGCAGTCCGGAGCGATACATGATGCCCGACTCGCTCATGTTCGACACGCATTACCACCTCACCAAGCAAGGCGTCGACCTGCGCACCCGGCTGCTTATAGAAGACCTGACATCGGCTTCAAAATAACATTTAGCCATGCTTTTCGAGCCTCTCAAAGGAGCCATAAATTAGGATTTGATGCTTTTTGGTGAAACTTCAAATAAAGTGGCTCAACGTATTGATTTGTATGCGATT
>JAITGS010000141.1 GCA_031280435.1 Tannerellaceae bacterium | reverse complement strand
CCATGCATGCACTGAAGGTTCCCGTGCATGCACTGAAGGTTCCCGTGCATGCACTGAAGGTTCCCGTGCATGCACTGAAGGTTCCCGTGCATGCACTGAAGGTTCCCGTGCATGCACTGAAAACCACCGGACATTGCTATTTTGTTATCTGATACACTTTTTCCCATTGTGAAGATTGGCATTCTTACATTTTTTGTGTTTCTATAAATCCCGCGAATGATATATCTAATTCGGCACAAAAGTAGAAAGTTTTTTTTAGCGTACAAATGATAATGCCGCTTTATGTGGTTTTTTTGCTGCGAATAATATTGATTTATTCTCAAAGACGGATTTAGGGCAGGTTTTTTCTTACTTTTGCTCCCCAAATCAATAACATTATAATATTATGGAGATAAACAGCAAATATAACCCGGAAGCGGTTGAGTGTAAATGGTATGCATACTGGTTGAAGCATGAATTGTTTAAATCGGTTCCTGATGAGCGCAAGCCGTTTACGATTGTCATTCCGCCGCCAAATGTAACGGGGGTTTTGCACATGGGGCATATGTTGAATAATACCATACAGGATATTTTGGTGCGCCGGGCGCGGATGATGGGCTTCAATGCTTGCTGGGTGCCGGGCACGGATCATGCGTCGATTGCGACGGAGGCGAAAGTTGTGGCCAAATTGGAAAGCGAGGGGCTGCCGAAAAAGAATCTGACGCGCGAAAAATTCCTCGTACATGCCTGGGAATGGACGCATAAGCATGGTGGCATTATCCTTGAGCAGCTTAAAAAACTGGGAGCTTCGTGCGATTGGAGCCGCACGTGTTTCACGATGGATGGGCCTCGGTCGGAAAGTGTGATTCGTGTGTTTGTTGACCTGTATAACAAGGGTTTAATATATCGTGGCGTGAGGATGATAAATTGGGATCCGGCGGCGCAAACGGCTATTTCGGACGAGGAGGTTATTCATCGCGAGGAGCATGGCAAGCTGTATTATCTGCGATATATGATTGCCGGAGACAATGAAAATGAATACTGCACGGTTGCTACAACGCGGCCGGAAACTATTTTCGGCGACGTTGCCGTGTGCATACATCCTGATGATCCTAAAACGGAACACCTTAAAGGTAAGCTGGTTACGGTGCCTATTGCGGGACGCATCGTTCCTATTATTGAAGATGAATACGTTGACCGCGAGTTTGGCACGGGATGCCTCAAGGTTACGCCGGCTCACGATGTGAACGACTATATGTTGGGGCAGAAATATGGGCTTGAAACAATAGATATTTTTAACGACGATGGAACTCTCAATGCTCACGGGATGATGTACGCCGGCATGGACAGGTTTGATGTTCGCAAGCAAATTGTTGAAGATCTGAAGGCTGCGGGGCTTATGGAAAAGGAGGAGGATTATACAAATAAGGTGGGTTATTCGGAGCGCCGGCATGTTCCTATTGAGCCTAAGCTTTCGATGCAGTGGTTCCTAAAGATGGAGGAGCTCGCGAAGCCGGCTCTTGAAGCGGTTGAAAATGATGTTATTCGCTTTCATCCCGCGAAATTTAAACATATTTACCGTCATTGGATGGTGAATATTCACGATTGGAATATCAGTCGGCAGCTTTGGTGGGGGCATCGCATCCCAGCCTGGTACTTGCCGGATGGCGGCCTTGTTGTTGCAGAAAATGATAGTCAAGCTTTACAGATAGCTCGCGAAAAAACGGGTAATCCGTCACTGTCCTTGTCGGATTTGCGGCAGGATGAGGATTGCCTCGACACTTGGTTTTCGTCTTGGCTATGGCCCATATCGGTTTTTGATGGCATCAATAAGCCTGATAACGATGATATTAGCTACTACTATCCTACGAGCGATTTGGTAACAGGTCCGGATATTATCTTCTTTTGGGTTGCGCGCATGATTATTTCCGGCTATGAATATCGTAAGGAGCCTTGCTTTGGCAATGTGTATTTCACGGGGCTGGTTCGTGATAAGCAGGGGCGAAAAATGTCGAAATCTTTAGGCAATTCGCCCGATCCGGTGGAGCTGATGAACGAGTATGGGGCCGACGGCGTCAGGATGGGCATGCTTCTAACTGCTCCTGCCGGCAACGATTTGCCCTTCGACGACAAGGTGTTATGTACGCAGGGACGTAACTTCAGTAATAAGATCTGGAATGCATTCCGCCTTGTGAAGGGCTGGACGGTGAGCGATGCTATTCGGCAGCCGGAAGCTTCGGCTATTGCTGCCGAATGGTTCACGTCGTTCCTGAATCGCACCATTGCCGAGATCGACGACCTCTGCGCCAAGTATCGCCTTAGCGAATCTTTGATGCTGGTTTACAAACTGTTCTGGGATGAATTTTCGTCCTGGTATCTCGAAATTGTGAAGCCGGCCTACGGTCAGCCTGTCGACGGCACTACGCTACGGACTACGCTTGGATTTTTCGATGCCCTCCTTCGCCTTTTGCATCCCTTTATGCCGTTCATTACCGAAGAGTTATGGCAAGCCATAGAGCTGCGGAAGGATGGCGAAAGTATAATGATTGCCCCCATGCCGAGCGGAGGAGATGTGGATTACAATATCCTGACTAACTTCGAGATGACAAAGGAGATTATAGTAAACATCAGGGAGGTTTATCACAGATACGGAGTAAAAAAGTATGAGGCGAATGCTCTATGTATAGATGCGGATAATGATTTGTGGGGAAAGGCTGTTATTGAGAAGCTTAGCGGCGTATATATTCGTTCGGTTGAGGAACATTCTCCTGCCCGCCTTTTCCTGGTACAGGGACGCAAATATTCCGTTGACCTTGGCGAAAGTCGTACTGACCTTGATTCTGAGAAACTTGCAAGGCTGGAGAAGGATTTGGCCTACCAGCAAGGCTTCCTCCAATCGGTAATGAAAAAGTTAAGCAACGAGCGGTTCGTGGCCAATGCTCATCCGGATGTTGTTGCTAATGAGCGCAAAAAGCAGGCCGACGCTGAGAATAATATCAAAAACCTTGAGGTGTCGATCGCTGCTTTGAAAAACATATAATACATATATAATAGATGAAACAGGCTTTGTTTACATTGCTCGCGATGCTTTGCATGTTTTCTGCATGCAGCGGTATCCGCTATATGGAAATAGAAATGTATAGTCCGGCCGAGATTACTTATCCTTCCGGAGTGCGAAAAGTGTTGATTGCCGACAACGCCCTCCCCCAGCCTCCCGACACAAATTGCGTGTATCTCGTTGGAGGCATATACCGGGAAAAATGTTCCGCAGCTGCCGACAGCGCTCTCCGCGACGCCTGCCGCTTCCTTGGAAAAGCATTGGTGGAAGCCAATTATTTTGACGATGTATTGCTGTTAGACGAGAAATTACGTAAGGATTCTGCCAATTACTATATATATCGCAAAATTCCGCCCGAAGAAGTTCAAGCCCTTTGCGAGGAAACAGGGGCCGACGCCATCATCACCTTCGACCGTTTAATCTTTAACACTAAAAAGGAAATAAGTAAATCCGAAGGCTACGTCAATGGCGCTATCAGCGTGTACGTGAACGGCATAGCCGGCAGCTACCTGCCCGACGGCGCGGAGAAGCCCGTTGCCGTTTTAGTGTCCGACAGCATATTTTGGTCGGAATGGGGAGAGAGCGAAAAACAGGTTAACAGCCTCTTGCCCACGCCCGAAGAGGCTCTCCGGATAGCGGCCCGATACGTTAGCGAAAAAATTTGCGCCGCCTTCGTCCCCCACTGGGAAAGCGGCCAACGATGGATATACACCAGCTCCGGCTCCCGATGGAAAGAGGGTACCGCATATGCCATAGCCGAAAAATGGGATGCGGCCGCCGAATGTTGGCAGCAGCTATTCGACAAAACCACCAACCAGCAAAACCGAGCACGCCTCGCATCGAACCTTGCCTTGTGCGACGAACTGACCGGCAAGCTGGAAGAAGCGCATGCATACGCTTCCACGTCGGCCACTCTTTTCGCTGAGTTTCAGGGCGAAGAGGCATTGCCGACCTTGCTGCAAAACCAATACATGAAAAGGCTGGATCAACGTATAGACGATGATCGGAAACTCAATCTGCAATTACAGCTTCCTGCCATTATGGAGTTTTGAACGCGAAGAGCGCTGCCGGCAAACAGTTAGGATTTCGCCGTTGCCGCTTGCGTATTGAAAAATAAGGTTCAAAAAAAGTTTGAGGTGCTATGAAAAATATCCGGCTATACGATAGAGAATAAAATCTCTGTTTTTGACCCCCATGTTGTTTGAGACGAAGCGTTGAATTTTTCCGTTGAGTCTT
>JAITGS010000122.1 GCA_031280435.1 Tannerellaceae bacterium | reverse complement strand
ATGGAAGGCTCTTATTATTTCCTTTCACAAATGTAGGAGACATGGAAATACCTTTTTTTGTAGATCTTAGCTAATAGTTATGGTATCTTACCCAAGTGCCGGATAAAATACCAAAAGCCAAAGCCTATTCAACTAATTTCCTCTATTTTGCGGATACATCTAATTGTAGTAGCATGGGGAGTTTCTTTTCATCTTTATGCTCTTCCGGAAAAAGTAAGAACCGCTTTGTCTTAGCCTGAAAAAAAAGGGATGGCTGTCGGTTTTTGTTGCAGATTGCCGCAAGCTGTGCCGTCAATCGTTGCCGTCAATTCTTATTTGGCATTTCCGGGGTTTGTGTGGCCTTCGGGAGATTTGCTCTACATTTGTACTTATTGATAGACAAAAAATATGCGCATGCTTAGGAAACTCTTTACCTCTTTCTTTCTTTTCGCTATCTTATTTGCAAGGCTGCCGGCGGCTGCCGAGAACAGGGATACGGATACGCACCGGCGGATAGACTCCATTGCCGGCCTGCTTCCCGCGCTCGAAGGGCCGGAACGAGCGGGCGCCTATCGCGCCATGGACAGCCTGTATTCACTGACAGACCGCTTTGACGAACATCTTGCCTGTCTGGAGGACGAAATCCGTTACGCCCGCCGGCAAAAAGACCTGAACGCCGAAGGCAAGGCGCGGATAGATATATTCGCGACCTACTTTAACAGGCATGAGGCATGGGAACAATATCTGAAAAGGATTGACGGCGACATGAACTTCTGGCGCGACAATAAACAGTGGGACAACTATTACTACGCTTTTTATATGGCAATGCGCAAGCTAATACACGGCAATCAGGCGCAAGCCGCCATCGAAAAAGCTACTGCCGAATATAATGACGCCAAGGCGCGGAACAATTCGCCCGGCAAAGGAGTAGCGTCGGCTGCCATGGGGGTGGCATACCATTCGCAGGATCGCTACGACGAAGCTGTACAGTGCTTAGAAGAAGCCGTTGATCGCCTCAGGAAGGAGCCTTTCGGGGAGTACGGATCACTCTTGATGGAGGTTTACGATGAGCTGGTTCAGAGCCTGTTTAACAATGGCGACAACGACGGCTCGGTGCGCGTTCTGACCGAATGGGGAAATCTGCTTGAGGCCAACCGGACGCTCGTACATAATGCGCACTGGTGTAACTGGTACGTTACCTGCGGCATGGCTTATACGCTGCTGGAGCGCCTGTCCGAAGCGGAAGATATGCTGAACAAAGCGGACGCGATAGCCGTCGGCATGGGAGACAATGCCGTTAAAATGGTCAAAGGAGCCTGTGTGCCTCTGTACTACGCACAGAAAAGATACAACGAAGCCATGTCCCTCACCGATTCCCTCCTGAATCATTTCCGGTGGCTTACGGGCGAACAAATAATTATGCAGAAATATAAACTTGCCATTGCCGATTCAATAGGCAATGCAGCCCTCGCCGTCGAAATCCGGAAAGAGCTTTACCATCTCAACGATTCCATCAACACCATAGAAATCGCAGCCAAACTCGACGAACTCCGCACCCTTTACGAGGTTGACCGGCACGTCATGGAGAAGCAGCGCAACCGCAATTACTTCACGTTCGCCGCCATCGCCTGCATCCTTATCCTGTCGGGCTGAGCTTTTCATTCGCGGCAGATGGCAAGGAAAAATCGCGGATTGGTGCGCCAAATCAAAGAACAGGACCGTCTGGCCAAAGAGCTCGAACAAATGAGGCAGCTATACGAGTCGCCGCTGCAATATCCGCAAACATCCGACGACGACAGCGCAAGCCTTGCCGGCGACAGGCAGCAACGGCAATTGGTGACCGAGCTGCGCAATTTCCTGCTCGACAACAGCAACTATGCAAAAATCGAAATAGACCGCGACGAACTCGTTGCCGCACTGTCCACCAACCGGACAAGCCTCTCGGAAGCTGTGCGGGCCGTTACCGAAAAACGCCTATGGAATACATCAACATACTGCGGCTCGACAAAGCCAGGCAAATGCTCGACTGCCATGCCGCACTCACCGTCGAAGCCATTGCCGGCGAGTGTGGACTCAGCGCACGCAGCTTCTATCGCCTGTTTCGCGAACGATACGGCATCACTCCAACAGAATACAGAAAAACGGTAAAACAGGAATAATCAGGTAAGCCTCACGATTATAGCGCGGATTATACTTCTTTGTGTTGCGGGCTAAGCTAACGACCTCGAGCACGGATAAGATATAGTCCGCGCTTTTTTTGCTTTCGGGTTGACAATCCGGCACAACAATTGACGGCGTGGCACAGCCTTTTCCGAAACATCGCCATACTTTCGCCGCCGGAATTAAGCCGCGGCATATAGCCTGCGAAGCGCAGCCAAAGCATGCAACAATGCGGGAGAGCCATAGGTTTGCTGCAAGGAGGCACACAGATAAGACAGACAAGCAGGATTCAACTCTAATAAACAATAGTTTCTAATTTAAAATCAAATCACCATGACAAGAAAGTTTTTATTGATCGCAGGTATTTGCCTTACGGTTCTCTCAACCGCAAATGCTCAGGACATCTTCCGAAAAGGAACCCAATTTCTTAACGCCGGCATAGGCTTAGGCTCGTACATCCCTGTCGAAGTATCCTACGAGCGCTCCATACTCGACGGACTTATTAAAGGAACGAACGGCGCTATCGGCATCGGGGCATACCTTGGCTACTACGGCAATACGGCCTCCGACCGGCATTATAACCACTATGTTTTAGGTACGCGCGGCGCTTTTCACTATCAGTTCATACCAAAACTCGACACCTACGGCGGCCTTATGCTTGGCTATAACATAGCTTCCGTGAATTGGGCAGGCCAGGGCGAGAGCGTCGGAACAGCTACGGGCAGCGCGCTCGGATATTCCTTCTTCGTGGGCGGACGATATTTCTTTAAACCCAACCTGGGCGTATACAGCGAGCTCGGATACGGAGTGGCATACCTGAGCCTGGGTTTGACCTTTAAATTCTAATCTTAACTATATAATCCGATTACGGTAGCACCCATGCGTGGATTATACCGCTTCGCTGTTCGCCTATTCCGAGAGCTCGCCGCGGAAGTAATCCACGCTCTTTTATGTCTCCGTCACAAATTAAAAAGCATATATATAAAGAGTATACTAATTTAAATTATCAAGTAATGAAAAAACTATTCTTTTGGGCCGTATCAGCCATGCTGCTGATGAGTATGTCGGCCGGAGCGCAGACAAGATTTGAGTGGAAACAGTACGGATTGTCCTTCGGCGTCCCGTCCGGTTTCAAGGTAAGTAAAAACACGGCTACCTCCTTTGAGGCTTCCAATGCAAACATCAACCTGACCATAGAGGTGTTCGACCACGACGACATCAGCGGTGATGCTCTGGGTGAAGCGCTTGGAGGCCTGGCCGGGGAGCTCGACATGGAAGATGCTGAAGTAGGCGAACTCCGCCTGAGCACACTCGAAGGCGCGTACATAGAAGGAACGGTCGACGATGCAGGCACTATTCTGGTGATGCTGGTCGACAGCGAATCCAACATAGCCCTGCTCGCAACCATAGTCTATGCCGACGGTTACGAGAAACAGGCCACCAACATCTGCAACAGCTTTACCATTAAATAAAGGTAAGCGCCGCCGAGGCCTGAATTAAATTTGTTACATACGGTACATCGCCTGCAATGCGGAAAGCTCCACCGAGCAAGTCAGTGGAGCTTTCTGCATTGTTGAAACCTTGCTCGACCGGCCGTTAAACCGTATGCAACGGCTCCAGGGATTTATCGCGAGCCATTTACAGTCTGTAAATATCTCTAGGGATTTATCGCGAGCCATTTACAGTCTGTAAATATCTCCAGGGATTTATCGCGAGCCATTTACATTATGGCAACGGCTCCATCTATTTAGAGGAAGCCATTGACGGTCTGTAAATTGCCTGCGGATGATTGCCGCTCTGCCCGGCAGGTGTGTCGGCTTGAATGGGGAATATGTGTGATGAACTTATGTGCGTTAGCCCGGGCATCCTTCCCGCTTAGGCTTCTCCCCGGCGGAGACAAGCTCGTCGATGATATATTCCGGGCGTGCCTTCACTTCGTCGAACAGTACTCCGATGTAGTGTCCGAGTACGCCGACGGTGAGCAGTTGCACTCCTCCGAAGAAGGTGATGATGGTGATGGTCGACGTCCAGCCCGATTCGGCATGGCTGAAGCCGTATATCTTTCCGAGGGAGAACCATACGGCCAGGACTATGCCTACAACGACAGCCGTGAATCCGAGGCCCATCGCCAGCCTGAGCGGTTTGTTCGAGAAGTAGACTAAGGCCAGCGTGGCGAACCGTATCATCTTGCTCAGCGGATACTTTGTGGTGCCGGCCGCCCGTGCTTCGTGCTTGTAGTAGAAGGGCACCTGCTTGAATCCGACCCAGCTGACCAGCCCGCGTATATACTTGCCGTGCTCCTTGAGGCGGCCGAACTCGTTCATCACCTTGCGGTCGATGAGGCGGAAGTCGCCGGCGTCGAGAGGGAACTGCACCTCGCTCATGGCGTTCATCACCCGGTAGAAGGCCTTGGCCGTTGCTCGTTTGAAGGCATGGTCGCCCTCGCGCGAGCGGCGCACGCAGTAAACGGCGTTGGCCTGCTCACGGTCTCGCAGGGCGAGTATGTCGGGTATGAGTTCCGGAGGATCCTGGAGGTCGGCGTCCATGATGATGGCCAGGTCGCTGCTGCAATGATGTATGCCGGCGGTCACGGCCGGCTGATGTCCGAAGTTGCGCGAGAAGTGTATGAGGCAAACCCGCTTATCGGCCTCGGCTATTCCGTTCAGCAGTTCGCGGGTGCGGTCGGTGCTGCCGTCGTTCACGTATATTATGGTTGCGGGGATGTCGAGGCGGTCCGCAACGGCCTTGGTTCGCCGGTAAGATTCCATGATAACCGCTTCTTCATTGTAGCAGGGAATGATGATAGAGAGAGAGCTCATTGGTCGTGTGTCTTAAAGATTATGTATTTGTTGCCTAAAAAGAACAGGAGGTTGTATACAATCATAGCGATAACAAAGACGTAGTAGTGCTTGATGCCCAGGTGCGCGTTGAGGTAGCGGCAGAGGGCGAACTGAGCGGCATAGCAGAGGGCGAAGACGGCGAAGAACCTCAGCGCGCTGCCCAGCCATGCCCCCGAATGTCCGAACGTCCATCGCCTGTTCCACACGAAGCTGTTCACAAGGCCCACGGCGTATCCTATGGGATTGGCAAAGGCCGGCGCCATGGCGAAAGCCTCCGTCAGCAATACATACACAAGGAAGGTGAGCAGCGTGTTGCCCATGCCCACCAGCGCGTATTTGGAAGCCTGAACCAGGAACGTCTTAGCCGGCTTATTCCTCATCGCCGTCCTCCTCCTCATCATCTTCCTCCACGTATTCCCCGGTCATAGGAGCCTCCTGCGGCGTTCCCATGCGGGCAATCATTCGGCGGATTTCCGCATCCTTAAGTTCGCGGATGTTGGTAATAGTAATTCTGTGGGAGATGAAGTTGCCGTATCTGTTACATTCCTCCAGCAGGTTCATCAGCAGCGCCCTGAGGTTGGTGCTGAAGGGAGCGAGCATCACCATCTCGCAATAGATGTCGTGCACCGTGATTCGCTCCACTTCGCAATCAACTCCCGACAGCAGGAAGGGCGCCTCGCGCTCTATCATCTCGCGTTGATATGGCAGGAAGGGCTTTTTGCCTTCGGCCACCATCAGCACGTAGTATCGCAGCTTGTTGTCTCTCCCTCCCATCCCCGTAGAGATGTAAATCCGCTTTTCGTCGAGCAGTTCCGATTCGATAGAGATGCGACATTCCATCAGAGCCATGCGTATCCAGTCGCTCAGCGGGCTTCCTTCGGGTTGTTGCTCCAGGAATCCTTCGAGGAAGCGATAGATGCGCGTGTCGTTCGAGAAAGCGAAGGTGGATATGATTTCCTTCTTTTCTTCGGTAGAGACCGTCACGTCGTACAGCCGGTCAATACATTCGTCGACCTCAACCATTCGCGGCCTTCTGTCTTCGCGAATTTTATTGGAGCGGCGGAAATACTCCATCTGAGTTTCCACCGGCACGCGCATCTCTACAATGCTGATTTCGCCGTTGGCTCGTCCGGCCAGGTTTAACATTCCCGAGAAAGCCTGATAGGGCTGAGTGAAGTCGCCATCGTTGTTATTATCGTCCATGAGAGTAATATTTTATTTGCAAAAGAATTATAGTGCGATCAAAGATAGTTTTTTTATCCATTCAGCTAAGCCCCGCCCGCAGTATCATCCCAAAGCTTGCCGGCGCACCCTCGTAGAGACGCGATGCATCGCGTCTCTACACGCATCGCAGGCCGTATGGGCAGGCAGGAAGGAGCATTTTGCCGACCGAACAGTAACGCAGAAAAAGCAATGATTAGAGCTTCCGGTTAGGGGACTTCTAATAATTAGATTTTTCAAGGCTTGCGACGGAGGGGAAAGCGGAGTGTACTTTAGTACATGAGCATTTCACCGACGGAGCATAACGCAGAAAAATCTAATTAGTAGAAGTCCCCGCAATAGATCTCAAGCAATGTCGCCTTATTCTCCGGCACGATGGTCACTTGCGGCATTTCGGCCGGCACCAGTACGGTTTGGCCCTGTCGCAGCTCTATTCCGGCGCCATCGCCAAGCATGGAAACCTTTCCGGAGATACACATATATATAATGAAGGAATCCGGACGCTGCGCAGGGCCCGTCCATGTCCGTTCGAGCCGCAGGAGGTTGGTGGTGAAGTATTGGCATCGCGCCAGAGGGATGGGCGCATTGGCAGGCCGAGCGTATCCGTAGAGGCGATAGGCCGGCAGGTTGGCCTCCATCTTGATAGCCTCCCGAGCCTGCTCAACGTGCAGCGGACGCTTTTCGCCATTCGAATCCCGGCGGTCGTAGTCGAAGATACGGTAGGTGACGTTGCTCGTTTGCTGAATCTCGGCCATGAAGCATCCTTTGCCTATGGCATGCACCCGTCCGGCCGGCAGGAAAAACACATCGCCGGCCTTCACCGCATATCGTTTCATAATATCGGCAACCGTCGATTGCAGCCCCTCGCCGGAGAGCAGGCTTTGCACCACCTTTTTCGAAAGCTTCTTTTTGTAGAAACCCGAAAACAGCGAAGCCTTATCGTCGGCCTCAATAGCGTACCACATCTCCGTTTTGCCCCACGAGTTATGCCGTTTCCCGGCCATCTCATCGTCGGGATGCACCTGAATCGAGAGGTCGTCCTCGGCATCAATAAGTTTAATAAGTAGCGGAAATGTGGAGCCGAATCGTTGCATAACGGCGCGTCCCAGCAGCCTTTCACCGTAGGCCGCAATCAGCTCGTCGAGATTTTTGCCGGCTAGATGCCCGGAGTCAACAACAGAAACGTCAGCCTTCAGGTGCGATATTTCCCAGCTCTCGCCCACAGGCTCGCTAAAAGGCATACCCGTTTCTTCGAGGCCTTTGAAGCGACGGATGCGCGAGCCGCCCCAGATATTATGTTTTAAAACAGGTTGGAATGAGATGAAGCCAATGCGGGGCACAACGTCCGGGATTTCTGTTGCCGCCTCATCAGGCAGCTTGTAGTCAATAGGGTTTGTCATGAACTTAATTTTGTTTACGGCTGCAAAGGTATGAGAAAATAGTTCTTTTCAGCCACACAAAAAAAGCCCCAGGCACTCCGATAGCCGCTAAAAATCAGGAAAAGGCTCTATACCGAAGCTCCCCGCAACTTGCGGGACAGATAATTTTTGTTACCGAAGCTCCCCGCAGCCAGCGGGACAGATAATTTTTGTTACCGAAGCTCCGTGCCGTCAGCGTGGCCGATAATTTTTGTTACCGAAGCTCCGTGCCGTCAGCGTGGCCGATATTTTTTGTTACCGAAGCTCCGTGCTGTCGTCGTGGCCGATAATTTTTGTTACCGAAGCTCCGTGCCGTCAGCGTGACGGATATTTTTTTCCGGGCGAAGCTCCCCGCCTGCCCAAATGGGTCATTCCCGCGAAGGCGGGAATCTCCGATCGAAAAACGGGACGAATGTATTTGTATCATATAAAAACACATACAACCGTCCCAGCTCTCGATCGGAGATTCCCGCCTTCGCGGGAATGACCCATTGTTCGAGCTTGAAGGGCTTTTGACCCATTCAACCCCTCATTTTTGGGGGGCCGTGTGTAGAGACGCCCAAATTGGGCGTCTCTACCTTTTGAACACGACCTGTTTGCGAGGGCGGTGTGTTGCGCGTAGAGACGCGATGCATCGCGTCTCTACCTTTTTGACACATTATTTGGGCAGGCGTAATTCCTTTTTTGCATCTCGCTATCGCAAATATCCCAAGCGGAATAGCCCCCAAAA
>JAITGS010000105.1 GCA_031280435.1 Tannerellaceae bacterium | reverse complement strand
CTGTGAAGCCGGGAAACCGGGAAATTTGTAAAGCTCCGCAAATGCGGAGAGCTCCGTGTCGGCAACGGGGCGGTTTCCGCAAATGCGGAGAGCTCCGCGCTGACAACGGGGCAATCTCCGCAACGGAGGAGAGCTTCCTGCCGGCAGCGGGGCCGTCTCCGCAAATGTGGAGAGCTTCCTGCCGGCAGCGGGGCCGTCTCCGCAACGGAGGAGAGCTTCCGCGAAAATCCTGCGCGGAGAATGACTGAACCGAAAATCATTCCCGCCAAACAAATCGGGGCATGCCCATGCAGGAGGCCCGTAGGGGTCGAATATTTTCGACCCTAATCCCATCGAGGCCATTTGATGTTGAAATTGCGTCAATGAAACCGCCGCAAAGGCATTGCAGGGCGGTTTTATTAGGGTCGAAAATATTCGACCCCTACGGGTCTCCTGCATACCTTTGATGCGTCGCCTGCAAGGCACAGGCCCCGTAGAGACGCGATGCATCGCGTCTCTACACACAACGCACAACGCCCCGCATCGCCCCCGGCCGCGCATGTTATTTTTTTGCGGGAATCCTGCCCAAACAGGTCATGTCCAAAATGTAGAGACGCGATTAATCGCGTCTCTACACACCCCCAAAAAATCGGGTCGAAAATATTCGACCCCTACGGGCCTCCTGCATGGGCGGGCGGGAAATACTTTCGGAAATACGACGCCGGGAGAGCTAATCCGGGGCATATATCATTTTACATATATCCCCCCAAGCCTCCTTTCACACAGCCTTTTGGCAGCCATGGCGCGACGGGCTTTTTAATATTCGCAATTCATCACTAACTTTGGGGCGTTTTTACAATAAGAAACAATCAACAAAAAATTTCCTTTATGCTAAATCCAATTAAAAAGACAATTGAGCTGGGTGATGGACGTACAATCACCATTGAGACGGGGAAGCTGGCTAAGCAGGCCGACGGAGCCGTAGAAATCCGCATGGGCAACACTATGCTGCTCGCCACCGTAACAGCGGCGCAGGATGCCGCACCGGGAACGGATTTCATGCCGCTTCAGGTGGAATACAAAGAGAAGTTCTCGGCCTACGGACGCTTTCCGGGCGGCTTCACGCGACGGGAAGGTAAGGCCTCGGATTATGAAATACTGACCTCGCGCCTTGTTGACCGTGCGCTGCGTCCGCTTTTCCCGGATAATTACCATGCCGAAGTATATGTGAATATCATACTTTTCTCTACCGACGGCGAAGACCTCCCGGATGCGCTGGCAGGGCTTGCAGCCTCGTCGGCCCTGGCCGTCTCGGACATTCCTTTCAACGGACCTATTTCGGAAGTGAGAGTAGCCCGCGTTGAAGGCCGGTTTATTGTGAACCCAACTACCGCCCAGCTTGCAACGGCTGATATGGATATTATGGTGGGAGCAACAATAGATAATATAATGATGGTGGAGGGCGAGATGGAAGAGGTGCAGGAGGCTGATATGCTCGAGGCTATCAAGGTGGCCCACGAGGCTATCAAGGTGCAGTGCCGGGCGCAGCTCGAACTGTCGGAAGCCTGCGGCAAACTCGAAAAGCGCAGCTACGAACATGAAACCAACGACGACGAGCTGCGCCGCGACCTGCGCGAGAAATGCTACGACAAGGTCTATGCCGTAGCCGTAGCCGCCCTGCCCAAGCACGAGCGGGCCGAAGCTTTCGCGAAAATAGCGGACGAGTACAAAGCAGCCTTCTCCGAAGAAGAGCTCGAAGAGAAAGCCGGAATGATAGCCAGGTACTATCACGACGTTGAGAAAGAGGCCATGCGCCGCGCCATACTCGACGAAGGCAAGCGGCTCGACGGCCGCACAACGACCGAGATTCGCCCCATCTGGTGCGAGGCTGACTACGTTCCGGGCCCCCACGGCTCGGCTGTCTTCACACGAGGCGAAACACAGTCGCTCACCACCGTCACGCTCGGCACCAAAAGCGACGAGAAGATAGTGGACGATGTGCTGGTTCAGGGCAAGGAGCGCTTCCTGCTGCATTACAACTTCCCTCCCTTCGCTACCGGCGATGCCAGAGCATCGCGCGGCGTAGGACGCCGGGAAGTAGGCCACGGCAATCTGGCTCATCGCGCCCTCAAGCGCATGCTGCCCAAGGAGTACCCCTACGTTATACGCATCATCTCCGATATTCTCGAATCAAACGGATCGTCGTCTATGGCCACCGTTTGCGCCGGAACCCTGGCGCTGCTCGACGCCGGCGTGCAGATGAAAAAGCCGGTTTCCGGAATAGCCATGGGGCTGATTTCCGAGAACAGGGGAACGAAATTCGCCATCCTTTCTGATATACTCGGCGACGAAGATCACCTGGGCGATATGGACTTCAAGGTGACGGGTACCAAGGACGGCATAACCGCCACGCAGATGGACATCAAGGTTGACGGCCTCTCCTACGAGATCCTCGAAAAAGCCCTCGCACAAGCAAAAGCCGGACGCCTCCATATCCTCGACAAGCTAACCGAAACACTTCCCGAAGCCCGCCCGGATCTGAAGCCGCACGCTCCACGCATCGAAACCCTCATCGTCAACAAAGAATACATCGGCGCCATAATAGGGCCCGGAGGGAAAATCATACAAGGCATACAGGAGAAAACCGGCGCCACCATCTCCATCGAAGAGATCGACGGCGTGGGTCGCGTAGAAATTGCCGCCACCAACAAGGACAGCATAGATGCAGCCGTTAAAGCCATCCGCGCCATAGCAGCCGTTCCGGAAGTGGGCCAAATATACGACGGCAAGATCGCCAGCGTAATGCCTTACGGAGCCTTCGTGGAATTTATGCCAGGCAAAGACGGCCTCTTGCACATCTCCGAAGTCGACTGGAAGCGCCTCGAAACCGTCGAACAAGCCGGCCTGAAGGAAGGCGACATCATACAAGTCAAGCTCCTTGAAGTAGATCCCAAGACCGGCAAATTCAAGCTCTCCCGCCGAGCGCTCCTTCCCAAGCCCGAAGGCTACGAAGAACGTCCGCCGCGCAGCGACAGGGGCGACAGAGGCGACAGGGATCATGATCGCGACAGAAATCGCGACAGAGGAGACCGCGACCGCGGACGCTCCCACCGTCGCTAAGGATCGCCATCAGAATCGCCATCAGAATCGCATAGTATGGAGAACGTAAGCAATCCATACTATGGCGATTCAGAAGCAGAGCTCCCAGCCCCTCTTCATCCCGAAAAATTAGTAGTCAGTTCAAACAAGCGCATTTATTCCTAAAAAAATGCTTGCAGCAGTTGCATATTCCAAAAAACCTCTATCTTTGCGCTCGCAAACCAAGGCAAAGGTGCCATAGCTCAGTTGGTAGAGCAAAGGACTGAAAATCCTTGTGTCCCCGGTTCGATTCCTGGTGGCACCACCGAAGCGAAAAAGCCAAAAAAGAAGAAACTCCCGAAAGTCAATTGATTTTCGGGAGTTTCTTCTTTTATATGCCGAGTCTGCTTATTCTTTGTTGAGAGCCATAGCTTCCAATTGCCTCACTAAGCGGTGCAAATAATACAATGGGATGAATCCGAGAAGTCCGAATGAGCAGTCTATCAGTTGCCAATAAAAAGGAATGCTGCGAATTGGGCCACAGATAAAGGCTAAGGGTATAATACCAGCGCAAGCGATCATTCCGAAGTATATAATCCATTTGTTTCTTACCGGTTCGCGATAAAAACCAATGAAAGCTATTGCAATTATGATGTGAGCAAAAGCAAGCCAGTCTGTTCCGTAGGCCATAAATGGATAATGATTGTTATTGTATATCAATGCCTCTTTCACCACTACAATCCATGACTTTAATCCGTTATACGCTTCAGGAGGAGCGAGCAATGGTATATCCAAGATTTTGCATAAGAATTTAATCTCGCTTTCTAAAGCGAATGCCGTTATGCCCGACAGGATTAACGATAACATAAAAAAGATAGTTATTGCACGAATTATTAATACCAATCGTTTCTCATCTTTCATGGCTTGTAAATAGTTTATTGTTGTTTTGTTTGAGCGCAAATATAATGTAATGCTTGGAGGCCAGGGTAAGTTGGTTTCGAAATGTCCATGGAAAATCTTTGCATCTTATCGCGGCTATTGCAGAGGCGCTGCTTCCGGCAGAGCTGCAAGTCTTAGATCTGCATAAGAACCGGATTGCAAAGAAAAAGCCCCTACGAACATCTTCCGCAGGGGCTTTTCGCTAAACTTCAAAACTTTTGTGATCTGCCTGGGATTCGAACCCAGGGCCCCATCCTTAAAAGGGATGTGCTCTACCGGCTGAGCTAGCAGATCGCCGATTTCTTTGTTGTCCTTTTCTAATTTGCGGGTGCAAAGATATAACAAGTTTTTATTCGGGCAATACTGTCTGTGTTTTTTCGGCTGGCTTTTCTGCGCTTTCTTCTTCCAGCAGGACGAAGCGGCGATAGTATGACAGGCTTAGTGTTGTTAGCGGGAGGGCTATGATAAGGCCTACGAATCCGAGCAGCGATCCCCATATTGATAGCGATAGCAGTATGATTGCGGGGTTCATCCGCATCGCTCGACCCATTATCTTGGGAACGAGGATCAGGTCTTGGATGCATTGCACGATGGTGAGCACTAATATGGCGGGGCCTATTACGAGCCAAAAGCTCCGGCCTGTTTCGGCGGCTTGGAGCAATGCGAAGATGACCATCGGAATCAGGCCGATGACTTGGAGATAGGGGATCAGATTCAGCAGGCCGATGAACAGTCCCAGTGTTACGCCGAGCGGGAAGCCTATGATCCTGAATCCAACGGCTACCATGATGCCGACGCTGAGGGCTATCAGCGACTGGCCTCGGAAGTAGCGGTTCATGCTCTCCTCAACGTCGAGGGCTAGGCCTTGGGCGAAGGGGCGATGCTTGTCGGGCACGAGCTTTATCCATCCGTTGGCGATCTTTTCATAGTCGAGCAATATGAAGATGAAGTAGAGGATGACGATGAAGAGCATCGTTATGCTCAGAGCTACGGAGAAGGCGCTCGTTAGCACGCTCCACAATCGGGGAGCGATCTCGCGGACGGCGTTGAGGATATTATCGCGCCCTAATAGCTCCATGAGCTGTCCGGCCTGGATGCTGTCGCGAATGTATTCCTGCCATTCGTGTGGGATGAAGGGGATGTATCCGCTGTCGGAAGCATAAGCTTGGAGGAGTTCTACGGTGCGCTCCACTTCCCTGAAGATGGACGGCAGAACGAGCCAGGCGGCAAGGCTTAGGGCAATGCTCATCACCAGCAAGGTTGCTATTATCGCCAGCACCCGGCTCCTTAGTTTCATCTTATGCTGAAAGAATTTTACCAATGGCTGCATCAAATAGGCAAGCAGCCATGCGACCAGAAAGGGCAGAAGGGCATTGCGGAGCAGAGCCAGAAAATATACCAGCAAACATATTATCGCAACGCTGAACAGGATGCGCGCAACGCGATCGAAGGTGAAGGGTTTGTTGAACAATACTGACATATTAATAGTTTATTATCTTTGCTCCAAAGATAATATATTATGAACATCATCAGGTTAACCTTTCTGCTACTTGCAATCTCGGCCTTTTCGGAGGCGCAAATTCCCCAGGCCATACGGCTCTTTTCAGGTCACAAAGTCATGCGCGGCGCATCCTTTTCGCTCGTCGTTAAGGAGGTGGAGAGCGGCGAGGTCATCTGTTCGTATGATCCCGACCGAAGGCTCACGCCGGCCTCCGTGCTCAAGCTCGTTACCACCGCTGCGGCGCTCGAAATCCTTGGAGAAGAGTATAGATATGTTACGGCTATTGAATACGACGGAGAGCTGAAAAACGGCCTGCTCAGCGGGAATATATACATTAAAGGTAGCGGCGACCCTACGCTGGGCTCCTCGCATTTCTCCTCGGAGGGAAACATTTATCCTCATAACCGCAACGCTTTTTTCCCGAAATGGATGGAGGGCATAAGGCAAAAGGCTATAACATCGGTTGCGGGAGAGGTCATTGCCGATGAATCTTGCTTCGACTCGGAGGGAGTGGCGATGAAATGGCAGCGGGAAGACATCGGAAGCTATTACGGAGCCGGCTCCTACGGCCTGAACGTGTTCGACAACATCTATAAACTCTACCTAAACTCATCCGGCCCGGGAAACCGACCCGAGATAGTGCGCATCGAGCCTTCCGTTCAGCTCAAGTTCCACAATTATCTCAGCTCGGCCGATACGCCTTCGGATAGCTCCTACATTGTCGGAATGCCCTTCGATGCGGATAGATACCTGTATGGCACGCTGCCTGTCAACCGAAAAATGTATATGCTGCGCGGTGATATTCCCGACCCTCCGCTCTTTCTCGCCCAATATCTTCATGCCGGAATGACCGCCGCAGGAATCCAGATCAAGGGGCCGGCATCCTGCATGCGCATGCTACTTGAAGAGAACCGCTTGCCCCTCGCGCCGCGAACGCTTATCGCCTCAACATATTCCCCCGCTTTGGCCGAGATAGTTCGCATCACCAACGAGCGCAGCCATAACCTTTATGCCGACGCTCTGCTCAAAACTATCGGCGCGGCCAGCTCCAATGGAGCCCAGCCCGCAGCCCTGTCAACAGCCGGCAAAGGCATACAGGCCCTTCGCGAGCACTGGGCCAAGCGGGGCATCAGTATGGCTTCGGAGGCGATGTACGACGGTTGCGGAATTGCTGCGGCCAACAAGCTTTCGGCCTCATTTTTGTGTAATTTATTGGTATATATGGCAAGCCGCTCGCCCCAGTCGGCCGCCTTCGTTGGCTCCCTTCCGCAGGCAGGAATTGAGGGATCGGTGAGGAACTTCCTCCGCGGCACCAAGCTACAAGGCCATGCCTTCCTCAAAAGCGGCGGCATGACAGGCGTGCGCTCTTATGCCGGCTATATCGATAAGGAGGGAAAGCGATACGCCCTTGTGATTATCGCTAACAATTACAACGGAAGCAGCTCCGAAATCACAAGGGAGATTGAAAAGTTGTTGCTTGGAATATTTTAATTTTCAGCGATTAATGCCGATGCGTAGCAACTTGCAAATCGAAGCTACCGGCCTTTTCCACGTTTGTGGAGATGTACAAATTTCACAGTTCTTCATTCAACCGACTATGCCCCTCGGTATCAAATGGCGTTTTCCCGCGAATGTAGTGTGACAATTTGTCTCAAATGGCATTTTCCCGCGAATGTAGTATGACAATTTGTCTCAAATGGCGTTTTCCCGCGAATGTGGTATGACAATTTGTCTCAAATGGCATTTTCCTGCGACTGTAGTGTGACAATTTGTCTCAAATGGCATTTTCCCGTGAATGTAGTGTGACAATTTGTCTCAAATGGCATTTTCCTGCGACTTGGGTGTCGCCAAATGAATCCGATGGCGTTTTTTCGTGACTTGGGTGCCGCCAAA
>JAITGS010000104.1 GCA_031280435.1 Tannerellaceae bacterium | reverse complement strand
ATCCAGTATAAAGCTCTGTCGAAATTCAAATCTACCGTAGCAGGATTGGTGTTCGGATTATATGAACCTATCCTCTCAATAAATTTTCCATCTCGTGGAGCCCTGCTGTCTGCAACTACAATATGGTAATAGGCGTAGCCTTTGCGACCATATCTCTGTAATCTAAGTTTTGTTGCCATTTTTTTGAATTGTTTTTAAGCTTTTTGTTTTTAGCGGATGCAAAGATAGGCTTATTTCCTTATCCTCCAAATCTTGGCTTCGGGCGCCTCAGGGCAGGTGCATTTGGCCTGGAGATATGGAAAGGGCGGAGATGTGCCGTTTTGTCATCTCCGCCCTTAAAACATACTATGATTGTGCCTTTGCCCCGGCTTATTTCTTCACTAATTTGAGGCTCTCCGCGGCTCGACCGGGGGCTTCTATGCTGAGGATATAATTGCCCGGACTGAGGCCGGAGATGTTGATGCGGTTGGTTTGTGCATACACGGCCAGGCGCCGGCCGTTATAGTCGTAGATGCTTACGGACTGAGGCGCATGGGGCCCGGCTATGGTGACTTCGTCGGTTGCAGGGTTGGGCACGAGGCTGTACTGTTGCACTTCGGGGCTGAGGGGCTCGGTGCCGTCGGTGAAGCTTTCGTTGGCCTCCGGACTGCCTTTTTGGTACAGCCTGATATAGTCCACGTACATCTTTGCCTCGTAATTGTTGCCGGCATTGAGGGCTGTGATGCCGGCCGCGTTAAATATCTCCGGGAAGCCGCCTCCCACGGCTATGTTGAGCAGTATGTGCATGGGCCGGTGCAGATAGTTGGCCGGGTGGTTGGCTGCCTGGCCGGCTTCTTTGCGGATTAGCATCTCGTAGTACGGCGTCGGGTTGGCGCTGCGATCGATGTCGAGGTACATGCGCAGGTAGTCGTTGTCCCAGATGAGCGTGTAGAGATGGAAGTCGTCCTGGATGTCGTACGGCATGGGGTTGTGGAGGCCGTAGTTGTCATGGCTGCCGTTAGGCGAGAGCTCTCCCCAATGGCCTGCGGCGGTGAGGAATCGGTCTTGCTGCCCCTGGTTGATGCCGGCACGGCTTCCGAGCTCTGCGATGTCGATCTCGCCGCATTGCGGCCAGCCCTCCTTGATGTTGTCGCCCATTATCCAGAAGGCGGGCCAGAGGCCGTTGGCTGTGCGCGGCATGCGTATGCGGGCTTCGAGTATCCCGTGCCGGAATGTTTTTGTCTGATATGTATTGACTCGCCCGGAGGTGAACTGTTTGCCTCCGAATGTTTCCTTGCGGGCGGTGATGATCATGCAGCCGGCGCCGCTGGCGGGCTCTGTTCCTACGGAGACGTTCTCGGCGCGATAGTATTGCAGCTCGTTGTTGCCGCCTCCGTTGCCGTTCACTTCGAGGTGCCAGGCTCCGGTGTTGAGCTTGCCTGCTTCAAATGTGTCTTCCCAAATGAGTTGGAACCCGGCGGTGTGCATGCCGCCCTGAGCTTGTGCGTATGCGCTAAGGCATACAAAAGCCGAAAGAGATAAGAGTAGTGTTTTCAGGTTGTATATATATTAATGGTGATAAAATGCGGTTGGCTTTTCCCGGAACCGTCCCGACGCCTTCGCGCCGGCGTTCAGTCAAATATGCGGTCTATGCCTCGCCCCGAATCGGAGGGATGGTCGCGCAGGTATTCGCCGCTGCGATCGGAGCAGGGATCGGCGTATTGCGGCGGGACGAGGAAGCCGGCCGTCTCGGAATATCCGAGGCCCTTGTCTGCATATACTTTCTGCATGAAGAGGGCGTAGATGGGCAGAGCCATGCTGGCTCCCTGGCCTTCTGTCATGCGGTCGAAGCGGATGGAGGGATCTTCGCCGCCCACCCAGCAGCCGCTGACGAGGTTCGGAGTGAAGCACATGAACCAGCCGTCGGAGTGGTCTTGCGTTGTGCCTGTTTTGCCGCCCATTGGGGCTCTGAGGTTGTAGCGATAGCGAACCCGGCTGCCGGTTCCTCCGTTCATCACGCTCTGGAGCATGTTGAGCATCTTGTAGGTGGCGGCGGGAGTGAGCACGTCGTGAGTCTGCGGAGTGAATGTGGCTACGGTATTGCCGTAAACGTCTTCTATGGAGGTTACGTAGAGGGGATCAACGCGCATGCCGCCGTTCACAAAGGTGGAGTATCCTCCCACCATTTCGCTTACGGATATTTCGGCCGGGCCGAGGCACAGCGATACCACCGGCTCGATATTCCCCTTCATGCCGAAGGAGTGTAGCAAGTTGACCAGCGTATATGGCGATAGCTGCTTCATCAGCGCGGCCGTAACCCAGTTCGACGAGTGCTGAAGGCCCCACTGAATCGAAACAAGCTCGCCTATACGCTCGCTGCCCGAATTGCGGGGCTGCCAGGGCACGCCGTTCTCGTCGGTGAGCGTCTGCGGCTCGTGAATCACCTGGTCGCAGGGGCTTATGCCTTCCAGCATGGCTAAGGAATAGAAGAAGGGCTTCATGGTCGAACCTATTTGCCGCCGTCCGCCAGTCACCATGTCGTACTGGAACTTGGTGTAGTCGATGCCGCCCACGTAGGCCTTCACGTGGCCCGTATGCGCATCCATAGACATGAAGGCTGTGCGCAGGAATGTCTTGTGGTAACGGATAGAATCCCAGGGCGACATCAGCGTGTCTATGGGCCCGTTCCATGAGAATACGTTCATGTCGACGGGCTTCCGGAACTCGCGCCTGATGTCGGCCTCCGACACTCCGTTCTTGCGCATGCCGCGATAGCGCTCGGTTTGCTGCATGGAGCGCGTCATGATGAGATCGACGTCTTCGGGCTTGAGCGTGCGCGCGAAGGGAGCATAGCTGCGTCCCTGCTTTTCGGCAAAGAACTTGGGCTGCAGGTCGGTCGACAGATGCTCGCGGACGGCTTCTTCGGCATATTGCTGCATGCGGGAGTTGATCGTGGTATGTATCTTGAGGCCGTCGGTGTATATATTATAATGAGAGCCGTCCGATTTCTTGTTCTTGTTGCACCATCCGTACAGCGGGTTGCTTTCCCAGGCGATGGAGTCTTCGGTGAACCGCTGCCTTTGCCATGAGTTGGGGTAGTTGCTTCTGTCGGGCTTAGATGCCGTCATCACCATTCGGAGATACTCGCGGAAGTAGGTGGCCGATCCTTCCTTATGGTCCATCTTCGATACCCTCAGCGTGAGGGGCAGCGAGGAGAGCGAATCGCGCTGGGCAGGGGTGATGTTCCCGGCCTTCTCCATCTGCGACAGCACAACGTTGCGACGCAGCCGCGAGCGCTCGGTGTACCGTATCGGATTATAATAGGAAGGGTTCTTGCACATGCCTATGAGAGTTGCCGCTTCCTCCGGCCGCAGTCTCTTGGGAATAGTAGAGAAATATACGTGAGCGGCGGATTGTATGCCGACGGCATTATAGAGGAAGTCAAACTTATTAAGGTACATATTGATGATTTCCTCCTTGGTATACGAGCGTTCGAGCTTGACGGCAATGACCCACTCTATCGGCTTCTGAAGCAGCCGTTCCATCCAGCTCCTGGCGCTGGGCGAGTAGAGCTGCTTGGCAAGCTGCTGGGTGATGGTGCTGCCTCCTCCTCCGCTCTTCCGGAAGAGCAGTCCGCGCTTCACGAAGGCGCGCAGCAAGCCGTATGCATCCACGCCGCTATGCTTAGTGAAGCGTATGTCTTCGGTAGCAATGAGGGCGGTCACAAGGAAGGGCGAAAGGTTATTGTATTCAACCAATATGCGATTATCCTGGCTGCGTGCATAGCTCCCGAGCACTATGTCGTCGCTCGACAGTATCAGCGATGCGAACTTGTCTATCGGATTATTGAGCTGCTCCACCGGCGGCATGTATCCTATCGAGCCGTTCGCAATAGCCTTGAACAGGCATACGACGGCAATGATGCAGGTTACATACATTGCCCAGAATATTATTATGACCTTTTTCTTTATGTTCTTCTTCATATATATCTAACGAAATTAAGAGGGAGAGATTCGCCGGCCGGCCGCACTGCCGTCATGATCGGAAGCCGAGTATTTCGCGCACTTCCTTTATAGTTTTAGAGGCTCCGGCGCGAGCTTTCTCAAGGCCCCGGCGCGCCACACGCTCGAGCTGGGCCGAGTTGGAAGATATTTCCAGGATACGCTCGCGTATGGGAGCGCAGAAGAGGTTGACGTCGTAGGCAAGCTGCTTCTTGAGGTCGCCGTAGCGGATATTGCAGAGGTTGTATTGCTCGTTGAAGCAGTCGTACGTATCGCGCTCGGAAACGAGTTCGAGCAGCGCGAACAGGTTGGCCACGGCTTCGGGCTTGGCGCTGTTGGGCTCCTGCGGGCCTGTGTCGGTAACGGCCCTCATTATCTTTCTCTTGATAGTCTTCTCATCGTCCGTCAGGTATATGGCATTGCCGTCGCTTTTGCCCATCTTGCCTGAGCCGTTGAGCCCCGGCACCTTCACGGCCTTCTCCGAAAGGTGGAACGAGGCCGGTTCGGGGAAAAACTCCCGTTCGTACATGATGTTGAAGCGTCGGGCAAACTTCCTGGCCATCTCCATGTTCTGTTCCTGGTCTTTGCCTACCGGCACGTAGTGGGCCCTGTGTATCAATATATCGGCGGCCATGAGGCAGGGGTAGGTCAGCAGTCCGGCGTTGATATTGTCCGGCTGCTTGCGAGCCTTCTCCTTGAAGGAAGTGACGCGCTGGAGTTCGCCCAGATAGGCGTTCATGTTCATGTACAGATAGAGCTCCAGGGTCTCCGTCAGGTCGCTTTGCACGTAGATGGTTGCAACTTCGGGGTCGATGCCGCAGGCCAGATATTCGGCAAGTATAGTCTTTACGCTTTGCCTTATGTTTTCCGGACGGGGATGGGTGGTGAGAGAATGCCAGTCGGCAATGAAGAAGTAGCAGCGATAGTCGTGCTGCAATTTGACGAAGCTCCTGACGGCTCCGAAATAGTTACCTAAATGTAAGTTGCCCGTGGGTCTGATTCCGCTCAATACTATTTCCATAATTCAACATATTTTTTTATGCGGCAAAGGTAGGCTTTTAGTCGCAGAGTTGAAACAAGCTTCGCTACGGCTCAGGGGCAGACAGATCCAAGTCCAAGCTTATTGCACAAAGAGCTGTTTCCGCTGTTTCCCTGTGTCGTTGCAATCAGCGACGGCCTCAAAACCTTTAGCATGGGCCCCCTCCAAACATAATTTAGCCCGCAAGAAATAAGTGCCCCCAACCGCGCTTTGTTTTTAAGCCTATAAAAGTGTGTTGCC
>JAITGS010000030.1 GCA_031280435.1 Tannerellaceae bacterium | reverse complement strand
CGGCCTTGCGCACGTACTTCTTTTTCCTGTAATACTCGCCGTCTTCGTCGAGCTTGCCTGCCAGGATTTCTTTCGCTTTCTCCAGATAACGTTCCGCTTCGCGGATGGGATGTTTCACTTTTGCCATAGATTTTATTTGATATTAATGATTAATAGATACGGTAACTGTATGGGCAAAGTTAAAAAAATGGGGGACATCCAAAGGACTAAGCGCTAAAACCCGCTATACATGCGGATTTATCTTGCAGACAAGAAAATTGAACCCAAATACAATGGAAAAGTATTTGGCAATTATTGAATTGTATATAGCTACCGCCTGATTGTATCCGGCAACAATTTAATTGTAGAAAGCAACTATGCGATTGTAGCGGGCAACAATTTAATTGTAGGAGGCAACTATGCGATTGTATCCGGCAACAATTTAATTGTAGGAGGCAACAGGCAAATTGTATCCGGCAACAATTTGATTGTATAAAGATACAATTCGATTGTTGCGGGACTAAAAAAAGTTTTTTGTGTGTTTTGGTAGTTTTGATAATTAGTGAAAGTTTGTATACTTTTGACCCATTAATTTTTTTTTATTATTAACCAATAATGTTGAAAGCATGAAAGATTGGATGCATGTAACACATGCGGAAATGAATGAAAAGGTAGGCCTCGTGGTCACCTATTTTGGAAGCGAGCAAAATCGAATGCGATTAGGGCTCCAATACGAAGAAGAGCACCCATCAGCAGGTGAGCGCGACATCATCCCTACCAAGCTGACTGTCCTCGGAACATGGTATTACAATACCTTCCTTCCAAAGGCTACGGCTTATAAGGCTGCTTTTGCAGCATGGGTGGAGTACAGCAAGCGCACACCGGCCGACCAGGTGAAGCTAAATGACACGGAAACGGCAATTAAGAAAGAAATGCGGCATCTGCACAACAGCCTTAAGAGCACTCCGGGAATTACTAACAACGACCTCCTTGCAATGGGATTTCCTATTCATCAGGATACGACCAATACACCGACGCCGGTGCCCGCTTCGTATCCGGCTGCGACATTACTGTCGGAGCGTCCGGGGGTCGTTACTATCAGTTACAGAGACTCTGAGACTGAGCACAAGGGCAAACCTCATGGAGTTCACGGAGCTTTGATGGTCTACGGCATTCTGGTTGAGGAACCATTGCACTGGGAAGAGCTGACCGAGCGCATCTTCAGTACTACCTCGCCCATCACGCTGCATTTCGACCTCTCTATGCGCGGACGGAAGATTTATGTTGCGATGTGCTGGGAAAATACTACCGGGCAGCACGGAGATTATGGTCCGATAGTATCCGGTATCATAGGCTAAAGCTCCCTTCCGAAGTTGAAAGTCGAAACTTAGAGGAAGCCGTTGGATCAGAAGTATTCAACGGCTTTTTTGTTGGCCGTACTTTTGCTCCCGCCTCTTGCACGCGAATCAAATCCGGGCAATGGAGCCAACAAAAGTCTTCTGCGGATACTTATCTTTGCCGCTCTAAAATTTAAATTTTATAATGGTATGAACATAGAACTACAAATCGTGCACCGAGCACAAGAAGCCGTGCGCGCGCTTTACGGAGCCGAGCTCGCGGCCGAACAGCTTCAGGTACAGAAAACTCAGCAAGGATTCGAAGGACATCTCACCTTGGTTGTTTTTCCCATAGTCAGGCTCTCGCGGAAAAATCCTGCGGATACGGCCGCTGAAATAGGGGAATATCTGAAGGCTCATGAGCCGGCCGTGGAGAAATATCAGGCCGTGAAGGGATTCCTCAACATCAGCATAGCCGCGCAAGTGTGGATTGCCTGCCTGCAAGACATCCGCGCCGTGGCCGACTTCGGCAAAACCGCCGTGCGCGAGGATGCTCCCCTTGTGATGATAGAATATTCGTCGCCCAACACGAACAAGCCCCTGCACCTTGGCCACGTGCGCAACAACCTGCTGGGATACAGCCTGGCGGAACTGATGAAGGCCAACGGATGCAGGGTAGTGAAAACCAATATAGTGAACGACCGCGGTATTCATATCTGCAAATCAATGCTGGCTTGGCAAAAATGGGGTGGGGGAGAAACTCCCGAATCTTCAGGCAAGAAAGGCGACCATCTCATTGGAGAATACTACGTTATGTTCGACAAAAAATACAAAGAAGAGCTGAGCCGGCTGGAAGAAGGCGGGCTCTCCAAGGCCGAAGCCGAGGCCCAATCGCTTCTGATGGAGAGCGCCAGGCAAATGCTGCGCCTCTGGGAGGCAGGCGACGAGGAAACCGTTGGCCTCTGGCGGACTATGAACGGATGGGTCTACGACGGCTTCGAGGAAACCTACCGCCGCCTGGGCGTTGACTTCAACAAGATTTATTACGAATCCGAAACCTATCGCGAAGGACGAAACGAGGTGATGCGCGGACTGAACCTCGGCCTGTTCCAAAGGCGCGCCGACGGATCCGTGTGGGCCGACCTCACAGCCGACGGGCTCGACGAAAAACTGCTGCTGCGCGCCGACGGCACCTCCGTATACATCACGCAGGACATAGGAACCGCCAAGCTCAGATTCGACGACTATGCCGTCGACCGCATGATTTACGTCGTAGGCAACGAGCAAAACTATCACTTCCAGGTGCTTTCCATACTTCTCGACCGCCTCGGCTTTGCCTTCGGAAAGGGACTTGTGCATTTCTCTTACGGCATGGTTGAACTCCCCGAAGGAAAGATGAAGAGCCGCGAAGGTACCGTGGTAGATGCCGACGATCTGATGGACGAGATGACCTCCGTTGCCAAATCTCTCTCCGAAAAACTCGGCAAACTCGACGAAATGAGCCCGGAGCAGGCCGACGAAACCGTTCGCATGATAGCCCTCGGCGCTCTGAAGTACTTCATCCTGAAAGTTGATCCGAAAAAGAACATGACCTTCAACCCCAAGGAATCTATAGACTTCAACGGCAATACCGGCTCCTTCATCCAGTACACCTGCGCCCGCATCCGCTCCGTCCTCCGCAAGGCCGAAGCCCAGGGACTAAGGGCCGCCGGCGAATTGGCGGAGGATACTCCAATAGGCGAGAAGGAAATCGCTTTGGTGCAGAAAGTTGCAGCCTATCCATCAGTGATAGCCGAAGCCGCCGAAGGATGCAGTCCCGCCCTTGTGGCCAACTATGCCTACGACCTTGCCAAAGAGTACAATCAGTTCTACCACGACTTCTCCATACTCCGGGAAGAAAACCCTGCCCTGAGGGATTTCCGCCTTGCGCTATCGACTGTTGTTGCCGATGTTATAAAATCGGCCATGAATCTGTTGGGAATAGATGTTCCGGAAAGGATGTAAATGATGAAGGAGCAGGACTTGGAGCTTATGTCGCCGGCCGGTTCGCGCGAATCTCTGATGGCAGCCGTCCGCGCAGGAGCCGGCTCGGTGTACTTCGGGGTGGAAGGGCTTAACATGAGATCCCGCTCGGCCGGGCCCTTCACCATAGCCGATTTGCCGGAGATCGCCGGCCTTTGCCGCAGGCACGGCCTGAAAAGCTATCTGACCGTGAACAGTATCATCTACGATAATGAGCTGGAGCTGATGCGCCGCATCATTGATGCCGCAAAGGATTCGGGCATATCGGCCGTAATTGCCTCCGACGTTGCGGCCATGAGCTATGCCTGCGAGCGCGGCGTAGAGGTGCATCTGTCCACCCAGCTTAATGTGTCGAACGTAGAGGCTCTTCGCTTCTATGCCCGCTTTGCCGACGTGGCCGTTCTGGCCCGCGAGCTCTCCCTCGACCAGGTGCTACACATATATAATAGTATAGCATCCGAAAAGATATGCGGGCCGAAGGGCGAACCGGTCAAGCTGGAGATGTTTTGCCACGGAGCCCTGTGCATGGCCGTTTCGGGCAAATGCTATCTGAGCCTGCACGAGATGAACGCTTCGGCCAACAGAGGCGCCTGCATGCAGGTGTGCCGCCGCGGCTATACGGTGAAGGACAGGGAATCGGAGATAGAGCTCGACGTGGAGCATCCCTACATCATGTCGCCCAAGGATTTGAAAACCATACATTTCCTCGGCAAGATGATAGATGCCGGCGTGCGCGTTTTCAAGATAGAAGGGCGCGCCCGCGGGCCGGAGTACGTCCGCGTCGTAACGGAATGCTACCGCGAGGCCATACGCTCGCATTGCGAAGGCACATGGTCGGACGAGAAAGTTGCGGAATGGGACGCACGCCTTGCCGGCGTATTCAATCGCGGATTCTGGAACGGATACTACCTCGGCCAACGGCTCGGCGAATGGAGCAGCCGCTACGGCTCATCGGCAACCCGGAGAAAAGTGTATATAGCCAAGGGCATAAAATACTTCGGCGGGCTAGGCGTGGCCGAGTTTGAGATGGAAGCCCAGTCGCTCAGGAAAGGCGATGAGATTCTGATAACCGGCCCTACCACAGGCGCGGTGATGCAGACAGTAGATGAGATCCGCGTGGAACTGCTCCCGGTAGAGGAAACCCGCAAGGGGGACAGGTTCTCTATAAAAGTAAACACGAAGGTCAGGCCTTCGGATAAGATGTATAAACTCGTATTACAATAAAGAATAATGAAAGACTATATTTTTAAGCTAACGATAAAGGTTCGCGACTACGAATGTGATTTGCAGGGCGTAGTGAACAATGCCAACTATCAGCACTATATGGAGCATACGCGCCATGAATATCTCGAAGGGTTGGGCGATAATTTTGCAGCAATGCACGAAAAAGGCATAGATCCTTTTGTTTCGCGCATAGATATACAGTACAGGTCGCAGTTGCGAAGCGGCGATTCATGCATTTCGTGCATCAATTTGGTGAAAGAGGGCCCCAAGCTGGTTTTCCTCCAGGACTTGTACCGCCTTTCCGACGGCGTCTTGGCCGCACGCGGAAGGGTAGAGACCGTGGTAGTGGAAAACGGCCGGCTCACCCGAGGCGAATACTTTGATGAACTACTGAAAAGAGCAAACAAATAGGATGCAGCAACATTTTTACCAAATAGCCTTAACTATGGTCGACGGAATAGGCGATACGCTCGGACGCCGATTGATAGATGCCTTCGGCGACGCCGAATCCGTTTTCAAAGCCAAGCCGTCTGAAGTGCAAAGAATCTCAGGCATAGGAGATACCATAGCCGCCAACCTGCACAGCGCCGATGTACTGAAGCGCGCAGAGAAAGAACTTGAGTTTATAGAGAAGAAACAGATCCGCTGCTACTTTATATCCGACCCCGAATACCCCAACCGCCTGAAAAGAGAAGAATGTAAGGACAGCCCTCTGCTTATATATATGAAGGGCAACGCCAACCTCCGCGCCGAGCGGATAGTGAGCATAGTCGGCACCCGCAATATGACGGACTACGGCAGGGAGCTCACCGAACGCTTCGTCGGCGAGCTGGCTAAAAGATTCCCGGATCTGCTTATCGTTAGCGGCCTTGCCTACGGAGTAGACATACATGCGCACAGATGCGCTCTGAGTCACAAGCTTCCAACCGTAGCCGTCCTCGCCCACGGCCTCGATCGGATCTATCCGTCCGTCCATAGGCAAACGGCTGTTGAAATGCTGGAACACGGAGGAGTGCTCACAGATTTTCCGAGCGCAACCACCCCCGACAAGCCGAACTTCATAAAACGGAATCGCATAATCGCCGGAATCTCGGATGCAACCGTCATTATCGAATCGGCCAATAAAGGCGGAGCCCTGATAACCGCCGATATAGCCGGCTCATACAGCCGTGATGTGTTCGCCTTTCCGGGCCGAACAACCGACGTCCGCTCGCAGGGCTGCAATCGCATCATCAAGCAAAACCGAGCCGGACTGATTACCTGTGCGGATGATTTCATTTCGGCCATGATGTGGACAATAGAGCAAGCTCCGCCGCCTGCCCAGAAAAAGCTTGTTTTTACCGACGACGAAACCGGAAAGATTATGAAGGTATTCAGTGAAAAGTCTGAAGTGTCTATAAATGAGCTTTCCGCTGAAACCTGCATTTCAATCGCCCTGCTGACAGAGCTACTATTTAACTTGGAAATGGAAGGAGTAATAGAGGCAAGAGCCGGTAATACGTACAGATTGGCGTAAGTAGCAAACAAAAAAATCGCCCAACACGGTAGGGCGATTTTCTTTGATGCTTTGAAAAGAAACAATCTCGCGATTCCTTCCGAACAAAGTCTTTTTAACTAACCTTAGTTCTAAAATACTATGAAAAAAACTCAGTGCAAAAATAAGTGATTTTGAGATGCAGCCTAAATTCCCATTAAAAAAAGAGTGATTTAATCGCGCTTTTAAATATTTTTAGGACTTTTCCGACGCATACAGCCATCTTTTACGGCCTCGTCTCAATTCCGGCAAGCACAGTAAATATATCTTTTCGGATTATCATATTTCGGGACGATAGAATTACAGGCTTATACGGAAAAATGGGCCTAAAATGGGATGAAGCTTCAAATTAATTGTGGGAAGGGGAATGCCTGAACCGTTTGGGATAAATACTATCGGATTGCCCTGCAAAAAACGGCAATATGCTTGTCGCACAAATGGCGGCAGGGCGAAATGAAAATTCGTATAAATTGAGTATGTTTGCAAAACGGAGTGAAACAAAATAAGAAATATGAAAAAGATTAATATAACAACAGGATTACTGCTTGCATATTTGGCAGTTATGAGCGTAATCGGATGGCCGGGCAAACAAGAGGCCCCGGATTATAAGCAATATTTTTTGATAATAGGTATTACGTTGGCCGTTATTCTTCTGTTGCGCTTTTTACAGGTTTATCGCCAGAAAATGCGTGAAAAGCAGAAGACCGAAAGGCAAGAGCGTGATTAAACCAATATTTTTTTTATTTTTGTCGTAATATAGTATTTCAGGTATGAGAAGATTGATTATCACAGTAATAGTTGTCCTGAGCATATTGCCGGCAATCGTTGCACAGCAAACAAAAAAAGAGCCGCTATCCGGGCATAAGGAGCAGGCGCTCAAAGCGGAAGTATCGGTAGTGACAATAAACAACCACATCAAAGTATCAAATGCGGCAATAGGCAGCAAACTCGAAATATACAGTATCGTTGGTATAAAAGTGTATGAAGCCGAGATAAAACAGGAAAGTGCCGAATATGTCGTGAATATTGCACGTGGCTATTATATTATTCGTATAGGCGAAGCTGTATGCAAGATTGCAATACGTTGAGTTAACTGTTTATGAGGAAATCTTTAATATGGACGCTGGTTGCCGGCATGACGTTAGCTTTTGCCGGCTTGCTTTATCTCCAAATGACATACGTCGGGGAGATATTGAAAACTCGCAGCGAGCATTTTAATGAAACTGTGAAGCGATGCCTCTACCAGGTTTCGAAAAAGCTGGAATTAGCGGAAACCTTCAGATACATCGAAAAAGACATCAAGGAGTTATATAAATATCAGCCAGCACAGCAAACATCAGAAGAGAGATTCAGCCTCGAAATCGAGCAATCAACAGAAAATTTTCAAAGTCGGTTAGACGTTCGCGGAGTTGTTACTTCGTCGGCTCCCGTACCTTCGCTCATACAAAATGCGCCGACAAACAATATAGAATCGGCTTCGAAAGACAGCTATGAAGCATTCAAGCGGCGATACTTGTATGACACCTATTTGATACATGAAGTGGCTCTTAGCATGATGAACAGCACTAATCTTAAAGCTATAACGGAGCGCGTGGATTTTGACGCTTTGGACGCTGATCTGAAACTGGAATTCTCGAACAGCGGTTTAGACCTCCCCTATGTTTTCTCCATAATTGATAAGGACGGAGCTGTGGTATATCAAAGCGAGGAGGTGAAGGAGAATGAAAAGCCTCTTGCATCGGATCTGTTGACCAGCGTATTGTTTACAAATGATCCCCCTTCGAAGCAGAGCTATATAAAGGTGTTTTTCCCGACCAAGCGTAGCTATATTTATGGCGAGGTGAGCTTCATTGTTCCCTCTATGCTTTTCTCGGTCATATTGCTGCTGACCTTCATCTTTACCTTATATATAGTGTTCCGCCAGAAGAAACTTTCGGAAATGAAAACCGACTTTGTGAACAATATGACCCATGAACTTAAAACTCCGGTGTCGACCATCTCCCTTGCCGCGCAGATGCTTAAAGATTCTGATATAACAAAAAGTCCTGAAGTTTTCAGGCATATATCCGGAGTGATTAACGATGAAACCAAGCGATTGGGATTTCTTGTAGAGAAAGTGCTGCAAATGTCTCTTTTCGAACGGCAGAGGGCGATGCTTAAACTGAGGGAAATGGATGCCAATGATTTGATCGCAAGTATTGTCAATACGTTCACTTTGAAAGTCGAAAAATATGGAGGTCGGCTGGATATGGATCTGAAGGCGGAGAAATCGGCGATGTATGTGGATGAAACGCATATCACGAACGTATTGTTCAATCTTATGGACAATGCCGTGAAATACAGGAATCCGGAAGTGCCGCTCCAACTGATGGTCAGAACATGTAATGAAGGAGGCAAGCTGCAAATCTCGGTTGAGGACAATGGGCTCGGTATTAAAAAGGAATATCTGAAGAAAATCTTCGATCGGTTCTTCCGTGTTCCGACCGGAAACTTACACGACGTTAAAGGATACGGCCTCGGGCTTGCCTACGTACATAAAATGATTGAAGATCACGACGGTACTATACGTGCCGAGAGTGGTCCGAATAATATAGGAACAAAATTTATTATTACCTTACCACTTATTAAAAATTAAGCAATGGAAGAGAAACTAAGGATTTTATTTTGTGAAGATGACGAGAACCTGGGTGCACTTCTCAGAGAATATTTGCAGGCAAAAGGGTTTGTCACGGATCTGTTTCCCGACGGCGAGGCCGGTTACAAGGGATTTACTAAGAGTAAATACGACATTTGCGTATTAGACGTTATGATGCCGAAAAAAGATGGCTTCGTTCTCGCTCAGGAAATAAGGGCGGTCAATCCGGACATCCCCATCATATTCCTCACGGCAAAAGCCATGAAAGAAGACATTCTCGAAGGATTCAAGCTCGGAGCCGACGATTATCTCACCAAGCCCTTCAGCATGGAAGAGCTTCTGCTGAGGATAGAAGCTATTCTGCGTCGGGTGAAAGGGAAAAAAATAAAGGATGCTCCGTTTTACAAGATCGGAAATTTCGTATTTGATACGCAGAAACAAAATTTGTCGATCAACGATAAAACGACCAAACTCACTACAAAGGAGAGCGAACTGCTGAACCTCTTGTGTGCTCATGCCAATGAAATTCTCGAGAGAAATTATGCTCTGAAAACAATTTGGGTGGACGACAATTACTTTAATGCCAGAAGCATGGATGTGTATATCACCAAACTCCGCAAGCTGCTTAAAGACGATCCGAGCATAGAAATCATTAATATACATGGGAAGGGATACAAACTTATCACTCCCTATACGGATGAACCGACGCAAGAAGGTAATACCAATTAAGTATAGAAGGCAAATATTATGTATAGGCTATTATATTTTGTAATTGTAGTTTTTCTTGCCGGCTTGGCATTACCTGTACGCTCTGCGGAAGAAGCCCGCTTGCTGCGTTTCCCGGCGACGAACAGCAATGTTATCGTTTTTACGTATGCAGGCGACTTATATAAGGTGTCTGTTAATGGCGGAGAGGCAGTGCGCCTCACTTCCCATGTGGGCTACGAAATGTTCCCGCGCTTCTCGCCCGACGGCAAAACCATTGCTTTCACCGGACAATATGACGGCAATACGGAGGTGTACACCGTTCCCGTCGATGGTGGCGAACCTCTTCGGCTGACTTATACTGCTACTAACAGCCGCGACGACCTTGGCGATCGCATGGGCCCCAATAACATAGTTATGACTTGGACGCCCGATGGCAAACAGATTGTTTACCGACATCGCATCAGCTCCGGCTTCGACGGTAAGCTATACGCTGTTGGACGTGAAGGCGGTTTGTCCGATCCTATTCCTCTGCCCGAAGGCGGATTTTGCAGTTATTCTCCCGATGGAAAGCTGTTCGCCTACAATCGCGTAATGAGAGAATTTCGTACTTGGAAATACTACAAAGGCGGCATGGCCGACGATATATGGATTTACGACTC
>JAITGS010000115.1 GCA_031280435.1 Tannerellaceae bacterium | reverse complement strand
AAGACTCAACGGCAAAATTCAACGCTTCGTCTCAAACAACATGGGGCTCAAAAACAGAGATTTTATTCTCTATCGCATAGCCGGATATTTTTCATAGCACCTCAAACTTTTTTTGAACCATAAACTTGGTCTGAAAGCTCTGCGGATATACTTGAGCGGCATGAATCTTATCACTCTGGATAAGGTACCGGACTTTGATCCGGAAACGACCTCCGCAAGTTCCTATCCTCTTAACAGAGTATATAATTTAGGTGTCAACTTAACTTTTTAACAACAGAAGCCATGAAACGATATTTACTTACAACAAGTATTCTCCTTAGCGTCCTTACAATCTTCTTCTCTGCATGCAGCGAAGATTTGGACACTAAATCCAGAACCGACTTTTCCGGTCCTGATGTATGGTCTGACCCTATTCTCGTCGAGACTTTTGTGAACAACATATATTTCCGATTGGACGAACCAATGACGGCCGGACGCTTAAAAGCCTGTTTGGTGGACGAAGCTCATTACAGGGGGAACGCAGGTTCCTACGACTTCAATAACAGCTTGCTCACTCCGGATACCTATCCGGGTTGGTCGGCCGCCACTCGGTACAGAACCTGGGCTGATATGTATAAGACCATACGCAACTGCAACCTCTTCTTCGACAACGTAGAGCTCGTCAACTTCGGCACAACTCTGAGCGACGGCAAGACGATGAAAGATCGTATCACCGGCGAAGTGACATTCCTCAGGGCATATAACTATTTCAATCTTGTCACTCTCTTTGGAGGAGTGCCGCTTATTACGAACGTTTACGGACTGTCGGACGAATACAACGTGCCGCGCAACACCTTTGAGGAATGTATAAACTTTATCGTATCCGAATGTGATAAAGCTGCCGACTTGCTTCCTGTTGCAAATACAGGAGCTAACTACGGAAGAGCAACCAAGGGAGCCGCCTTGGCATTGAAATCACGAACACTGCTGTACGCCGCAAGCGATCTGTACCATTCATCCTCCGCTATCTTCTCAGACTATGCCGACAAGGAGCTGATAGGATACGTTGGAGGCGACCGGTCGGCAAGATGGAGAGCAGCCAGAGATGCAGCCAAAGCCGTCATCGACCTTGGCATATACAAGCTCTACAAACCCGATCCATTGCCTGCTGATTCCATAGCTCAAAACTTCGTCGACTTTTTCCTTACAAAGGATTCGGAGGAGGACATCTTCGTCAAGTTCTTCACGCCGGTCATGGGGCAGAACTTCGGCTTGTATTCCGGCCCTAACGGATTCCATAATTGGGGCTCCAACGCTCCGTTGGCCGACCTTGTAGATAGCTATGAGATGAAAGACGGCTCTAAGTTTGACTGGGACAATCCTGCACATGCAGCATTCCCATATAATAATCGCGACTCCCGCTTTTATTCCACTATCCTGTTCGAAGGTTCTTACTATCGTCCCCGACCGGCTGATGTAACCGTTATAGAAGCCGACGGCATTGTGCGCACAGGAATGTGGGAACGATGGGAGCCAGCAACCAATTCCATACGCGAAGATTATGGAGTTGATACTCGGAAAAGCCCTATCGAAGACTGGAACGGTTCCTATACGGGATACTACGTCCGCAAGTTTATGGATCCGAGTGTAGATGCACAGTATTACAAGCAGGAAGTAACCTGGCGCTATTTCCGCTATGCCGAGATTCTGCTCAATTATGCCGAAGCATGCATTGAACTCGGCGAAGATGAAACCGCACGAACATATATTAATATGATACGCAAAAGAGCCGGACAGCCTGCGCTGACTGAATCGGGAGAGGCCTTAAAAGCCCGCTACCGCAACGAGCGGCGGGTTGAGCTTGCATTTGAAGAACATCGCTTCTACGATGTAAGGAGATGGGTGATCGGGCCTGAGGCATATAAGCCGGTATCTCGCGCTATCATAATCTATAAACTCGATGAAAACAAAGTTACTGCCAGCGTTCCTACAATCACTCACGAAGTATGGGAGCAAAGAAAATGGGACAACAAAGCCTATTACTTCCCCATTACCCGCGATGAGATGAATAAGAACAACGCCTTGAAACAGAACCCCAATTACTAACCAATAAACAACAACAGCAAGCAATGAAAAGAATCCTTTTGTTTCTTATGCTGCCGCTCTTTGCGGTGGCGCAGGAGAAAATCAGTATCAGCCATGGCCCCTATCTTCAGAATCTTGGAGCTGACGAAGTGACTATTGTCTGGACTACGAACAGGAGCGCCGTGTCATGGGTTGAGACTGCGCCCATCGACAGCACTCATTTTTACCTCACGGAGAGGCCTAAAACCTTTGCCGTCAAGAACGGCATTAAGCTTGAAGGCTACGTTCACGCTGTGAAGCTGCGAGGCCTTCAGCCGGGAGCAACCTATCGCTATCGGGTTTTCTCGCAGGAAGTGCTCGGCAGGGACAGGCACGAGATCACTTACGGCAAGGTGGCTTCAACCACGGCCTACCGTCCCTTCACCTTCACAACGCTGAACCCCAATAAGGCTGCGCTGTCATTTGTGATGGTCAACGACATTCACGGGCGCAGCGAAGCCTTGGATACTATGCTGAACCTCACTAAGGCCGGCGAGGCCGACCTTGTATTCTTCAACGGCGACATGGTTTCGTCGATGACAGACGAGGACGACCTTTTCCGGGGCTTCATGGACGTTGGCGTCAAGGCTTTTGCTTCGAACGTGCCCATGTATTACGCCCGAGGCAATCACGAAACCCGCGGAGTCTTTGCACCACGCTTCCAGGACTATTTCTCGCCTCTCAGTCCGGAGCTCTACTATCTCGTTCGACAGGGGCCCGTTTGCTTCGTCGTGCTCGACTGCGGTGAAGACAAGCCCGATACCGACATAGAGTACAGCGGCATCACCGACTACGACGCCTACCGTAGCCTCCAGGCCGTTTGGCTCAAAGGCGCCGTCACAAGCAAAGAGTTTACGGAAGCCCCATTCAAAGTCGTCGTATGCCACATGCCCCCGGAAAGGGATTGGCACGGAGAGGCCGAAATCCTCAACAAGTTCGTCCCCATACTGAACGAAGCCGGCATCGACCTCATGCTCTGCGGCCATCTCCACCGCCACTACAAGCGCCCCGCAAACTCCCGGATCCGGTTCCCTGTGCTGATTAATTCCAACAAGGCCGCCGTCAGGGCCAGTGTGACGGCAAAGGAGCTCCGCCTCGAAGTCCTTGACATGCAGGGGAAGCCGGTGGATAAGATAGAGCTTTTCAAATAATAGATTTCTTTAAAATCACAGTTCATTTCACACCTTTGCTAATGGGTGGGAGCAACAATGTCGCTTCCACCCTGTTTTTATATGCCGCGGCATATAAGCAGCTTAGGCAACATTCTGCCGAGGCAGCCCTGCGGCTGATTAAAGCCGGGCAGCACAATCCTCCCCCCACCCTCTTCCAAACTCATATCTGCGTAGCAAAGACCTCAATTCGCCCGGCGGCAAGCCATTTCTGCGTAGAAAACGCTTCACTAAGGCGATTTTGAAGCCTTTTCTGCATAGAAATCGCCTCCCGAAATGGATTTTGAAGCCTTTTCTGCGTAGAAACCACTTTCCGAAGCGCAATTTGAAGCTTTTTCTATGCAGCTTCGACTTCCGGAAGGCCGGCGCGAGATAATTTCTACGCAGCAATTCTCTCCTGCAAGGCCGGCGGAAGGCAATGATGTACCGCAAAAGCTTAGCGGAGGCAAATTTGAATATTTTGCGGGCTTTTACTTTAGTAAATGAGCATTTTGCCGACCTTGGCTAAGGCAGAGAATGCTATTATTAGAAATTCCCTATTATCTTTGCGGCAAATCAAATACTATTATAGAATGAAAACTTTTTTCTCCCTACTCGTTATCATACTGATTTCCGCCTCATGCGCACAGCAGCAGGCCGGCCGGGTGAACCTGATTCTGGACACCGACCTCGGGCCGGACTTCGACGACGTCGGCGCTATGGCTCTGATGCATGCACTGGCCGACAGCGGATATGTTAACATCCTGGCTACGGTTTCGTCGAACGGCAACGAGCTTGTGGCGCCCTGCATAAGTGTTATCAATCACTACTTTAATCGTCCCGATATTCCGCTTGGAGCGCCCAAGGGCAAGGCTGCCGACATGGGCGACTGGCACGTGGTGAAGTGGACGGAGGCGCTCCCCTCGCGCTATCCGCACTCTGTTTCGCGCACCTCCGATGCCGAAGATGCCGTTCGGCTGTACCGCAGGATTCTCGCCTCGCAGCCCGATCGCAGCGTCACTATATGCACGATAGGCTTCCTCACAAACATGCGGAACCTGCTGGAAAGCGAGCCGGACGAGTTCAGCCCTCTCGGCGGCCGCGAGCTTGTTGCGCTGAAGGTCAAGCGGCTTGCGTCTATGGCCGGAGCCTTCCCGGAGGGCAGGGAGTATAATGTTTTTGTTGATTCGATGGCCTCCGTTGCTGTGTTCGGCGGCTGGCCCGTCGAAATTGTACTCAGCGGCTTCGAGATAGGCGTCAACATCCTGACGGGCACGCGCATCGTTGCATCGCCAATAGAAAACAGTCCGGTTAAGGATACATATACTCTGTGCCTTGCGGAACAGGATTTCGACGGGCGGATGAGTTGGGATCAGACGGCGGTTCTGGTGGCCATCAAAGGTTATGAACCCTATTTCAACACGGAGCGCGGGCGGATAATAGTCAATGAAAACGGCTCCAACAGCTGGTCGGCCGATCCGTCCGGCAAGCATATACGGCTCATCGAGAAGCTGCCTCCGCAGGAAATGGCGGCGATTATTGAGGGATACATGATGCATCAACCGGTCAAAAACTGATCATGCTGCAGATTGAGGTAAGCAAGGTCGTTAAGAGTTTCAAGGATGTGCAGGCCGTGAAAGGCATATCGCTTGCGATAGCCCGCGGCGAGTTTGTTGCACTTCTGGGGCCCAACGGTGCAGGAAAAACTACTCTGGTGGAGATGATGGAGGGACTGCAGAAACCCGACAGCGGCGAGATTCTGATTGAGGGCAAGCGATGGAAACAGCATGAGCGCGAGCTCAGGCGCTCGATAGGCATCTCGCTTCAGGAAACCCGCTTCGCCGAGAAGCTGACCGTGCACGAGACGCTAAAGCTGTTCGCCTCCTTCTTCGCCATTGATGATGAGGAGCGCATTGGCGAGGTGATAGCCCTCACCGGGCTGGAGGCTAAAAGCAAGTCGCGGGTGGGAACCCTTTCGGGCGGACAAAAGCAGCGCCTCGCCCTTGCGGTTGCACTTCTCAACCGGCCGCGGACACTCTTCCTCGACGAGCCTACAACCGGCCTCGACCCTCACTCGCGCCTCGACCTCTGGAACATACTCCATGAGCTGAAAACCAAAGGCGAAACTACGCTCATCCTCACAACGCACTACATGGAGGAGGCCGAAACCCTTTGCGACCGCATCATCATCATAGACGAGGGACAGATACTGAAAGAAGGCCGGCTGGCCGACCTGCTCGACGAACGCTCGCGCAATCTCGACGAGCTATTTATCAATCTCACCGGAAAAAAACTTAGCGACGACCCATCCCTCATATCCCAACAATAAATGAAACGATTCCGCGGTCAACAACTTTTTGAACTGATACGAACCTTTTGGCTCGAAACCATACGCGAACCCGAAACTCTCTTCTGGGGAATAGTCTTCCCTGTGCTTATTTCCATAGGTCTCGGACTTGCATTCACGCAGAAATCGGAAGAGAAATTCCAGGTGCTCGTCATATCCGAACGCCCCACCGAACTCGATTCCGTACTCGCAATATACGGCCGTGCGGGCGAATATAAAGGCCGGCCTGCTCAGGTTTGGCGCGTAACAGACAAGGTTCTGGGCAATGCCGAATTCAACTTCGTGCGCTCCGACCTGCGCTCGGCCATAGTGTCGCTGAAGCGCGGCGAGGCCGACGTGATGATAGGCGACACGCTGGGCGCCCTGAGGTACCACTTCGATCCTCATAACTCTCAGGCGCAGTTGGTGTATATGAAGCTGTCGGCCATGCTGAAGTCGCCCTCGGTGCGCACCGAGGACAGTTCTCCCGTCGAGCCCATAACGCTGAAAGGCGTGCGCTACATCGACTTCCTGATTCCCGGCCTGATAGCCTTCGGGCTGATGGGCTCGATGATGTGGGGCGTGAGCTATACAATTATAGAGCGACGCTCTCAGAAGCTTCTGCGAAGAATGGTGGCTACGCCGATGAGAAAGTCTAACTACCTGATCTCCCTGATGGCCGTGCGCACCTTCATGAACATCATCGAGGCGCTGATCCTGATAGCCTTCGCGGCGCTCATCTTTGGGATAACTGTTCAGGGTAACATCGCCGCCCTCATCACTTTATACATGGCCGGCAACCTTGCCTTCGCAGGAATAGCTATCCTCATTTCGAGCCGCACGCACAAAACGGAGGTAGGTACCGGCCTGATAAATCTCGTACAGATGCCGATGATGATCCTCTCCGGCATCTTTTTCAGCTACCACAACTTTCCGGACTGGAGCATAGGTTTCATCCGCCTGCTGCCCCTGACGGCGATGGCCGACGGCATCCGCAGCATATTCAACGAGGGCGCGGGGTGGATGGAAATACTGTCGCCAACGCTTGCCCTGTCGGTCTTGGGCGTCAGCTGCTTCATCATCGGCATGAAGCGCTTCAAATGGTATTAAATCAACAAAATATTGTTTGTACATAGATTATTCACCAATTAAAAACTTACAGCAAAATGAAAAAGTATTTAGCAGAAATGATCGGAACTATGGTATTGGTTCTGATGGGATGCGGCAGTGCAGTCTTTGCAGGAGCAGCTCCGGATGCAGTAGGAGCCGGCGTAGGCACGATAGGCGTAGCGCTCGCGTTTGGCCTCTCGGTTGTAGCTATGGCATACGCAATCGGCAACGTATCAGGCTGTCATATCAATCCGGCTATCACCTTTGGCGTATATCTGTCGGGCAAAATGGGCGGCAAGGAAGCAGCTTTCTACATGATCTCGCAGGTTGTTGGCGCCATCATAGGCTCTGCGATCCTGTTCGGCCTCGTATCGACCGGCAGCCACGGCGGCCCGACAGCCACCGGCTCCAACGGCTATGCCGAAGGCGCCTTCATGCAGGCCTTCACGGCTGAGCTGGTGTTCACCTTCATTTTTGTGCTCGTCGTACTTGGCTCTACCGATGCAAAGAAAGGCGCCGGAAACCTGGCAGGCTTAGCCATCGGACTGACCCTTGTGCTTGTCCACATCGTATGTATTCCGATCACCGGCACGTCGGTTAATCCCGCGCGCAGCATTGGCCCGGCCATCTTCCAGGGAGGAGCCGCGCTCACACAATTATGGGTCTTTATCGTTGCTCCACTGGCAGGCGGAGCCCTCGCCGCTTACATTTGGAGAGCGATAAAAGACTGAGTTACGTTAAAATTCAATGAGTGCGGGAGTCGGACGCTATTTGTCCGGCTCTTGCTTTTTTTAAGGAGCAACCGATAACGAAGCCCCGCATGAGCATGAAAGTCGGATGCAACAGCTACCTGTACCCGCCGCATACTCCGAAAGGCCGGTAGATCTCAAAGCGCTTCGCGCTTATAAATATGAATAGATTGTTAATTGTTTAACCCAAGCGAACCAAAGATACAGGAGGATAATTGCCGGGCAAAGAGGCAGACGCTAAGCCATGGTAACAGCGCACCTGAAACAAAAAGACTGTCTCTTCAACAGAGACAGTCTTTCTTAATAATCGAATTCTAAAAATCATGTGACGCTTTTTAATCTAATAAAGGTTTTTGTTCAAACGGTTAAATGTAGAAATACATGCCTACTTATAAGAGAATAGCGTGCCAAAGTGTGCCATAAATCCGTTATGGGGCTATATCTTTTAATATCAGCAATATGTGGCGATGCGCGCCTTTTCCGTTTGCTGCCTGAAGTGTGGAAAGATTCTACATTGTGGCGCTGCCGCCATCCGCTTCTACACGGTCTATGACCGAAATGATCCCTTTGATGCAATGCTCGACAGTGTCGTGCCAGGCTTTTGCCTGCATCTTTGGCTCTTGCTCGAGGATGCTCAGCAAGCCTACGAGTTCGTCGGCTTTTAACATCGTAAGCGTCGGAAGCAGTTTGTGAGCCGTTCGTGCAGCCAGCATGCGGTCGTTTGACTTCATAGCTTTGCGCAATGTCTCGACACTTTTACCGGTCTCTTCCGCAAACAGTTTAAGTATACTCTTTACTTCTTCCTCATTGCTTGCATAAGATATGATAGCCTGGAGGTCGAGATTAATCCGGGGCCCGGTCTCAACCTGCATAGACGGAAAAAGTTCGTGAAGCAGCATCAATAGCAACTCGGCCGTAAGCGGTTTGCTCAGGAAGCCGGCAAATCCTTCGCGTATAAACTCGTCTTTGCCCACAGCATTCCCCGACGAAAGCGCCACAATCCTGATGTTTTTTACCTCCGGAACCTCCAACGAGCGTATTTTCCGGAGAAGAGCATGTCCATCGAGACCAGGCATTTGCATGTCAGTAAGTATAAGGTCGAACGATGCCAGGCTGAGCAGATTGATTGCCTTGTTGGAGTCGGAGCAGGCAATTACGTTGATGTGCAAATGCCTCAGAAGCGATTCGGCATGCTTGAGCTGCACCACATCGTCGTCGATTACCAAACAATTGAGATTGCGACCTTTCAGATCGGATGTGATGGTCTGTTGCAACTCTGCAGAAGCCGGTTCCAACGGAATTTTTACTGTGAAATCGCATCCTTCTCCCTTCTCGCTCTGCAAAACAATATTGCCGTTCATCAGGGCCACGAGGCGGTTCGCAATCGAGAGCCCAAGTCCAAAGCCTTCGGTGGATTCACTCCCTTCGAGGCGGGCAAATTCGTGATAGATTTTCTCTTGCTCGGCTTTGGCGATTCCCGGCCCTTCGTCGACGACCGAAACGACCAGCACAATCCGACCCGCTTCGGAAGCAGGTTCTATGGCAGCGCGAAGGTCGACCTTACCGCTCGGCGTGAACTTTATAGCATTAGATATAAGGTTTCCGATGGCCTGGCTGATGCGCATCGGATCGCCCATGAAGCAGCGCGCGTTGGTTATATTCGCTATGTCAAGATTAAGGCTCAAGCCCTTGGCATCGCTGAGAGGCTTAAATCTCGCGTGGATTTCCTCCATCAGAGCCGAGATGGCAAACGGTTGGAGCTGTATTTCCATTTTCCCCGATTCGAGACGATGAAAATCGAGCAAATCGTTTACAAGCAGCAGAGTATGTTTAGCCGCCATGCCCATGTTTTCTACACATTTCTCTTGTTCGATGCTCAATCCGTTCCGTCGGAGCAGCTCCACCGAACTGAGCATAGACGAAAGCGGCGCGCGTATGTCGTGGCTTATCATTAGCATAAGCCTCTCGCGGCTGAGCAACAGATTCTCAGTTTGCTGCCTGGCCAATTCCAGCCGACGGCGCAGTTCTCGCGCTTTGCTTATCTCTCCGAGAATTATGAAGAGGAAAACAAGTATTATGATGAGAGCAATTCCGGCAATTATGGCAAGCTCTTTCATGCTTCTGTCGACAAACATGTGTAGCTCTGCTTCAAGCGTCGAAGCTTCTTTCGTTTCCTCATCCTTAATATCATTGAGCAAAATATTGATACGAGCCGTAATCATCCGGTTGTTGCTAAGCAGCTCCTCAGATTCGCGCATCAGCTTGCGATTGGTGTTTTCCTTTCGTATGATAATGGTATGATGGAGGTTAAGGAGAGCCTCTGCAATGGCAAGATGAGGATCATATTCCCTGAGCAACGAATCTACGTGCTGCGTGCTGGTTGTATTAGTTCGCATGGCGGTATCGACTTTAACAGGGACGAAAGCCTCGGCCAAGCGCCTGAAGAAGCTTTTCGAAGCGCGTTGTACGATGAACGTGTCGGTAGTTTGACGTTCGTTCGTGATCAACACTTCGGGGATTTTGAAGGTTTTACGTTTTTCATTCAACTCATCTTCGAAGGATACGGCCATAAGCTTTTCGCGTTCCAAAACTGTATTTATCAAGCGGTAAATATTTTCCTGCTTTTGTTTAAGCAGCGATTCGATTTCGCTTATTCTGGCAAGCGATGCAGAGTCGGGCGTGAGAGTCCGTAGAGCGTTCAATTGCTCCGACACATTGCCGAGAGTTTTGTTGAATAGAACAGTCAGCCCTTCGACGTCGCCTGAAGCAACCGATGAAAGAGTACGAGTTTCAGATTCATAAAGCGATAAAATTATGCCGGACACGATCTTTGCCTTCGCCAGCGGCTCGTTTGAGCGGCCTTCTTCGTGAGGCATACGCCAAAGCAGCCCGGCAACATAAGCCATTGTAACGGCAATAATGGTAATAATAGCAGTATATCCGGCCACTACCCATCTTTTTACATGTTCTTTATTTGTTGTTTGCTCCATATTAATGAATTGTGATGCGTCACATCATGATAATTGTTTAAGTGTCGTGGAAACCTCCAATAGCATATTTGGCAAATATATCTATTTCTTAGAATAAAGCAAATAAAACCTGCCATCATTCTCCTAAAAAAGCACCTAAGGTTTTATGCTGAATGCTATACGGCTATACAGAAGTGCTGTCCGGTAAAATAAATCCGGCGAAGAAACAAGGGCTGTCTTTTACCATTCCGACAGGCTTTCTTTACAACCCCCTTTGTGGAAACCTTCAGCAGATTCTGCGCAAGCTTTTCAACATGTTGGGAACCTTCAGCGAATTCTGCGCGAGCTTTTCAACATGTTGGGAACCTTCAGCGGATTCTGCGCAAGCTTTCCAACACGTTGGAAACCTTCAGCGGATTCTGCGCGAGCTTTTCAACATGTTGGGAACCTTCAGCGAATTTTGCGCGAGCTTTCCAACATGTTGGGAATCGCCAACCGGAAGCTTTTTCCATATCCTTAGATGCAAAATCATATACAAATCAATATGTTGAGCTATTTTATTTGAAGTACCACTGAAAACCATCAAATCCGAATTTATGGCTCCTTTGAGAAGCTCGAAAAGCATGGTGAAATGTTATTTTGAACCGAAAAGTTACGTAGGAGGAGCTTTTGATAACAAATGCCGCGTGACGATTAATTCTTTATCTCTAAATTGAAAACCTGATAATTCGGAAAGATTTCCCGCATATTAATCTCCTTGGAGAACAGCCCATATACGGTGGATCCGGAGCCTGACATTGAGGCATACAGGGCACCTTTGTCGTAGAGTATCTGTTTGATGCGAGCGATTTGTGGATATTTGGCAACTATGCTGGGCTCAAAGTCGTTGCGGAGGCTATTGCGCCATTCGTTTATGTCTTTTTGCACGACGTCGCGAAGGTCGCAGGCCGGTTGGCTTGGACTTATGCCGGCGTATGCCTCGGCGGTTGATATGCAAAAGGGCGGTTTGACAAGCGTGATATGGTATCCGGCAAGACTTAAGGCGACGGGCTCCAAGAGATTTCCGGTTCCGCTGGCATAAGCCGGGCGATTGCGAATAAAAAACGGACAGTCTGCCCCTACCCTTGCAGCTTTTTCCTCTAAAATGTCGGTTGTGAAACCAAGTTTGTGGACTTCGTTGATCATTTTTAGCATAAAAGCCGCATCCGACGACCCTCCTCCAAGCCCTGCTCCGAAGGGGATACCTTTTATGAGATTAAGAGCGATGTTTGGGAGGCGATCGGGATAAATTTGCCTTAATGCCTTAATGACAAGGTTATTTTCCGGAGAGCTGTCGAGTAAAATTCCGGATTGGCTGAAGCTGAAGTTGTCGGCAGGAGTTGCTTCGATGGCATCGCAGAGAGGAATAGGAAAAAAAATGGTTTCGATATTATGAAATCCGTCAGGGCGCCGTGAGGTTACGTGCAGTCCTATATTGATTTTTGCGTTGGGAAAGACAATCATGCTCGGCGCACAGTATTTGGTTCCTCAAGGCCGTATCCTTCACGTTTGTCTACTTTTTTCAATCTCCATGCGAAAAATGCTGCAAGAAATCCGAAGACTGCGAAAGTGAGCATAGGTATGGTGTAATCGTATGCTGGTGAATCGCCCGGGCGAATTGCGAAGCGATCTATGATCCAACCGATGAGTATGGGAACGAGCATAAGCCCCAAATTTTGTATATAAAAGATAATAGCGAAGGCCGTACCGAGGCTCTTGTGAGGAATGATCCGGGCTACGGAGGGCCACATGGCTGAGGGCACAAGCGAGAAAGCAATACCCAGTAAGATCATGATAATCACCGCCACCCACCACACGTTGCCGAAGGGTGCGGCAAACAAAAGGTGTACGATGGCAAGCAGCACGGAGCCTATGAACATGAGTGTGGCGCCACGGCCTACGACGTCGAATATTCGTCCGAAAATGGGGGTAAGAATGATGGCGCCGAAGGGTAGCATGGCCGGAATCGTGCCTGCAAGATGCTCAGGGACGCCATATTTGTAAATCATCAGCTTGGTGGCATATTTCAGAAATGGGAAGACGGCAGAGTAAAAAAGTACACAAAGTACAGCAATGATTAGGAAGCCGCGATTAGTCATAAGAGATTTGCTATCAGACAGTTTAAATGATTCTTCGGGCTCTGTGGCGACAATAGCGCTAACCGAGCGATCTTCACGGCGATCCATAGCGCAGTATACAAAAAAGGAGAGCGACCCGATAATGATGAGCATCACTCCAAGCCAAATTGGTGCTGATACCGAGCCGAAATAGTTGGCTAAAGGGAGGCTTATGGCCAGCGTTGCAGCTGTTCCGAGGCGTCCAAGAGCTACCTGCAGTCCCATCGCAAGGGCAAGTTCGTGTCCGGTAAACCATTTTGCCACGACTTTGTTCAAAGCCACATAGGACGTTTCGGCTCCCATACCGAAAATGGCAAAACCGATGACGGCAATCCATGTTCGAGAGTGATATCCCATTATAATGCTGTCATCGACGAACCAATCGGAGAAAGCCCATACTTTTATCAATACGCCCACGGTCATCAACAAACAACATATTGTTCCGGTGATGCGGATTCCCATTTTGTCGAGAAATATCCCGCCAATGATTAAGGCAAAAAGGAAAATATTGAAAAAAGTATATGAGCTGGTGAAGAACCCGTATTCAACGGTTGCCCATCCGAAAGTTTTTATGAGCGTGTCTTCGAGTGGTGCGACAACGTCATAGACATAATAGCTGCACATCATTGTGAATGAGACGAGTATCATAGCCGTCCAGCGTGCTGCTTTTGATTCGCTCAGTCGCTTGAATTGTTTTTCGGTCATAACATTAGATTTTAGGTGATTGTCATATATATAATGTGGGAGATTTTTGTTTGGTGGCGTCTTACATAGGTAATCCTTCGTTGCCTCTTAGACTGTCAATCAGCGATAATGCCTCGCCGGCAACGTAAGCGCTTCCGCTAATGAGTATTATGTCGCCCGATTTTGTATTCTTGATTACATTGAGAACGCCTTTGATGACACTGCCATGAACCTTCCCTATGCGACCATAAGCCTTGGCTATTTCGGCAACTTCACCGGCGGGCATAGCGCGTTGAGTATTCGCCGTGACGAAGTGATACCCAGCAGTTTCAGGTAGCCAAGTGAAAATCTCGGAGAATGTTTTTTCCTTACAAAAGCCAACAATTATGTGCACGGTTCCAACGGCTTTGTTAACAAGCTCGTCGATAAGAGGGCGGTTGCTATTCCAGGCTCCAATATTGTGAGCAATGTCAACAACAATTTGCCGTCCCATAAAGTTTATTTCCTCCCAGCGCCCACGCAGACCGGTGATGCGCCTTACGTTGGCAAATCCTTTGGCTATGGCTTGTGTGTTAATCGCAGAATATTTTGAGGGATATGCGTCCTTGAGAACTGTTAAAGATGTGAGGATTGTACGTGCGTTATGTACTTTAAGCTCCGGCTTAAATGTCCCGAAGTCCGATGAAATTGTATCTTGACCGTGTTCGCAAGATTTGCTAACTGATTGCACATGGCCAATTTGGTCGGCGATGAATATAGGAGCGTTCTTTTGTTCTGCTATTTCTATAAAAATATTGTTGATGGAGCTGCTGCAGCCGCCTCCTATAACGACAGGGACATTCTGTTTAATAATGCCGGCCTTTTCAGCAGCGATTTTCTCAAGAGTTGTACCCAGAATATCAGTATGATCGAGAGAAATGCTGGTGATTATGCTAAGGATGGGCCTAACTATATTTGTGGAATCGTATCTTCCTCCAAGTCCGGTTTCGACAACGGCAACGTCAACTTTCATCTCGCGGAAATAGTCGAATGCCATTGCCGTAGTTAGCTCAAAGAAAGAGTATCGCCCTATTTCCGACTTGGAACCACCATGCGCACGAACGAAATCAACCACAAATTTTTGTCGGAGACTCTTGCCGTTCACGCGGATACGTTCGCTGAAATCAACAAGATGCGGCGACGTGTACAGTCCGGTTCGCAGGCCTGATTCCTGAAGTATGGCTGCAAGTGTATGACAAACAGTGCCTTTACCGTTGGTTCCCGCCACATGTATGATTTCATATTCATTGTGAGGGTTGCCGAGAGCTGAGGTTAATTGGTCAATTCTGTCAAGTCCGGGCTTGTAGGCGGCGATGCCATCACGCTCAAAAACAGCAGTGGAGGCAAACAAATAGTTCAGAGTATCGGAATAAGTTATGGCCATTTATCTCAATTATTCGTCTGAAAGTATAAGGCTTTCACGCATATTGTGAAATACGTTCTGGACATCTTCGTCATCGTCAAGCTTGTCTATTAACTTTTCGATTTGCTCGCGCTGGTCTGGAGTGACGTCTTTTACGTCGTTCGGAATACGTACAAATTCAGCGCTGTTAATTTCAAAATTGTTCTCCTCGAGATACTTTTGTATGGCTGAGTTTTGTGCAAATTCACCATAGAGTATTATTTCGCCCTCATCTTCTTCAATTTCATCTACACCATAATCTATAAGTTCAAGTTCCAAGTCTTCGAGCGATATATCATCTTTTTTTACAACGTGGAATACACACTTGTGGTCAAAAAGAAACTCAAGGCTGCCGCTTGTCCCCAGCGAACCTCCGTGTTTGTTAAAATAACTGCGGACATTGGCAACCGTTCGTGTAGTATTGTCCGTAGCTGTTTCAACAAAAATGGCAATTCCGAATGGGGCATAGCCTTCGTAATTCATTTCCTTGTAGTCGGTAAAATCCTTGGAAGAGGCTTTTTTAATAGCTCTTTCAACGTTTTCCTTAGGCATGTTCTCCTTTTTTGCCTGTTGAATTAACACTCTTAGTCGGGGATTACTTTCAGGTTCGGAGCCTCCCGACTTTACAGCGATGGAGATTTCTTTACCAAGTTTGGTGAAAACCTTTGCCATATTGCCCCACCTCTTCATTTTTCTTGCTTTACGATATTCAAATGCGCGTCCCATATTATTTGTAAGTTGAAAATTTAAGCGTTGAAAACTATTGTATGATAAATTTATGGATATTGCTGAGAGCGAAAGGGCCAAAATCCGAGCCTGAGATTATCCTGATTCCGACTTTTGCCCTCCTCGATCGTCAATCGGCAGAACGCAATTGCGCTCCGGTTTCCTTTTCAATATTCGCTTGTATCCGGCTCATGATGCCGTCGATTTGTATGTCCGTCATAGTTTTATCAGGATCAGACAGATAGAAGCTCACAGCATACGATTTTTTTCCTTCGGGGAGCTTGTTCCCCTCATAAACGTCAAAAAGAATCACCTCTTTAAGTCGCTTGCTATCACTTGCATATGCAACTTTCTCGATTTCGGAAAAAGCAACATGCTTATTTATTAAAAAAGCCATATCGCGCCTCACCATATGAAACTTAGGAAGCTCGCCAAACACCACCGTGTGATGTTTCATCCGCTTCATTAGCGTTGTCCAAAGCAGTTCGGCGTAATACACTTCGGCATCAACATCACTTTGTTTCAGCAGAGATTTTTTTACAACTCCAAGTTCGCCGATCTTCTCCGCGGCAGACATAAGCTTCAGCCCGGCAGAAAAAATATCGCTCTCGAAGCTTGAAAATTGCATATCCGAGCGGTCAATACCAAGTCGGGCGAACAGATTGATGACGTGAGCTTTAAGCTCATAAACCGAAACCTCTTCCTCAGGATGTGCCCAATGATTTTCCACCCGATTTCCGCACATCCACAGCCCAAGCCTGCGATCTTCAGTGTATGCGGAGAGCGCGTCGGCCTCCGTCGAGCGCGAAGGATTATACTCATAACAGTTGCCGAATTCAAAGAATCGGAGATTACGTTGTTTACGTTTCTCGTTTCTGCGGATACTCTCCAACCCTCCGAAAATTAGCGTTTGGCGCATACAATTCAGCTCGGCGCTAAGTGGATTTTGGAGCATAACTGCATGAGACACAGGCCAGGTTGTCAGCTCATCATAATAAGAGGAGCGCGTGAGAGAATTGTTCATGATTTCTCGAAAACCAGCGCCGCAGAGTTGCTCCGATACTATATTTTGCATCCTATATGCCTCATCTGCAGCAGTTGGAGAGCTTAAGCTCAATTTTACCTGCCCGCCAATTTCCACATTATTATATCCGTAAATTCGCAGAATCTCCTCAATCACATCCACATCCCTGCGCACATCGTAGCGATACACCGGCACCCGTAGCGACAGGCCCTCGGCATCCTCTCTAATAACCTCAATCTCAAGGCTGTCAAGAATATCTCGAACCGTATCCGCAGGAATATTTTTCCCAATTACTTCATTTATTTTCTCCCATGACACCGATACTTCCCAAGGCTTCGCCGGCACAGGGTAAACATCCTGAATATCACCGCAAATACGTCCTCCGGCCACCTCTTTTATCAACAAAGCCGCTCGCTTCAAAGCATAAATAGTGCCGTTAGGATCCAGCCCACGCTCAAAGCGAAACGAGGCATCCGTGTTCAGCCCATGCCGGCGGGCAGTGCTGCGAATCCATTCCGGATGAAAATTTGCTGATTCCAGAAAAACATCAGTTGTCGCCTCAGTTACCCCCGAATCAAGTCCGCCAAATACTCCTCCTATACACATCGGCTCCTCAGAATTGCAAATCATCAGGTCGCGGGCCGAGAGCTTCCGCTCTACTCCGTCGAGGGTCACAAAACAGCTACCATCCGCTGCCGGAGCCACTATTACGCGCCCGCCTTTCACCTTGTCGGCATCAAAAGCATGCAGCGGACGCCCCATTTCGTGCAGCACATAATTAGTTATGTCTACAATATTATTAATTGGTCTAAGTCCTATCACCATCAAAGCCTGCCGGAGCCAGCGAGGGCTTTCCTTCACCTTAACTCCTCTGATAGTCAGGCCTGAATAGCGCGGACAAGCCTCCGTATCAACCACCTCTACCCGGATAGCTCCGGCATCATCGTCTATGCTAAAATCATCCAGCGGCGGGAGATTTAGCGAGGCTTTTCGGTCGTTTTGACGCATCCAGGCTGCCAGGTCGCGAGCAACCCCAATATGCGAAGTGGCATCCACGCGATTGGGAGTAATGTCAACTTCAAGCACATAATCGCTTTCCAATCCGTAGTGCTCGGCGGGCGAAATACCAACAGGAATATCCTCCGGAAGAACAATTATCCCGTCGTGCTTATCACTAATCCCAATTTCGTCTTCAGCACAAATCATTCCGAAGGACTCAACCCCGCGAATTTTAGACTTTTTGATAACAAATTCTTCATCACCACTATAAAGTACAGTACCCACCGGCGCCACAACAACCTTCTGACCAGCAGCCACATTGGGCGCTCCGCAAACTATTTGCAAAGGCTCGCCGCCAGCATTTATGTCCACTGTTGTTATGTGAAGATGATCCGAGTTCGGATGCTTCTCGCAAGTAATTACACGACCGGTTATCAGGCCTTTGAGGCCTCCTTTAACAAGTTGAACTTCCTCGGCGCCTTTCGTTTCGAGGCCTATGGAAGTCAGGATTTCCGCCAAATTGTCAGGGGTTACTTCAATATCAATATAATGTTTAAGCCAATTGTAAGAAATGTTCATTGCATCGTTTATAGAGTTATAATTTTTGCAAAGATAAAAAGTTTTCCGGGCGAAAAACCCCCATTCTGTTTTCGGAAGCAAAAATCCTGCGCCCGTGCACATATATATATGTATTAGGATGTACTCGACAAATTTACGCCCTTCTCTATACAATCCGGGGCATTCCCAAAACAATTTAAAACACTCACCAAACAATCCTGAACATCCCCTGAAAGTTACGGCTAAATAGCCGCATTTCCCGGCTACTTAGCCGCATTTTCCGGCTACTTAGCCGCGTTTTCCGGCTACTTAGCCGCGTTTTCCGGCTACTTAGCCGCATTTCCCGGCTACTTAGCCGCATTTCCCGGCTACTTAGCCGCATTTTCCGGCTACTTAGCCGCGTTTTCCGGCTACTTAGCCGCATTTTCCGGCTACTTAGCCGCATTTTCCGGCTACTTAGCCGCATTTTCCGGCTACTTAGCCGCAACAATTTTTATATGTATAGAAGAATAAAATGAGGCTGCAAAATACTTGCGGATTTCCCCATTGTAAAGCGAACTATATCCTTATACTACAAAGAATAGTCTAAAAGAGGATATGCTTGCTCAAAATATTTTTGCCGTGTTCCGATTTTTTCCGTCCACTCTTCCGAAGCCTTTGCAAAAGATTCCAATTCTTGTAGGGAGTAATCCGAAAGGAATGAGCGATGGCGCGAAATCAATGAAGAATTATTTGATATGCATAGAAGACGATTGAAATTTGATATAAATGAAGCTGATATAAATTGATGACAATCTCATGTCCGTACAGAAAAAAGACGCCACAATTATGGTTAATGACAAAGTCCGGCAAAAGTTATGCTAAGGAGTGACATGGTTTTTGTCAAAAATTTCAAGAGCCGGGATAAGGCAGCTCGCCACGCCCTTAATTCCGCAAACGGTGGTAGTCATCAGAATGGCCTCCTTAAGTTCGTCGCGCGTTGCGCCGGCCTGTTTGGCCATTAGTACGTGGGATGTGACGGCTGTTGTCTCACCTTGCGCCGCTCTCAGGGCAATGTAAATCAGTTGTTTAATCTTAGGCTCTAAGGCCGGCATAGCGGCGACAGCCCGGATAAGACCTCCGAAAGCTTGCGCAACATCAGGCGCTTCTTCATTAAATACTTGCATTAAATTTGTTTTGTTCATTGGGGAATAATTTGAAGTTTATATTTTGTTTGATAAGTTTGAAAAATCGAATTAATTCATGAGGCTATGTTGCCGCCCATTGTGTAAGAGGCTCAATATTTAATAAGTCATTCAGCCTGCCCCAATAGATACTTTCCGCCTTCTTGGGAATGATTCGCTTTTTTAATAGCATCCGATTTGCATGAATTGTTTTGTGCACATTGCCTTCCCGGAAAATCCCGGAAAATCAATTATTTTAATGTGATAATTATTAATACCGGATCGTCGTCTTCTTTTAAATTTTCAACAACTTTTATCAGTTTGTCCCGTTTCTCCGGCAATACGACTTCCATATTTTTCAGCTCTTCCAAATCCATATCAAGTAACTGTTCGGGCTGGCGTATGTCTATCCAATATTTTTTATTTTGGTATACAGGAATAAATGGCAGGCCTCCGGATAAATCATTCGTGAAATTTGGATAGTCCGACGACCTGTATCTTATACCCATTATTTTCGATTCCTTTATCTCTCCCTTTTGTTTGATGGTTTTTATGGAGCCGTCTTCCTTACTCACCCGGATTAAGTACGAATCACGATCTTTCTCCCCCACAAAGAAAATGTAATCCTTTGTTTCCCAAACTTCCACTATCATCAAATACCGAAAATATTCCATCTCTTTGTTCATCTGTCGAAGTTCTGTAAACCCGGGCCGCTGTCCGCACAACAATATATGCCTGCGGGTTAAGACATTGTTATCGGCGTTATATTTGTAAAGCGTATCATTCCCTTCATATAGAATATTCATGTTATTTCCGTAACAGTTTATGGCAGGGCTTGATTCTGTCCAGTATGCCGGTATAAGGTTTTTCCCATCAGCGCCATGTGAAAGGATTCCTTTCTCTTTCCCTCTATTTACCGGATCATAAAAGGATCTTATTTTCTTGCCGGAAGTATCCAAACTCTGAATGAGCCAATTGTCGCTTGAACCATCCCATATTGGTAACATCCTTCTAATAAAATGCTTATTATTGATAAAGGCATAGGTGCGATTGTGATTTGTTCCCTGTCGAGCAGCATGGTCTGTTCCGCTTATTATGCCGTCGGGAGCCACCCGTGTCGCCTTAACAAACCTTCCTTCGTAGGTATAAGCCTTGATGTCTGGATTTATACCGGAAAGAACATATACGATACGGGATGTATCGTCCACGCCAACGCCCTTCGCATACAAATGTTCCTTGGGACCTAATCCCTGCATTCCGATCGGGTTCAGAAATTTCCCCTCTTTGTTGTATCTAAGGACATGTCCTGTTCCATTTAGGAAGATATCATTAGTCTCCACCGTAATATTATTTATTTTACGGTATAAATATTTTTCGTTCATTTCCAGCGGGACGATTTCAATGTTTTCCGCAATACTGCTCAATAAAAACCGGTCAGTCGTATTGTTGAGACTGTCTTTTAGATTTATGTAAAAAGTATCAACCGCAGGCTTTTCTACTTTGCAGGAAACAAAGAGAGAGAGAATAAAAATTGGGATGTATTTCATTGATAAAATTTTTCAATACTATAAAAACTTCACTGTCTACACAATCTTCGACAGCAATTCAAAAGTGCAGGTGAGGTAATATTACGGCTCCACTGCCGCATGGCCGGCAACGATGTACTATATAATATGTATAAGATGTATCCGTTTGGCATTTCATCCTATTCTTTTATTCCGCTTTCCGGATTATGCAACATCGTCAAACCAACATTCCGTCCTTTAGACGGATGATGCGGTCGGTAAGCAGTGCGAGCGGTTCGTCGTGAGTGACAATTACAAACGTTTGCCCCATCTGCTCGCGGAGCTCGAAGAAGAGGGCATGAAGCTCGGCCTTACTTTGAGTGTCGAGGCTGCCGGAGGGTTCGTCGGCAAGTATGACCGAAGGCTTGTTGATGAGGGCGCGCGCCACGGCCACACGCTGCTTTTCACCCCCGGAAAGCTCTGAGGGCTTGTGTGATATGCGATCGGCAAGATGGAGGAAGTTTAGGATCTGCATGGCATCTTTCTCAGCCTGGGCAGGCTTAGCACGAGCAATGAGCGCAGGGATCATGACGTTTTCGAGAGCGGTAAATTCAGGCAGCAGTTGGTGGAATTGAAAAATGAAGCCGATATGCCTGTTCCTGAAAGTAGCAAGTTCGCGATCATTGAGGCTTAGTACATCTGTGCCGTCGAAGCGAAGAATTCCGCCATTAGGGCGGTCGAGAGTGCCGATGATTTGTAACAGAGTACTTTTGCCGGCTCCGCTGGGCCCTACGATGGCAACAATTTCACTACGGTTTATATTGAGGTCTATGCCTTTCAGCACCTGGAGGGCACCGAAGCTACGGGTGATTCCGCGTGTTTCGATCATTTATTCGTAGACGGCTTTATACCAATCCAATTGTTTATACCAATCGTTGAGCAAAGAATATCCTTTTTGGGGGATATATGCCGACATTCCACAGTAGCGATTGGAGTCAATTTCGTAGGTTCGTGTTGGGAAATTTGCATAGAAAGCTCGCTCGGTGGTCGCTTTATAAATGGTGATATTGCCAAGAGCATTGCGCAGGGAGACGAGCTGCTGCTCATTGCTCAGATGCGAGGAGAAATCTTCAAAATCGTAGAGGAAAGGGTTGGTAGTCAGTCGCTCGAGCACTTGAATTTCCGAGAGTGGTACGGCAAAGAAGGCGGCGGTGTCTTTGGAGTGAAATATTTCGCGTGAAACATTTGCCAATTGGTCAAGTCCTTGTGTGCGAACAACAACGGTAGAGGCCGATTGGGCCAAGCCGGGCATAGCATTGTAATAATTCATGAACTGTTCGGAGATTTCTCTCATAATATAAGGTATAGGCTGGTCGGCAAACATGGTTTTGATGAGTTGCCGGTACGGAAGCCCTTCGGCAATGACTTCGGTGGGCGACGCCATAATGTAATCGGCGCATTGTCTGAGGGCGTACATCACCTCAATTCCAGCCATATAGCAGGCATCAAATATCATGAAATCGAAATGATAACCATCCAGAGCGTCACGCAGCATGTTGAGTTCCATCCAGTCGCGTCCGTCTTGACCGAAGGCGCGAAGGGAGAGGTAACCGCCTGTGCCAAGGTCAGATGGCAGCCATGATGTTCCGTGGCTCCAGAGTACTAAGCCTGTACTGCGAGCTGCGAAACGCGGATGGCGAAAAACGTCGTTAAGTACGTTTCGCATCACTTCAATGGAGGCGGAATTGTGCTCAGGATACTGTTTTATAGTGTCCGTTTGGATTTGCCCCGTGCTGTTGCGCCGGATTTGTAGAAGGATCGGGGCGTCGTTACGAGTATCAACATAAATGAGAAGGTTTCCTCCGTTAAGATTATTGTCGATTGCTCCTGCCACCGATGACGATATGTTTGCATACGCATAACTGCTCAAGCTGTTGTCGCCTGCAATGTAATACAAGATTGTACGATTCGGGATGATTACTTCGTCGTGCACGCATCCGGAAAAAGAGATTACCAAGGATAGAAAAAATATGAAAAATGTGTGATAGATTTTCATGACGTTTCTTTTAAATTCTCCGCAAAGATATTTTTTTTCGGCGAAAAAAGCAACTATCTGTTTGGCCGCGTTGCGAAGCATATTGCGAAAAAGAATGTTTGGCGTTAATAAGTTTTTTGTCTATAAAATAAGCCCGGCGAATGATCGACCGGGCTTATTCTCACAACAAATATCGCTTTCTCTATGTTATTCGCTTTTGACAACAATGGCCGGATTCTCGTTTGCTGTTTTATAGCAGTTTACAGATACGACCACTATAATAACCATCAGAATGATAAGGGTACATATTAAAAACAGCAAGGGCGAGAGAGCAACTTTTTCGGAGAATTGCGTTTGCCAACGGAATGCAACGTAGGCCGAAATACCACCTCCTATTATAAGTGCGGGGATGGCTATGATGCTGACATCGTGCAGGAACATGCGAAGTACGTCGGCCAGGGTAGCTCCGTTGATTTTGCGGATGGCCGTTTCCTTGCGGCGGCGATTGATTTCGTCGCGAATGTAGGCGATGAGGCCTATTATGGTGATAATGAAGGTTACTCCGCCGCCAATGAGTACAGAATCACGGAAGCGACGGGTTTCAACATATCGCCCTTTCATCTCGGCGGCATATGAATACACATTAAAGTCTTTGTCGGGAAATATGTTCTTAAGTATGTCGGCAACTTTCGCATTTAATTCGGGAGTAAAGTTGTGATATTTGAAGAGAAGGATGTTGCCCGGAGCCTTACTGTAAAATATTGCGGAAGGGCGGTTTTGCTCATTGCCGATAAATCCTATGCGATAGTTCTCGTATACGCCTACGATTGTAAACAAAATGGGATTTTCGGCGCTTCCGCTGTGATAGGTAACTACTACCTGCTTGCCGATAACGCCATCGGTCCATCCGGTGAGCATAGTAATCTGATCGGCAAAATGTTGATTGACCATTATCTCGGTCGATTTTTCCATTCCTTGCGTGAAGTTCTTGCCTTTAACAACCGGGATATTGAATAAATCAAGAAAGCCATCGCCAACGCCTTCTCCGTCGGCCATATTGAATAACTCCTCGCTTTTTCCCGGAAGGAGCACATTGTTGCCAGAATAACCAAAGAACGGAAGCACTGATTTAGTGCTGCTTACGGCGGCAACCTCAGGCAGGCGGGCAATTTCGTCGAGAGCGCGTTCGCGTGCGCTCGTATCGGTTCCGGGTAGCGAGCAGTAAGCAACATTCTCGTATTCATATCCCGGATTATCGTTGAGCATAAGGTCGTATTGCCGCGCAATTATGACAAGGAGAATTGTAAGGAATCCGGAGGCAACGATCTGGAGGAAAAGCAGTCCGAGTTTCCAAAAACGCTTGTTCTCCTTATAGCTTCGGAAAGCAGATGCAACGGGTACGCGCGAAAACATGTATCCCGGAATCAACCCGGTAATCAGTATCATAACACCGCATACAACTCCAAGCAGCAATGCGCTCCTAAGGTTAAACATCACGCCGGGCGAGGTTCCGAGTAAGTCCTGCACCGTATCACGAAAGGCAATAATGAGAATTATGGCGATGATTATTCCCGCGGTCATATCGGCAAAAGTCTCGGCCAGCATCTTACCGTATATGTTTTTTGCCGACGCTCCGTAGCATTTGTTGACAGCCATTTCCTTTGAACGTCCAACGAGCGACGAAACTATGATCAAAACATAATTCAAGGACGCGGTGAATATCAATGCAAAGGCAAGTACGGAAAGGATAGCCGTCATGCGCTTCACCTCAGGCGTTCCGTTATGAACTTCGAGCAGCGGAGTAAAGGTATAGCTGAGCTGGATTCCCGCCTGCTCCATCATTGCAGGGTCGTGATGGCGGCCCACAACTTCGTCGACTAAAGGGTTAATGCTTTGCAGCGTAGCTCCTTCATGCAAGCGAATATAAGCGCTGTAACGATCATTTCCCAACCAGTTGTTGCTTCCGTCGCCCATGAAATTGGATATGGATTTGAGCGAAACGAGAATCTCGAACTTCAGATGAGAATTGTGCGGCAAATTGTCAAACACCCCGCCAATGGTTATCATCCTACCGGGAGCCGAGTTCATCTCAATATTTTGCCCAACGGCTGCGTCGACTCCTCCCAGCATATCGGCAATTTTCTTCGACGCCATTGCATATAACGGCCGCGCCAGAATCTCTTGCGGATTGCCCGATATGATTCGTACCGGAAATATGCTGAAGAGAGCCGAGTCGGCAAGCGTAAAATCTCCCTTATATTTTTTTCGATCCTTGTCGTAAAAAGTTTCTCCATTGGCCAGAAACGTAAAACGAGTGGCCGCTTCCACATCGGCAATCTCTGCTGCAAAACCGGGAGCTACGCCGCCGCTAACAAACGGATGCTCAAAAAGTTGTCCGCCAATAAATCCCATTTCGCTTATCTTGTAGATACGCTTGGCATTCGGGAAGAAGTCGTCGTAGGTTTGCTCATAATATACTTTAGCGATAAGGGTTAGCCCCACTGCAAGCCCCACGCTGAGTGAAGCTAATTTAATAATGTTGTTTCTTTTCTTCTTGAAAAGCGATCGGAAGGCAATAATTATTGTTTTCATGATGGTAACATTTTGTTTCTTAAAATTATTTACTGTAATAATACAATCCTCATGCCAAAGATGTAACAGTGTCCGTTTGAGGCCATTAGGAGAGTTTGTTGATAGAGGCATGTCAAGAAATTAGACAGTAGTGTCTAAATTTTTGACAGTCGTCGGCGTGTATATGCAAAAAATACAGCGCCGCCGGCTTTATTTTTGATGCCTGCGGCGCTGTTCTGTTGAGATTGCGGAATGATTGGGATTATGTCCCCCGCTTAAAATCAGCCCATTAACATAACGGGGGTGAAAATTGTGCGAAACTTTTTGGGCCTTGGTGAGGTTTGGGACGGTGAAGTACGCCTCTGGAATAATCTCCTGGCGGTGGGGGAAGTGTTGTCGTGCAAATACAACGACACAACATTCCCCCATAAGCTAAGAGTATGCGACGTCTACTTGTTGGCTATTCCTATAATCGCAGCAATGAGCTTTTTAATAAAGCTTTTTCCTTTTTAATTATTTAATATCATACGACGTTTAATTCATAGAATTTGTCCATGCATTTTGCGCAGATAGCAACATCCACTAAAGCGCTATGCAATATTTCCGGGTCGATGCTTTTTTCGGGATAACATGCGGTATAGAGTTCTGCGAGCGTTGGGTATTTATACCCTCCGCCATATCGCTGTATTGCGCAAAAAAACGTACCGGTTTTCATTGTGCAAAATAAATTGATTTTCTCTAATGGCGCAGTATTTATTCCGTTCCTATACAAATTGCTCATTAAAACATTGTAGTCAAATTCGATATTATGGGCAGCCAATATTATACATTTCTCGACATCCTGTAGTATTTCGTTGACCGCGGTCGAAATATCAACCCCATACTGCGAAGCCATTTCATTTGTTATTTTATGAATGTTGGTAGACAGATCTGGTATTTTTCTTGGTTGCTTAATAATGTGAGATTGTTTTTTTATAATTTTCAATTCTTTATCAAAGACCATCCACGCTATTTGCACAATAGACGGGAAGCTGTTAATATTGTTTGGGGTCGCTCTCTTTACACGTGGCAGCCCCGTTGTTTCAAGATCAAACACAATAATTGCGGGGATATTGTTTGTCGATTTTTCAAATTCTAAGTCCTCCGTTGTAATTGGCGTCGTAGGGCCGTGATAGTGCTTTCTTTGCACAGGCTTGTGTCCACCCGACATTGAGAGATATATCGCAAATATGAGAAATGCGACCATGGATATAACTACAAAGACCATTGGTATCATAATGTATTAAAATTTAAAATGATAATATAATTGTAGGCTATTGTATAATATTCCCGCAATGCGGGCATGTTGTTTTCACGCGGCCTTTCCCCTTATGCAATTCTTCTGCAAACCCGGAGGCCAAGATTCCGGCAGGTAATGCAAATAAACCAATTCCAAGGATGGCGATCAAAGCCGTTAATACCTTCCCGATTATAGTGATGGGGAAAACGTCGCCATATCCAACGGTAGTGAGTGTTGTTACGCACCACCACATTGTCGCGGGGATGCTTGGATATTTGTCTGGTTGCGCCTGGGTTTCTGCGAAATACATAAAACTTGACGCTATTATTATTAAAGCGAAAGTAATTATGATGCATAAAATTAACTCTTCTTTTTTGGCTTTTAGAACATTGGATATCAGCTTTGTTGCATTCCAATATTGTCCTAATTTAAAAATCCGCATAAATCGAAATAATCGCAAAATGCGAATAAATCTCAAGTCAACTGTGCTAAATGGGAGATAAAAGGGTAGGAATGCAAGCAAATCTACTAATGCTCTCAGCGATACCATATACTGCAGCCGGCCAATAATAGGTCGGCGAAATCTCTCTTCTATTGTGCAATTCCACAAGCGAAAAAGATATTCAATTGTAAAAATACAAACTGATGTTTTTTCAAATATTACAAAAAACTCACCAAATGAATTATAAACAACATCAACGGTTTCAACAATTACCGCGATACAGTTTGAAATGATTAGTGTAATAAGAGAATAATCTATGACTTTTTTATACATTAACAATTATCATTTGAGCAATATTTGAATCAGCCGTTCTTTTTCGCCTATAACGTTATCCTTTTCTGCGAGCAGCTTGTCTATCTGTTCGAGCCTGGCTTCGATTTGGAGAAGCCCTTGCTTATGTCTGTCGACGGCAACACGTTTGCGGTCAAACACATAACGTAAAATTATTGGTTTCATTTTGATAGTTGTTGTTGTGGGGAGGAAAAATTTCGTCCCCGATTTCGCACCAAAGATACAAAAAGTGCGAAAAACAGTGTGCCCCCATACGGCTTAATGCGGCTTGAGGCATAATGAAAAGCCCGACAAATGTTTGTTTGCCAGGCTTTTCCCTCATTTTCAGGCAGTTGCAAGCGGAAAGCGAGGGATTCGAACCCCCGGTACAGTTACCCGTACACCGCATTTCGAGTGCGGCCCGATCGACCACTCCGGCAGCTTTCCTTGCTTGTGTGTGAACGGAGGACGATTGTCGCTGCAAAAGTATTATTATTTTTCTTTTCGCCAATAGCAATGCTGCGATCCGGGGCGAACGTATTTAATTTTACTGCATTTTTTGCCGAGAAACCTCATTTTCACTTTAATTATCTTACAAAATAATAGTTTCAGAGAGCCGGGACAAGCAATCTCAAGTTGCACCCGCCGGCAATTGAACAAACTAACACCGATTTTCCCAATGCCTATATCCGTTTAATCGATGTGTGGTTTTTGAGTTCATAGTTTATTGCCCTCTTCGCACTACCTTTCTCATATTGTTTGTGGCATACAGGCTAATATACTTATATACAAAGAGAAAAAGGGTTTCAATAGACCTGGATTGGCTTTCAAATCCAAAAAACTTGACGTCAAGTTGCCGTTACTTGACGTCAAGTTGTCGTTACTTGACGTCAAGTTGCCGTTGCTTGACGTCAAATTGCCGGAGCTTGACCTCCATTTCGCGAGATTTTGGCCAACACGGTTCTTGCGTCATAACAGATTTGCACAGTTGTGCATCAATTCTGTTTAAACACTTTGCCCTGCATAGCAATCGACCCATTGCAAATGCATCTTATTTCATCAGGGACGGTTGAGATTAGAACAGGTACACATTATATATATATAGCAGATGTTGAAATTTTTCCGCAACGGCATTTAAGCAAAAAACTGAAATTTTCATCTTTATTTCCCATAAATATCCGACTAATCAGCCGTTTAGCTCAAATGTTTTATCCCAAATCATCTAATAATTTGCGAATATTTGTGCAAAAAAAATATTTTAGTTGGTTGTTGCAAAAGAACTTTTACTATATTTGCGGCATATATTAATAATCAAATTTGACAAAAAAATGAATTCAAAAACAATTATTCTTTCATGTATCATTGTGGCGTTTTCGACATTTCAATCTATTGCTCAAGAATATGTTACGCCATTCTCTCAGTTTAGCATTGGCTTGAAATCTTCAACGCTGGGATACGGACTCGAAGTTGCAAGTCCGCTGTCGTCAAAGTTTGTGCTCCGTGCCGGACTTAATCTGACTGCCGGTATTAAAAGCGACTACGTTAATGTGGCCATGCCCGATGACAACAACGAGCTCTACGATGCCTTCGGCTATGTTCCCGACTATCGGGCCAAGCTCGGCATGAATTTCACGCACGCTAATGTATTAGTCGACTTCCACCCGGCCGGAATTTTCCACATCACCGCCGGATTCTATGTCGGGCAATCCAAGTTTGGGCTGCAGGGATTCCTCTCCGATTGGACTAACAACGACAATCCTGCGGTACTGAAGCCCGGATACAGCTGGCCAACCATCGACATCGGCGATCAAACACTCATCCTCACTGACGGACGCGCCAACCTCGATCTTCAGCTCGGCGGAATCGTGAAGCCCTACTTAGGTATAGGTGTTGGCCGCTCCATAGCGAAGAATAACAGGCTGTCGTTCAAGTTTGAGCTTGGAGCAGTCTATCTCGGAGCATACTCTCTGAAGCAGGATGGCCGCAAACTCGACCTCTCAGCATCCACCAACACCGACGTGCTGGACACCCACGATGTTCTCAAACAAATCACGGCTTATCCCGTGCTTAATTTCCAACTCTCTTGGCGAATTTTATAAATTTTAAAACCATATGACGATGAAACGTATCATTATTCCTATTTGTGCATTCGCACTATTGCTGTCCACAGGCTGCAACCGTATCCTCAAAGATCTGACCGAAAGGGATGTAGACGTAGCCAACATTGAATTTGCATCCGACGAACTTGAGGTTTATCCCGCACCGGAAGGTAGCCCCGCCGGTACCTACAACGACTTCAACGAGGAACAAACCATCAGCCTCGACGACTTTGATGGAGCCGATGAACTGAAAAAGTACAACAAGGAACACATCAAGAGCGTAACATGCGAATCCGTTAAGGTTTACGTCACTTCCACCAACAACCAGGCCGGCAACGTAAAAGACCTTCTTGTTAATATCAAAGACGTACCCGGCTTCTCTTTCACCATTGCCGACTATACTCTTGGGTCTGTCTACGAAAATAGCGATGCAAAGAAGTTTGTCGAATCCCTCATGCTCCTTGTCCTCACCAGCAATAGCAATGCTTTAACGCTCAACCTTTCGGGCAAAACCAATCTCTCCGACAACGAACGCCTGAAGCTGCAGATATCCATCAAAGGCATCAGGGTAAAGGTTCAAATGGCAACTTAAGAGCTTGCCGATCTCGAAAAGGAAGATGTCATTAAAAAACAAGGGTCGTCAAACAGTTAACATCAATATTAGAGTAAGGATACCGGAACGGTGAAAGCTGATAAGGTTGGCGACCCGCTTATTTCTACAAAAAAAATCATGCCCGTCAAACGGGCATGATTTTTTTTGTATCCCCACTATCAGGGCTCAGCTCTCAATACGCGAAACCAGCACCTTGTCAATCCGAGCGCCGTCCATGTCAACAATCTCGAAGCGGAAGTCAAGCCAATCCACCTGCTCCCCAATCTGCGGGATATGCTGAAGGATCTCAAGCAGGAGGCCGCTAAGCGTATTATAATCATAGTCCGCATACAGATCCTCGCGATCAAAATACTCGAGGAAGTTATAAAACGACATCTGACCCTCCACAAGGAAGCTGCCGTCGGCACGCTCAACTATTTCCTGCTCCTCGCCTATTTCAGGCATCTCACCAACCAGAGCTTCCATTATATCCTTCAAAGTAACGATTCCAAGTACATCGCCAAACTCATCAGTAACAAGTCCGTACTTCACGCGAGCGTTTTTAAACTGCTCAAGAGCTTTGTAAACGCTGAGATTTTCCGGCACGTACTGAACCGGACGGATAAGGTCGCGGAGGGAAAAGTCCGTAGAGTAGATCCTGCCGAACAGATCCTTCAGGTTAACAATACCCAGCAGATTGTTAAAGTTCTCGGAGATCACCGGATAAGTGTTATACAGGTTCTCCTGCACCTTGCCGCGAATCTTCTCATTGCTATCGTTCACGTCTAACCACACAAGGTCGGTGCGATGCGTCATGATCGAGCCAACGTTGCGGTCGCCCAGGTTAAACACCCGCTCAACTATGTCCTGCTCCACCTCCTGCACTTCACCAACATCGTAGCCCTCCTTCACGATAGCCTTGATCTCCTCCTCCGTCACCTTACTTTCCTCCGATTGACGGATTCCCATCAGGCGAACCATCAGAGTCGTACTCCCCGACAGCAACCACACAAAGGGCGTAACCAACTTGGAGAACAAATTCATGGGTCCGGCAATGAATCGGGCAACCGATTCCGCATAACTCATGCCTATCCGCTTCGGTACAAGCTCGCCAAGCACCAACGTAAAGTAGGTTACAACGATCACAATCCCTGTGCGGGCAATCCAGGACGCATGCGGAGCCGCCCACGGAAATTGTCCAAGCCAGCCGGCCACAGTGTCGGCAATAGCGCCGCCGGAGTAAAGCCCGGTCATAATACCAATCAGCGTAACACCGATTTGTATGGTCGAAAGAAATTTTTCGGGACGATTCGCCAGATTAAGCGCCCTGAGCGCCGGTTGAATACCCCTCTTCGCATCCGTTTCCAAACGCGACTTGCGAACCGATACCAACGCAATCTCTGCCATCGCAAGTATTCCGTTCACAACAATCAAACCCAAGATAATAAAGATTTCCATTTGCAATAAAACGCCTTGATTATATGCGGGCAAATATATGCGTTTTTTCCAATATCCCCTCAACAAGCATGATGCGGCATACTAATATATATATGTGTAGCCCCGGAATTCGCCTTTCGAGCACCCAAAAAAACAATCGCAACAGCCCGATCCATATCCTAAACCCCGCTTTAGCGCATCGGAAGCCAATGCCGCAAGGGCGCTAAACAAGCATAGCGCCCTTGCAGACAGCTCAGCGTTTATTGCCGTCAAATTGAAACATGTTGGCTCCCTCATGCAGAGGATATTCTTGTCCTTTCCAGACAAATACGCCATCCGTGCCCGAGGGCAGCGTCAAGGTCGCCCGGAAGGCGCCCTTTTTGTCGATCAGGTAGGCCGCCGAAACCGATCCCAAAGGATGAGGCATAGTTCCGCTCACCTCCTTCAGCTCGCCCAGCGAAGGAGCGATCCTGATCCGCTTAAATCCCGGAGCATCGCTGTCAATGCCCAGGAGGATGCGGAAAAGCTCCACGTTAGGGCTGGCGCCCCAGGCATGGCAGTCCGATCGGGAAGGCTCAGGCATCTCAGCCCAGGTCGTAAGGCCCAGCTTCATCTGATCGCGCCATATCGCAAGATTATCAAGGTACTGATCACCCAGGCCTGCACGCTTCAAAGCCAGGTGAACATAGTACCTGAAGTAGATCGTGGCCTGTGCAATCGTCGTATCGCTCAGCGTACGAGTCATCAGAGCCCCCGCCTCCTCGACAGAGAGAATCCCCGCCAGCACAACCATTGAGTTAACATGCTGAGAGTAGGCCCTGTGATCATGAGTGTCGGCAAAAAGTCCCTTAGCCTCATCCCAATACTTCGCGCGGATGCCAACCCTGATCCTGCCGGCCAGCCCACGGTAATATTGGGAATTAGCAGACGACCCGAAAGCCTCCTCCATCTCCGAAGCGGCATCCAAAGCCAGGATATAGAGCAGATCCTGGAACGCAGAATTGCCCTCCTTCTCACGAACAGGCTCACCATTTGCAAATCCGGACGACCAATCCGCAAAATACCAGTAAGGAATATAACCAAGGCTGCGATCAGGCTTCATATATCGCTCATAAAACGACAAAACGCCCCTAAAAGACGGGAGCAGGCTTCTCAAATAGCCCTCATCGCCCCTGTATCGCCAGTAATCATGCGCCATACAAATCCACCATAGCGAAAACGACGGAATAAACTGATGCAAGCCCGACGGATAGCGGCTCATAGTGATGCCATCCGGAACAATAGACTGCCGGCCCTGCTCGATAGCGCTCCGAACGAGGCAAGTATCGCGAGTATTGTAAAGAGTAACCATAGCCTGTATGCGAGTATCCCCAAAATATTGAAGCTGCTCGTAGTAAGGGCAGTCCATATAGGTTTCGTGGGCGCACAGCCGGGCCGTTCGCCAGCCAATATCCAGCATTTTGCCCAGATCGGGCTGCGCCGGAGCCTTAAAACTTATTTCACTGCGGAACGGATAAGCCGAGAAGGTACCATAAACATCATCAATGCGAAGCGCCTGATCCTCAGTTTGAACCCTAAGCTCAACATAGCGCCACGTGCGCCACCAGAGCGGCGTAAACATGCGCCCGTCGCCCCCGTCAGCCAGTATGCGATCGCCATATCCTATAAAAGTCTTGCCCTTCACATCATTGCGATTATTCTTAGGATTCAGGCGATACGACTTCACCGTCGACTGGCTCTGCGATTCGTAAAGAGCCTCCGCATATCCAATCTTGATGTCCGCATTTTTCCCGCCGGAATACAGCAGCGACAAATAACCCGTAGTCAATTTTCCCTGATCAAGGAGGATACGCACATTGCTGCGCGGCGGAACCGTCAGGCCGCCTCCCGCAACTAAAGCCTTGGGCGCCGCAATTCCCTCAACGTCGGCCACAGCCGCAAATCGCTCCGCCATCAGCTCCATCTGGGGAATAGCCGACGGAACAAGCTGCCTCCCAGGATAATCGCGGGCCCCCTTCATAGCCCCTTCTATGCCCGTGCGAGCCGCTTTCCATTGCGAATCATCAAAATCCGCAGCCTCCCAGCCCCATGGGTACTCCGCCGAGCGCAGATATTCGCCCGGACCGGCAACATAGTATCCCAAAACCTGCCAATCTTCCCACGGAGAGTAGGCATTGTTCCGCGCAGCGCGCCATGAAGCATCCGTATTAATAACAGATTCCGCCTCAGAATTAGCTTGCAGTATAAAACCCGTCTGATGGAACGAAATTTGTGCAACAGGCTTCCGCTCCGCATAGTTCCATACAACCGCAGCCAGCGTATTGCGCCCCTCCTTCAGCAAGGGGGCTATATCAACCGTTTCGAAGTTCCAGTTAAACACATCACCGCGAGCCGGGCCCAGCGAAGCCAGCTTCCCGTTTACATAAAGCTTGTAACGATTGTCGGCAGAGGCATGCACAACAAATTTGCCGGGCACAGCAGCAAGCTCAATGCTCTTTCGGAAGTGATAAACACCGTAAGTATTAGCAGCTTCGCCCGCCACCGAAATCCAGCGGGCCTTCCATCGACCCTCATAAAGCGCCGCATCGACATTTGCCTGCTGATAAGCCGGAAGAGCGATTTGCCCATCGACGGCAAAACACTGTATAAGTAAAAAAAGATAAAGAAATAATCGTGTTTTAATCATAACTTATAGATTTAAAAAGGATAAAAATACTTTTTGATACTCGTTCTTAGCGTGACAAATATAAACAGACTTTTTTTAAGCGCAAGTATTACCGACAGCCATCCCGAAAATCCGAATATTGCAAGAAAAATTCAACATATTTCCTTCCCTAAAGCATTTATGGGATTCCCTAAAGCATTTATGGCCTCCCCTAAAGCGTTTATGGGATTCCCTAAAGCGTTTATGGGATTCCCTAAAGCATTTATGGGCTCCCCTAAAGCATTTATGGGATTCCCTAAAGCGTTTATGGGATTCCCTAAAGCGTTTATGGGCTCCCCTAAAGCGTTTATGGGATTCCCTAAAGCATTTATGGGCTCCCCTAAAGCATTTATGGGATTCCCTAAAGCATTTATGGGCTCCCCTAAAGCATTTATGGGATTCCCTAAAGCGTTTATGGGATTCCCTAAACCATTTAAGGCCTGTCCTAAACCGTTTAAGGCCTGTCCTAAACCGTTTAAGGCCTGTCCTAAACCGTTTAAGGCCTGTCCTA
>JAITGS010000087.1 GCA_031280435.1 Tannerellaceae bacterium | reverse complement strand
TTGCAATCAGCGACGGCCTCAAAACCTTTAGCATGGGCCCCCTCCAAACATAATTTAGCCCGCAAGAAATAAGTGCCCCCAACCGCGCTTTGTTTTTAAGCCTATAAAAGTGTGTTGCCGCCAAATGCGCTTTGTTTTTGAGCTCGGAAAAGTATCTTAGCCTCAATGCGCTTTGTTTTTGAGCTTAGAAGAATATATCGCCATAGTGCGCTTTGTTTTTAAGCTTATAAGAATATATTGGCCCCAATGCACTTTGTTTTTGAGTCTATAAAATATATCAGCTCTAATGCGCTTTGTTTTTTTAAGTCCGGAAAAGTATTTTGGCTTCAATGCGCTTTGTTTTTGAGCTTATAAAATACATTCGCTCCAATGCGCTTTGTTTTTAAGTTTATAAAAGTATCTCGCCCCCAATGCGCTTTGTTTTTGAGCATAGAAAAGTGTATCGCCCTCACTGCGCTTTGTTTTTGAGATCCGGAGAAATGCGCCGGCTCCAATGCGTTTTGTTTTTGAGCTTGGAAAGGTATATTAGCTAAATGCACTTTGTTTTTGAGCCGGGAAAACGGATGGGCCCAAAAAGAGAAATCGCTTTTGCCTGCGGAAGTCCGATTCGGCATAAAGCGATTTAGGAGGGGGGTTCAGCCGGAGAAAATGAGGCTGTTGCGATGCGGCATAGCCTTGCGGGAAACCTGATGGCCTCAACAAGCAATTGTCACGGGCCTGCGAATATGTTTTCTGCGCTGCCGAGCATGCTTGCCGGCTTCAATCAGGGGATGTGCGATGAATTGAAATGCGCCGGCCCCGGCTAGGGTTTGCAGTCGGGTTTGAGTGGGGCCGGCGGGGGATGAGGTTCAGTCTATGCCGAAGCCGGCTTGGCTGAGGTCGCTCCAGAAGCGGGGATAGCTCTTGGATACTACTTCGGCCTCGGCTATTTCTATGCCTTCGGGGCGGATGAAGGCTGCCGGGGCGAAGCTCATGGCCATGCGGTGGTCGTTGTAGGTGTCGATAAGGGGCGCAGGGTTGGGAGTGCAGGTTTGTCCGCTCCATTCGAGGGAGGAGCCGCCGAGGCGCAGGTCGTAGCCGAGCTTGCCGAGCTCGGTGCGCAGAGCGGAGAGGCGATCGGTTTCCTTTATCCTGAGGCTCTGAAGGCCGCCGAACCGGAAGTGTACGCCCAGGAAGCAGCAGTTTGCCACGAGCGTCTGAGCCAGATCGGGCTCGTCGGTGAAGTCGTATTCAATGCTTGCGGCCGGCTCGCCGCAGCGCGAGATGATCACGCAGTTGTCGGCATATTCGGTTTGCACGCCGAGCTGCTTGTAGAGGCCGGCCACGGCTGCATCGCCTTGCAGGCTGTCGCGGAAGAGGCCGTCGAGCCGTATCGTGGCTTCGTCGGCGAGGGATGCTATGGCGTACCAGTAGGATGCCGCGCTCCAGTCTGCCTCTACGGTGAGGGGCATGGGCGTATATGTTTGCGGCTCTATGATGAACTCGCCGGGGCTTTCGCTCAGGACGTTCACGCCGTGGTGGCGCATGAGTTCGGTGGTGAGGCTGATGTAGGGCCGCGATACTATCTGCCCTTTGAGCCGCAGCCGCAGCCCCTGTCGCATTGCAGGCGCGGTCATGAGCAGGGCGGAGATGTACTGCGAGCTCACTCCGCCGGATATGCTTGCTTCGCCGCCCTCTAAGGCTCGTCCGGTGATTCGCAGGGGCGGAAAGCCGGCGTCTTCAACGTATCCTATGTGGGCGCCGAGGCTGTTGAGGGTATCGACTAAGAGGCGTATGGGCCGCTCTTTCATGCGTTCGCTTCCGGTGAGTATCCATTCGCCGGGCTGCATGGCCAGGTAGGCCGTGAGGAAGCGCATGGCGGTGCCGGCTGCGCCTATGTTGGCGTAGTGCTGTCCGGAGGTGAGGGCCGTCCGGAGGGCCAGGGTGTCGTCGCTGTCGGCCAGGTTGGCTATGAGGCCGAAGTCGGGAGCCGGGGCGAGTGCATTCATGATCAGGGCGCGATTGCTTATGCTTTTGGAGGCAGGAAGGCTCACCCTTGCGCTTATGTGCCGTTGAGGGGCTGTGATGATGTGGTTCATGGGAGTTGCCGTATGTGTCCGCCGAGCCTTCTCACGTATGTATGGAAAGTGTATGCATATATGTGTTGCTCGTCGGCCGGATGTGGATCATTTTCTATCTCGTCCCATTCGTCGAAATTGATTTCGGGGAAGAATATATCGGCATCGTCGAAGACGTGATGAACGCGGGTCAGGTAAAGCTTGTCGGCTATCTCCATGGCTGCTTTATAAACCATAGCTCCGCCAATCATGAAGACCTCCGTCTCTTTCTCGCAGAGCTCCAGGGCGTCGGTCATGGAGTTGCATACGAATACGTCTATAAAGCTTTCGGGCGGGAGGGTTGTCAGCACTATGTTCTTCCTGTTGGGCAAAGCGCCTTTCGGAAGCGATTCGAATGTGCGGCGGCCCATCACGACGGCATGTCCGGTAGTTGCGCCCTTGAATCGCTGCATGTCGAAGGGGAGGTTCCACAGCAGGCGATTCTTTTTGCCGATGGCATTATGCTCGTCAACGGCTGTTATTACTGAAATGATGCTCATGGTTGTTCTGTTGTTTGTTCGTTATAAATGATTCGGAGAGATATTGAAACTTATACTGCCACATCGGCTTTGATATGCGGATGCGGGTCGTATCCCGTGAGGGCGAAGTCGTCGTACTCGAAGTCGAACAGGCTGCGGCGCTCGGGATTGAGAGTCATTGCCGGCAACTGCCTCGGACTGCGGCCGAGCTGGGTGCGGGCCTGCTCAAGGTGATTGACGTACAGATGCGCGTCGCCAATCGTATGGATGAGCTCGCCCGCCTCGTAGCCGGTCACCTGCGCCGTCATCAGCAGCAGCAGTGCATAGGAGGCTATGTTGAACGGAACGCCCAGGAACACGTCGGCGCTGCGCTGGTACATCTGCATGCTCAGCTTACGGCCCGACGTATAGAACTGGAAGAAAACATGGCAGGGGGGGAGCTTCATGTTATCGAGGTCGCCCACGTTCCATGCGCTGACTATGATGCGACGCGAATCGGGCTGACGAGCTATCATGTCGACCGCACTGCTTATCTGGTCGATGGATTCGCCGCGATAGCCCGGCCAGGAGCGCCACTGGTAGCCGTAGATGGGCCCCAGATTGCCGTCGGCGTCGGCCCATTCGTCCCAGATGCGAACGCCGTTGGCATTGAGGTAGCCAATGTTGGTATCCCCGCGAAGGAACCACAGCAGTTCGTATATGATGGACTTGAGATGAAGCTTCTTGGTGGTGACGAGCGGAAAGCCCGAGCCAAGATCGAAACGCATTTGATGCCCGAAGATGCTAAGCGTGCCGGTGCCGGTACGATCCGACTTCGCCGCTCCTTCCTGCAAAACCTTTGAAACTAAATCCAAGTATTGATTCATAACTACTTCCTGAAAAAATTTATATCAACAAAGATAAACAAATATCCTTGCCTTGCTTCGGCATAAGGTTAAATATACTAAAACCGCTCCCTCTGCGTTTTTGATAGCACACACACACCACACAACAGTACATAAACCGCATGCAGATATATAAAGACAGATACTTCTACGGCCTCTTCCTCTTCGCACTCACCTTCGGAGTAGTATTCTATACCATCATCGGCTTCGATTATACCGACGAACTCTGCGCACTCGGACTTTTCATCCTCTTCATATTCTTCATGACCCAAACGCCAGACTGGGAGATGAACAAGGCGCTTATCTTCACCCTGGCTGTCTTCGGCTTCTATCTCGCCTATTCGCTGTGGATAGGCAGCAATTCCGTGCGGGGCATACTCAACGACTTCTTTGTACAGATAAAACCCTACCTCGGATTCTTTTGCGTGTATGCCATAAAGCCGCGGATGAACGACGAGCGCAAGGCCATTCTGAGGGCAGCATCCGGCATCTTCTGGATCTTTGCGCTTGGCATAGGGCTGACCGACCTGTTCGTACATCGCTTCATGGTCGACGTATTCGCCCACGAGGCCCACTTTGCCGCCACCGTCCTTGTCATATCGCTTTGCCACCTCTATGCCTCCAGGTTCACCACCGTCGACAAGCTCAAGTTCATCGCCATGCTGGCCCTGGGACTGCTGGCGGGGCGGTCCAAGTTCTACGGCTTCTTCGCCATGGCCGTGGGCCTGCTCATCTTCTTTATGCACGGACGGCAGTTCAGGCTCAGCCTGCTCAACTCGGTCATACTGCTGGCCATGGCAGGCGTCATGGCAGTAGTGGCATGGAGTAAGATAGACCTCTACTTCGTGCAGGCCGTTTCCGGAGGAGCCGAGCGCAACGAGATTGCCCGCTTCATGCTCTATGCCGTCACTCCCCTCGTGCTGGTCGACTACTTCCCCTTCGGCAGCGGCTTCGCCACCTTCGCCACCTATTCCTCCGGAGTATACTATTCCCCGCTATACTCCCGGTACAGCCTCGACCGCGTGTGGGGCCTCAGCAAAGACTATTACGCCTTTATATCCGATACCTACTACCCCTCGCTCGCACAGTTCGGCATCATAGGCGCCCTTCTCTACGCAGCCTTCTGGATATATATATTAAGGAAAGGATACAAAGGATACCTGCTCGGAACAGAGCGCAACCGGGCGCTGTTCTACATCCTGCTCCTCATCACAGGCTACCTCGCCGTCGACGGCATAGCCGACTCCACCTTCATCTCCTATCGCGGCTTCTTCGTAATGATGTTCGCCGGCCTCATCCTAAGCGAAATGCAAGACAGCCGCGAACCCGCCGAAGCTCCTGCCGAAGAATAGCAGGAAGGCCGGAGGCCGGCTACGGCGAAATTACCGATAATCGCCGCGCCTCTACATTGTTTCAAACAATTCAACAGGTATGCAGCAGAAATTGTCCCCTTTTTGCCCCGGAACATCGTTGTTCC
>JAITGS010000019.1 GCA_031280435.1 Tannerellaceae bacterium | reverse complement strand
AAAATGCGTACTGAAACTTTTGAGATAGGCTTCGGGCTAAAAAAAGAAGATTCAAGTTACGGCATCATACGCATGGATTCGGCTAAAATGTTCACACTGTATCCTGAAACAAAAACCTACACGTATTGGGATTTATCCGCTGTGATGAAGGATGGCAACGTCGCCTCCCTGATAAACAGCAACGGTGGCAACGGAATAATGAAAGACCATCAACAGGAAAAAGAATTTCTTGGTATGGAAGTCATTGAAGGCTATGAATGTAAACATTATCGTTACAAACTTACTACCACGCTGTCGAACGGAGCGACATCAGTAGGCTATCGCGAAGGATGGTTTTACGAGCCCCTTAAAATCGAGATGCAGTGGGAAGACGGCGGCGAAGTCTTTGTGATTCGCAATTTAAAGCAAGGACCGCAGCCCGCAAGTCTTTTTGAAATCCCGAAGGATTATAAGAATGCGACTAAAACGCTATCCGGAAATCCTTTGGAAGAAATTGAGAAAATGCAGGAAATGCTAAAAGAGGGAATGAAAGGCTCTGATGGCAAATCAACAAAGCAAAACAGCGAAGGAAAATCGGAGGCTGAAAAGATTCAGGATGCCCTGCAAATGCTTGAAGGCCTGAACAGCAAGAAAAAATAATCACTTAATCAAATAACAAAATGGGATTTTTAGATGGAATCGTAAAGGGGCTGGCCGAGATTGTGCCCGACCAGGGGAACCCCGAATTGAAAGCCTACAAGGCTAAGAATGAACTGGACGATATTGCCGCCAAAGAGAACGCAATCTTCGCGCGACTGGGCCGGCAGGTTTACGCCGACGGCGGAGCGGAAGCATACCCTGCCGTCAAGACCGAACTTGAGGCCGTGGCCGCCTTGCGGAAGGATGTGGAAAATCGGATACGGGTAGCGCAGGAGGAGACCGACGCCAAAAAAGCTGCCGAACAGGCTGCCGAAGCCCGTCGCTGTTCGCAGTGCGGAGCGGTCAACCCTGAAAGCGCGGCTTTCTGCCAGAGCTGCGGCAATCGTCTTGCATCGCCTAAACGCTTCTGCTCGCAGTGCGGCGCGGAGCAGCCGGCCGACAGCCGTTTCTGTAACGAATGTGGAACCCGCATAGAATGACGACCATGAAAGCTGGAACAGTTTACCGGAATACCATGCAGTTCTGCTGGCTCAAACTGCTTGTTGGCGTCTTGCACGTCCTCGTGGCAGCCATTCTCTTTGCCGTCATGGCGGGGCTCTCAATGCTGTCGGGCAGCAAGGGCGTGGGTGCGGTCATGATCCTCATCTGGCTGTCGCTGCTGGGAATCATCAACTTCATCTTCCGGCATTACCTCGGATATATGTTGAAAGCCGGCCATGTGGCCGTGATTGCCATCTCGTTTCGCGACGGAGCAACGCCGGATGCGCCCTTCCGTACAGGCGTCCGGCTGGTGAAACAGCGTTTCCTGACGGCCAATGTCTATTTTGTGATCGACAAGCTCGTGGCGGGAGCCGTCAAGCAGCTGCAAAACGCTTTCGGACGCCTTACCGGAATGTTGGCCGGAGTGCCCGGCATGGATGCGCTGACAAAGCTCGGTAAAATGTTTATCGACATTTCCCTCGGATACGTCGACGAATGTTGCCTGGGCTACACCTTTTACCAGGATACGCAGAATGCTTACAAGAGCGCTGCCGACGGCGTTGTCATCTACGCGCAGAACTGGAAGACGCTGCTCAAGAGCGCAGCCGTCACCGTCTTTGTCGTTCTGCTCCTTTTCGTCGTCGTAGCCATTGTGGCCGGATTGCTCTTCGTTGCAGTCTTCCATCTGTTCGGAATCAATAGCGAAGGGAGTGGAATTGCAGCTTTCGTTTTGGCTCTCGGCACGGCCTATACCGTCAAATATGCCTTCATCGACACGTGGATACTGGTGAAGATGATGTCGGCCTACATGAGCGTAGCCCCTTCAACGAAGATCACATTCGACCTCTACGGCCAGCTCAGCAGCCTGTCGGCCAAGTTCCGCGAACTGCTACGCAAGGCCGACAGCGAACCCTCTGCCGCACCCTATACGGTACCGACTGAGCGCCCCCCAGTCCCGTCTCCGGCAACCCTCTGCCCTCAATGCGGCGCAAGCATAGCCGAGGGCGTAAGATTTTGCAACCGCTGCGGGGCAAGAATAATGTAGAATATGATTATTTATCCGTAACAACGATTCAATAGATTTCCAGACAATGTTGCTCGGTATTATCAATAAAAGAAGAAATAACAGGAGTGTTTAAAATGAGACGTTCGGCAATTTCAGAAGTGGTTAGGTTTCCGGTACGCAGCCAAATAATCTTGGGCGGCGTTCCCCAAACGATCGAGAGATCGAAGAAATCCGCATCAAACGTTACGATTGTAAAGCCGTTTTGTTTTGCAAACAACCAAATTTTCGCGTCGTCGCAATCATTCAGTCCTACCGAACGTATATGTTTACTTTCTGCAAAAACCTCCGGCAAGGAATGCAATATTCGAAACGAGATGTTTTGGTCGAAGAGTAGTTTCATCTCAAGCGTATTGCACCGTACGTTCGCGTTTAGCGGCAAATGCGAGACAGGCAAGGATGTCCTGCCGTGTCAGCTCGGGGAAATCGGCTATGATTTCATCATGCGACATGCCTGCCGAAAGCCAGCCCAGCACATCGTAAACAGTGATGCGGGTTTCCCTTACGCAGGGCTTCCCGAAACGCTTGGCCGGATTGATTGTGATAATGTCGTTAAAACTTTCCATGTTCTTTTTTTATTATAAAAATTATGAGCAAACATACTCAAACAAATTCAAAATTTAAATTATACTCAAAATGAAGCAGATTAGATTTTTATTAGCAACGCTTGCCTTGCTGCTCGTATGCGGCACCGTGCAGGCGCAGTTCGGACGGAGGCTCGGGCGGGCCGTGGAGAACGCCGCCAAGCGAACCGTCGAGCGAAAAGCCGAGCAGAAAACCGAAGAAGCCGTCGGCAAGGCCATCGACAAAGCCACCGACCCGGATACCTACAAGGACAAGGACAGTGGCGACGAAGGCAAAGACAGCAAAGACGAAGGCAAAGCCTCCAAATCAAAGAAATCATCCTCCAAAGATGATGCAGACGATGATGCAGAGGGCGAAGATGCCGCCGCCGAGGCTCCGCAACAAGGCGTGAAAGCTGCCGAAATGGCATACGCCAAGAGCGACTTTGTGCCGGGGGATGAGATTATCTTTGACGACCCTATGGATAACGAGCCGATGGGCGAATTTCCTTCGCAGTGGGATGCCGGAAGCGGCAGCGCCGAAGTCGTAACCGTAAATGGCGAAAAAGCTATCGAAATTTTGGACGGAGGCTGGATATGTCCGCTGATGAAAGAAAAGAAGGCATATCTGCCCGATGTGTTTACCATTGAGTTCGATGTTTATCTGCGTAACGGCAAATTGAACCGGAACAATGAATTTGGCGGCTCATGGATGAATGTAGGCACAACGTTCTATTTTAACACGGCGGATAAAGGCGACGATATTTTTAATGTCAGCCTTCCAAGCTATACCAGTTATAATGACAATCAGGATTTCACAGAGGAAATGTATTATCATTTGAAAACTCCCGACGGTGAAAGCCGTAGCGGACGTACTCAACCAG
>JAITGS010000051.1 GCA_031280435.1 Tannerellaceae bacterium | reverse complement strand
TGCTCTTTGCTTACGACATCCATCCCCGATACGACGAGAAGCTGTTCCCGGTGAGGCTCCGCGGACTTGCCCCGGACAGATCGTACAAGGTCGAGGAGATAAATCTGATGCCCGGAACCCGCTCGCGCCTGCGCGACAACGCTAAGGTTTTCTCCGGCGACTATCTGATGAAGGTAGGCCTCCCGGTTTTCAGCACATCCGGCCAAAGCAGCAAGGTGATAGAAATAACGGCAGTTAATTAGTAACACAAAATATTATGACAACAAATAAAAATCAGCGGCTGCTTGCCTTAGACGTAATGCGCGGCCTGACAATAGCCGGAATGATACTGGTTAACAATCCCGGCAGCTGGGGCAGCGTGTACCCTCCCCTCAGGCATGCCGCCTGGAACGGACTCACGCCTACCGACCTCGTCTTCCCCTTCTTCATGTTCATCATGGGGGTATCAACATACATCTCGCTCGGCAAGTACAATTTCCGGTGGAGCTCTCAGGCAGCATGGAAGATACTGCGGCGAACGGCTGTAATCTTCGCCGTAGGCCTGGGCCTTGCCTGGTTCGGATTGTTCTTCCGCACGTGGCACTCTCTGTCCGGCGAAGAGATTTCATGGTTCGAGCGGCTCCTGCGTTCCAAGCTCAATTTTGCCGATATACGCATCCTTGGCGTATTGCAGCGGCTGGCTTTGAGTTACGGGGCCGCGGCCCTGACCGTGCTTGCGGTGAAGCGTCACAGGCTGCTGCCGTACATAGCCGCCGCCATTCTTGCCGGCTATGCCCTACTGCTCTTCCTCGGCAGCGGATTTGAATACGGCGAGACTAATCTGCTCTCGCAGGTCGACCGCGCAATTATAGGCGAACGCCACATGTACAAGGACAAGGGCATAGAGCCGGAGGGGCTGCTCAGCACACTGCCCTCCATCGCCCACGTTTTAATCGGCTTCTGCTGCGGAGGCATATTGACCAACCGCTCAAAGGAGCTGCGCGATCGCATCCTCAGCCTCTTCATCGTCGGCGCATTGCTGACCTTCGCGGGCGCGCTTCTCTCCTACGGATGTCCTGTGAACAAAAAAGTATGGTCGCCCACCTTCGTGATTACAACTTGCGGGCTTGCGGCCTCGCTGCTGGCTCTGCTCGTTTGGTTCATAGACGTGAAGGGCATGAGGCGCACCGGTTTTTTCGAGGCTTTCGGCGTCAATCCGCTCTTCATGTACGTCCTGGCCGCTATGCTGAGCACCGTCCTGGGCGCCGTCCGGTGGACTCAGGGCGAGGCCGAGGTGAGCCTGCAAGGCTTCATCTATAATGATTTGCTGCGGCCGTGGCTGGGCGACTATCCCGCATCGCTCGTTTACGCCCTGCTGTTCGTAGGCTTCGTTTGGGCATGCGGCTTTGTACTGTATAAGAAGAAAATATATATCAAAATTTAATTTTTTAATAAAGTAAGAGTATGAAAAACTGTATTTATCTTTTTTTGATTGCCCTCGCGGCATTATCGGGCTGCAAAACTGCGCCCGGCTTCACCATCAACGGCAAGGTGGCCAATCCCGATCTGGACGGCAAGTATGTTTACCTGTCGGACTTCGGCGCACAAACTCCGCGCGACAGCGCTTTGGTAGCCAAAGGAACCTTCACGTTTAAGGGCGTGCAGGAGCAGCCCGTCGTAGCAATCCTCAAGTTTGGACAGGGAGTGATAGAGCGGGGCCCCGAAATTTATGAGGGCTTCCATTCTCACCAGGCATTTCTCCTCCTGGATAATTCGCGGCTGAAGGTAGTGCTCGATGTGCGGCCGACGGTAGGCGGTTCGGCCGAGAACGATGCGCTGAACGCCTACATGCAAAAGCTTGACGCCCACTACGCCCCTCATGTCGCCGAAATCAACGGTATGCTTACGAGCGGCGAGCCCTCGGTCGTCCTGGCCGGCGAGGAGCACCTCGAGGAGCTTCAGGAGGCGGCCGAAGCCATTCACCGCGAGTACATCTCGGCCCAGCCGAACAGCATCCTGGCCGCCTTTGTGCTGCACATCAACCGCTACGGCCTGAGCGAAGCCCTGATGCGCGAGCTTGTTGCCGGGGCAGGCGAAACCTTCAAGGCCGTGCCGGAGATTCAGAAGATTGCCGACCGGCTGGCCGTTCTGGAGAAGGTAGGCATAGGCAAGACCTTCACCGATTTCGAGATGCCCGATCCCAAGGGCGTGTCGCACAAACTCTCCGAATATGTGGCCAAGAACAAGCTGTTGCTGGTTGATTTCTGGGCATCCTGGTGCGGCCCCTGCCGCCGGAGCATGCCCCATCTCAAGGAGCTCTACGCGCAGTATCACAGCAAAGGATTCGAAATCCTTGGCGTTTCGTTCGACCGCACTCACGAGGCATGGGTAAAAGGCATAGCCGATCTCGAGCTCCCCTGGCCCCAGATTTCCGACATCAAGTACTGGCAGTGCGAGGCCGGCGTCATCTACGGCGTTAACAGCATCCCGCATACGCTGCTCATCGACGGCAACGGCCTTATAGTCGACAAGAACCTTCACGGCGAAGAGCTCGACAATCGCATAGCCGCCCTTTTGCAATGACCCGAAAGCAACTTTTCCTTCGCGTTATAATATGCTTGGTTCTCGCCATCAGCATAGCCACCTTGGTGCTGTGCGCCGTGATGTACCGGGAGCGTCCCCGGCTGGCCCTCTTCACAGGCTGCTGCGGAGCGATTCTCGACATCAACGTCGTGGCGGTCTGGTATCTGGTAAAGCGAAATTTCAGAGATTAACCCGCGGAGGCCCGGCTTCCCGCAAATACAGGCAGAGGTGCGATTATAGTGTCTCTGCCTCTTTTTTTGGGGCGGAGGCAGATGCAGGGGCGATGCTGCCCAAGACACAAGCGCTGCCCGCACCATGGGTCGTGAGGGGGATGAGGAACAAGGTAGAGACGCGATTAATCGCGTCTCTACGCACAACACACCACGCTGCCCGCACCACACCCCGCCTGCCCAAACAGGTGGTGTTCGGAAGGTAGAGACGCGATGCATCGCGTCTCTACGCACCACGCAGCCCGCACCACACCCCGCCTGCCCAAACAGGTCATTCCCGCGAAGGCGGGCCTCTCCGCTCGAGAGCTGGGACGATTGTATGTGTTTTTATATGATACAAATACATTCGTCCCGTTTTTCGATCGGAGATTCCCGCCTTCGCGGGAATGACCTGTTTTTCAGTCGGAAATTCCTTTTGACACAATTCCTCCCGGAAAAAAAATTGGAGGAATTGCAAGATTACAATTCCTTGCGAAAGTCATCCGGAGGAATTGCAAGATTATATTTCCTTGCGGAAAAAAAAATGGAGGAATTGCAAGATTATATTTCTTCCCGGAAAAAAAATTGGAGGAATTGCAAGATTACAATTCCTTGCGAAAGTCATCCGGAGGAAATGCAGGTCTGCTTTTTGCTTGCGGAGGAAAACAGGGGGGAGGGAGCGGCCGCGCGGGGCGTCAATCGGGATTGGTATTGACGTCTGCGCTTATTTTTTTGCTGCGAAGTGGGATTTGTTTGCAAAGCGCGTAAGTAAATGGAGCAGGTAAGTCGTGTATAAGGAAAACCACGCACGAACAAGCTCCGGATGAAGGAAGATCATATATTAGAAGTATTTGGTACGCTCTACAAAAAATTTGCCCCTGTACTGATTTCGTACGCCTCACGCTTTGTTGACAGCGGAACGGCGGAGGATTTGGTTCAGGATATTTTTTTGAAGGCATGGAACAAACATTCGTTTATTTTTCAGAAGGAAGGGATTAAGACCTACCTGTATAATGCGGTGCGCCACGCTTGCTTGGACGACCTTAAGCACCAGGAGGTGAAGGCGCGCTACGAAAATTCGGTTTGCCTCAAGCTGAAGATGGAGGAACTTTATTATACGGACGACCCGGAGTTCCTGTTTATGGAAGACAGCCGCCTGACGGCCATCTACGACGAGATTGAGAGGCTGCCGGCCAAGTGCCGGGAGATATTCGTGATGGCTTACCTCGAGGAGCGGAAGTCGGGTGAGATAGCCGTGCTGCTTAATATCTCGAAACGCACGGTTGAGGCTCAGCTGTACAAGGCTCTGAAGACTATCAGGGAGGCTTTGCAGGAGCAGGCGTCTGGGCTTTCGCTTTCGCCGCGTAAGTATATTCTCTTCGGGAGTCGTACTATAAAAAGAAATTCGTGAATGTTGAACAATAATAATCAGGATAGGATGGAAGAATTGATAGTCCGTTACTTGCAGCAGGATATTTCGGAAGAAGAGGCGCGCACGCTTGAGGCGTGGTTGCAGGAAATGAGCGACAACAAGGAAATGTTTTTCCAGTTGAAGGGAATTTTCGATTCGGTGAAGCACCGCAAATGCTTGAGCGAGGCGGAGGTTGAGCGTAGCTGGCAGTTGATGCGTAGCCGGCTCAAGCTGCAGTCGGCGGTTCGTCCGTCGCTGCCTGCGGGGCGCAGGCGGGTTGGTCGGGCGCTGGCGTATGCATCGGTTGCCTGTGCGCTGGTTCTGCTGGGAATGCTTGGGCTGAGGTACTTCGGGATCAATCCGGTTATGCATGGCTCGTACACGGAGATTAGCGTTCAGAAGGGCGGTAAGCCTAACATGGTGACGCTTGCCGACGGCACTCGTGTTCAGCTGAATGCTGCTACGACGCTTCGCTATCCCAATAATTTTTCGGCCTCCGCCCGCGAGGTTTTTGTTGACGGCGAGGCCTGGTTTGAAGTCTCGGAGGATGACGGCACTCCTTTCATCGTACGGCTCAAACAGCAGACGGTGACTGTTCACGGCACTCGCTTTAACATTGAGGCCTATGCGGAGGAGCCTTGCAATATTGTGACGCTGATGAGCGGCAGCGTGACTCTGGAATCGCAGAACCAGGGGGGCGACCGCATCAACAGCATGCGCCTTCAGCCGGGCCAGCGGGTGTGCTTCGACAGGCTTGCCTGCACAATCAAGATGGAGGAGACGGATGTTGTTCTGGCAGGCACCTGGACTAAGGGGGAGTATCGCTTCAAGGACGAGCCTCTGCTGCAAATTGCCCGGCGGCTGGAGAACTACTACGATGTGACTATACGTTTTGATGATGAGGCTCTGAAAGAGATAAAATACACCGGAACGTTTTCGCTGAACCAGAGCATACGCGAGGTTCTTCGCATCATTAATCACGAGAACCGCTTCCTTTTCATCCAAAGCGGAAATGATTTCCTTATAAAGAGCAAAAAACATGTTGAACCTTAAATCATGAATTGCCTATGAAGCACTAACAATCAGCAATCGAGCAAAAAAAACGAATCGGAAAATGCTGCTAACATTCCCCGATTCTCACTTTTTTCAGTAAAACAATTCTTCCGGCACTGTCGGCAAAAACAAGGTCAGGAAGAGAGAACTCACTAAAAAACATTCAATAGTATGTATAAAAAACGAATTAACAACAGGGAATTGTGTCTAAAATTAGGGCGCATCATGAAATTGACATTAATTATGATATTGGCCGGGGTCGTTTACGCATCCGCATCGACCTACGCGCAGGAATACCGGGTATCTGTAAACGTTAAGAACGGCACGTTTTACGACGTTGTGACGCAGATAGAAAAACAGTCGGAGTTTTTGTTTTTCTACAAGAGCGAAGAAATCAGCAACAGTCAGCGAGTAACTTTGGTGGCCAGCAACAAGCTGGTTGGCGAGATACTGAATGATTTTGTACGGGAAAGAGGCTTGAGCTACCGCATTATGGACAGGCACATCCTCATCACGAAGGCATCGGAGAGCCAGCAACAGGGCCGGCGCATTAGCGGCACGGTGGTCGATGCAAATAATGAGCCTATCATAGGCGCAAGTATAATTGAGAAAAGCGCGGCGACGAACGGCACGGTGACGGACATTGACGGCAACTTCAGCCTTAGCGTAGCCCCCGGCGCTACGGTTAAAGTCTCATTCGTAGGCTATGTGTCGCAAGAGATAGTGACGGGCAGCCAGACTACTTTCCGGATAACGCTGGCGGAAGACAGCCGTGCGCTGGAGGAAGTGGTGGTGGTGGGCTACGGCAGCCAGAAGAAAGCTCACCTGACGGGGGCGGTCTCAACAGTGTCGCTGCCCGAAATGGAGAAGCGGACGGTGGCGCAGACCTCGCTGGCCTTGCAGGGCTTGGTTCCGGGCGTGGTTGTAACGCAGCGAAGCGGAAAGCCCGGCGGCGACGGCGGTATAATCAGCGTTCGCGGCAAAACTACTCTGGGGAACAACGATGTGCTGGTGCTTATAGACGGCGTGGAATCTAACATCAATTCTATTGACTCGAAGATGATAGAATCGGTTTCGGTACTGAAAGATGCGGCATCGGCTGCTATCTACGGAAACCGTGCGGCCAATGGCGTTATCCTTATCACCACCAAGCGTGCGGAAGACGGCAAGGCCTACATCTCGTACAACGGATACGTGGCGCAGGGCAAGCCTACCAATGTTCCCAAGTACGTGGGCGCCGTCGACTTCATGAAGTACATCTCGATAGCAAAACGGGCGGTGGGCATGACCCCGGAATACTCGGAGGAATACATCAGCGAGTATGAGGAAGGCGTGCGCCGGGGCGACCCTAACTATCCGGACGTGGACTGGTTTGATGCAACGGTCACGAACGATGGTTTAATCAACAGCCACTTCGTTACGGTGAGCTTAGGCAAGAAGGAGATAAGGTCGATAGCGCAGGTGGGCTATCTGTCGCAGAACGGTTTGACGGAGAACACAAACTTTAAGCGCTATACGCTGCGCTCCAACACGGACTTCAACATATCGGAGAAGATAGAGGTTCGAACCGACCTTGCCCTGGTATATTCGGAGGCCAACGAACCCAGCAAGCTGGGCACCGGCTATAACTGGGTCGGAAGAATCCCGGCGAACCAGGCTGCTTTCCTTGCCGACGGCCGATACGGCCCCGGCTGGCAGGGCGTGAATCCTGTGGCTTACTACAAGGACGGCGGCGTCATCACCCGCACCGATCCTTCGGCCATCATCAATCTGGTGGCGAAATACAATCCTATAAAGAACTTGGAGATAAAAGGGCAATATGCCGTTAATTATTGGGAGGGTCACACTACAAACTGGGATAAGCGCGTGCAGCTCTATCTGAACGACGGCACTCCGGATCCTCAAACCCAGAGCAAGTCGACCCTGCGCGAGAATACCGGAAGGAACCTCAGGACTATGTTCAACGGAAGCGCAACTTTTAATCACAGCCTGAACCAAACGCACAACTTCAAACTTATGGCGGGCTATCAGCAGGAATCTTTCTGGAACAAATGGCATGAGGGATACCGCGAAATCTTTCCGTTCCCCGATTATCCTGTGCTGAACGCAGGCGGGCAGGAGAATCAGAAGTCGAACGGCTCGGCATCCGATTATGCTTTGCAGTCGGCCTTCGGTCGCTTCAATTACAACTTCAAGGAACGCTATCTGCTCGAGGCAGTGATACGCTACGACGGCTCGTCGAGGTTTGCCGACGGATACAAATGGGGAACCTTCCCCTCGGTCTCGGCCGGCTGGCGAGTTAGCGAGGAGGCCTTCTGGGCCGACCTCAAGCCTATGATCAATAACCTGAAGCTCAAAGTTTCCTACGGACAGCTCGGCAACCAGAATACGCTGAACGGCTACTATCCGGCTCAGTCGGTAGTCAATCTGGGCACGAACTATATCTTCAACAAGACGATCACCTCGGGCGCAGCCCTGACAGCTATGGCCAACAGCCTAATCAGCTGGGAAACGACGACGCAGACCAACGTGGGGCTCGACATTAATCTGTTCAACAAATTAGAGATAAACGCCGACTACTATTATCGCCTGACGGACGATATACTTCTCAATCTGAACATACCTTTAATCATCGGCCTCTCCGCTCCGGCGCAGAATGCCGGGAAGCTTGAGAACAGGGGCTGGGAGGTCGGGGCGACCTATAACGATAAGTTCGGCGACTTCAACTTCAGCGCCATGTTCAACATCTCGGACGTCAAGAACAAGATTCTCGACATGAAGGGAATAAATGAAACCGGCATATCGGTAAACCGTGAAGGCTATCCGATGTATTCTCTCTACGGCTACGAAGCCGACGGCTACATCGTTCCGGAAGATTATGACGCCGACGGCAAATACATGGGGGCTACGCAAATCGGCAGCTTCGGCCCCGGAGACATCAAGTACAAGGACCAGCTCACGGTAGACACCGACGGCGACGGAATCCCCGATGCAGCCGACGGTGTCATCAACACATCCGACTATGTGATTATGGGCAGCACTATTCCGCGATACACGTTCGGGCTTAGCCTGTTCGCCGAGTATAAAGGCATCGACCTGAATGTTCTGTTCCAGGGAACCGGCAAGGCCAACGGCTACGTGTGGGGGCACTCCATCGGATCGTTCTACGAAGGCGGATCGATGCCGGAAATCGGCAAGGACTACTGGACGCCGGAGAACAGGGATGCTCAATTCCCAAGGCTGGCCTTCAACAACAGCAACAATCAGCAGAACTCATCCTTCTGGGTGAAGGATGCCTCCTACCTGCGCCTGAAGAACCTCCAGCTCGGCTATACAATCCCGAAGCAGTTGACGTCCAAGATAGGAGTTTCGACGCTCAGATTCTATGTGAGCACGGACAACCTGTTCACAGTATCCAACTTTTGGAAGTATTTCGACGTGGAGGCTCCGGTGCTGACGGGATACAGCAACTTCTACCCGCTTATGCGTACCACTACCTTCGGTATTGACTTGAGATTTTAAATTCACCTACATTTTTAAAAGCATCATCATGAAAAAGCTAATAACTTATATACTGTGTGTCCTGCTGTTTGCGTCATGCAATGACTTTCTCGACAAGACACCATTAGATTCGCCGTCGGACAAGACCTTCCTGGCTAACGAAACGGAACTTCAGATGGCGGTTACAGGTTGCTACACTCCTCTATGGACCGACTTGGAGGGTATGCCCTTTTTCCTTGCACTCGAGGAGCTGTCGGACAACGGATGGGAGAGGAACACCAGCGACTTGCAGAAACTGTCGCAGGGAGCCAACGATGCCAAGAGCACTTTCGTCGAGAACATCTGGCGGACGTGTTACAGCGGCATAGCCCGATGCAATTACATCATCAATAACATATCCAAGGTCACCGGAGTAAGCGAGCCTATCGTCAGGCAGGCCAAGGCGGAGGTGCAGTTCCTTCGCGCTTATTATTACGCCTACCTGATCGATTTCTTCGGCGACGTGCCTCTGATACTTGAAACCCTTACGCTCGACAATGCCGAGATTCCCCGGACGGCAAAGGCCGACGTTCTTGCTCAAGTTTTCAAAGACTACGACGAAGCGGCGGCCGTACTTGGCACCAAGAACAAGCCCACCTCAGGACGTCCTACCAAGCAGGCTGCTCTGGCGCTTAAGGCTCGTATCGCCCTTTACAACGAGAAGTGGGACGTAGCCATAGCTGCTGCCTCCGAGGTGATGAAGCTCGAAGGAACCGACGTCGATCTTGACCCCGATTTCCGTAACCTGTTCACATACGAAGGCCAGGATTCCAAGGAGACGCTATTCTCCATACAGTTCCTTTTCGGGCAAAAGGTTCATCCCATATTCCGACTGTTCGGAGGACGTAACGGAGGAGGCCATGCCAACAAGGTGCCGTCCTATCAGCTGGCCGATTCCTATCCATGCATAGACGGGCTGCCGATCGACAAGTCTCCACTCTACGATCCGGCCAAGCCATGGGAGAACCGAGACCCGCGCATGGCCTGGACGCTCGCATTGCCATCCTCAGGTTATGCGGACTGGACCAAGGAGCCCGGATGCATATTCCAGGGATTCCAGTTCGAGACCCATCGCGACAGCGTCAAGTGCTACAATTATCACACCACGCCCGCATCATACGTCGACAACCAGGACGCTCTGAACGCCTACGCATCCTTCAGCGGAATCAATTGGCGGAAGTACGTGAACGATAAAAACTACGGGGACGTCAACAACTGCGACAACAATATCATAGTGATCCGCTATGCGGAGGTGCTGCTGATATTTGCTGAGGCCAAGGTGAAGGCGGGGCAGCAAGCCGACGCTTCCGTGCTCGCCGCCCTGAACAAAATCCGGGCCCGCGCAGGAATGCCGGACATTAGCCTGACTGATCCTAATGAGCTCTTCTATGCGATTGCCCGCGAGCGCAGGCATGAGCTGTCGGGCGAAGGTCAGCGGCTCTCCGATATTCGCCGTTGGAGGATAGCCGAAAAGGTGATGAACGGTTATTTGCTCGGACGAATGCAGAAATCTTATCCGACCAAGGCCCCCGTGATCGATGCCTGGGGTACGCCCGACTACGCTGCTGCCGGCATACCCATAGCATCCGATGTGAACGATCCGAACACCTCCATGCGTACGGTCGACCTCCGTACTTTCAAGGCCGGCAAAGACTATCTGTGGCCCATACCCTACATGGAGCGGCAAACCAACACGGCGCTGACGCAGAATCCCGGCTGGGAATAAGTACAGGGCTTGCATCTCGCATACATACATATTATATATATTATGAAAAGATTATCAGCAATACTTATTCTTTGCAGTCTTCTCATTTCGTGCAGCACATCCCCCGACTATGACGTATGCGTTTACGGCGGAACGGCGGCCGGTGTGGTGGCTGCCTACTCCGCCGCAAAGCTCGGCAAGACGGTGATACTGATTGAGCCCGGCAAATATCTTGGCGGCATGACAACCGGAGGCCTTGGCTGGACCGATTTCGGTAACAAGACGGCAGTTACAGGTATTTCCAAGCTCTTTTACCGGCGATTGGGGCAGCGATACGGCCGGGAAGAGCAGTGGGTGTTTCCGCCCTCGGCAGCATCCGAAGAAATTCACCGCCTCGTAACCGATGGCGCCTTTCCCGTCCTGTATCAGCGCAGGATAGTAAGTGCCCGCAAGGCAGGTACCGAGATCAGGGACATCACGCTGGAATCCTCCTCCGGAGATGCGCCGTTGGTGACAATCAGCGCAAGGCAGTTTATAGACTGTTCCTACGAGGGCGACCTCATGGCTCGCGCCGGCGTCTCCTACTTCTACGGAAGGGAAGACAACAAAGCCTTTGACGAGACCTTGGACGGTTATCAGCTCCTCAACAAACACCAGTTCCCGGACAGCATAGATCCTTACGTAGTCCGCGGCGACCCGGCCAGCGGATTGATCTGGGGCATCAGTAACATGTTGCCATTGGAGCAGGGAACAGGCGATAAGAGCATACAGGCATACAATTTCCGCCTGTGTCTGACGGATGATCCCGCCAACCTGCGCCCCTTTGAGCGCCCCGCCGAATACGACTCAAGCCGCTACGAGCTCTTTCTGCGCCTTATCGAAAAGATGCCGCACGAGGCAAGGCGGTACCTCAAGATTGACAAATTCGACGTATGCCCCAAATTCGACATCAACAACAACGGCCCATTCTCCACCGACATGATTGGCATGAACCACGATTATCCGGAGGGAGACTATGCCACGCGCGAGCGGATATGGAGCGATCACGTATCCTATACCAAAGGACTTATGTATTTCATCACCCACGACGAAAGAGTACCTCAGGAGCTTCGCGATCAGTTCGCCCGGATGGGATGGGCCAGGGACGAGTTTACGGACAACGACAATTTTCCCACACAGCTCTATATCCGCGAAGCCCGGCGCCTCAATGGCGAGTACGTCATGACGGAACACAATTGCCGCGGCACCGAGGTTGCCCCCGACGCGGTAGGCCTGGGAGCCTACGGCATGGATTCGCACAATTGTAACCGTCTGGTCGTAGACGGTTGGGTCAAGAATGAGGGCGACGTCCAAGTAGGCGTTCGGGCTCCCTACCCCATTTCCTATCGGAGCCTAACGCCGAAACGCGAGGAGTGCACCAATCTGCTTGTGCCCGTGTGCGTATCTTCCACGCACATAGCATACGGCTCTATCCGCATGGAGCCGGTCTTCATGGTGCTTGCACAGTCGGCTGCGGTGGCCGCCTCACTTGCTTTAGATCAAAAAACATCCGTGCAGCAAATAAATTTTTTGGAGATTCAGGAAAAACTTGCACGGAATCCGAATTTAGATTAGTTTTGTATATGATTAGAGGATAGCTGTAATTCCAGTGCAGCTGACTTTTCTCTCGTAAGGCCCCCGGAGCTCACGGTTCTAACTCTCTCATCGGAACCTCTGCCTCTGGGGGCTGTTTCTTTTTCCCGCCTCATAACTCCCACACTCCCAGGCCCCATCCCCAGATTTTTTTTCATCCCCCCAATCCCTCCTGACGCCCCCGGCGAAACTGAAACTATCCCTTCCTGCCTCCCGGGCGCCCTGCGGCAAAAAGGCGCGACCCCCTTCCGCCTCCCGGAAAAGTATGAACAAAAAGGCCGTGACCCTTTCCTGCCTCCCGGGCGCCATGAACAAAAAGGCCGTGATCCTTTCCTGCCTGCATGAAACCATCAATCCGTTTTTGTAGCTGACAATATTTCCCCCGGAAGCTGTCCTTTCATTTCTATCGGTGATAATATTTCCTCCGGAAACCATCAACAGGTTTTTGTAGTCGATAATATTTTGCCCGGAAGGTTTCAAAATTTTTTTGTAGTCGATAATATTCTGCCATAAAACCGTCCTTTCGTTTTTGCGGCCCCAATATTCTGCCATAAAACCGTCCTTTCGTTTTTGCGGAGCCAATATTCTGCCATAAAACCGTCCTTTCATTTTTGCGGCCCCAATATTCTGCCATAAAACCGTCCTTTCATTTTTGCGGCCCCAATATTCTGCCATAAAACCGTCCTTTCATTTTTGCGGCCCCAATATTCTGCCATAAAACCGTCCTTTCG
>JAITGS010000044.1 GCA_031280435.1 Tannerellaceae bacterium | reverse complement strand
AAATGTCGTCTGGAGTATATTAAAAACTCCGCTGACGGTGGCAATATTGCTGACTGCTGCAACCAAGGATGTTATCAAGCGAAAGAAAAAATCGAAGTGTTCGCCGGCCAGTAATTTCCGAAGCAGGCTTTTGTAGGAGGCAGAAATAAGCTTGTTCATAAATTTTGTTTTTGGTGGTTGATATTAATAAATGCAAATGTAAGGAAAATGTTTTTTATTCCTGCAATACCAAATGGTGCCGACTATGTTAAAAATCCGAAGCGATCACAGTTGTGATCCGCCTCCGGAAAACCGGCGGAAGCCGATCACAAATGTGATTTATCCCAAAAAATTTGCGGAAGGCGTGTAGGTTTGTAATTTCCTTCCCGGAAAAAATTTTAAGGATTTTCGGTTTGTAATTTCCTTCCCAAAAAAAATTTTAAGGAAATTCCATTTGTGATTTCCTTCCCAAAAAAAATTTTAAGGAATTTACATTTGTAATTTCCTTCCCAAAAAAAAATTTAAGGAAATTCAGTTTGTAATTTCCTTCCCAAAAAAAATTTTAAGGAAATTACAAATGGAATTTCCTTGCGGAAAACTTTTTGGAGCAAATTCCAAACGTGATCGGCTTCCGGGGCGCTCCTTCTCGCCGGGCCTTCTTTACTTTTGTGCCGGGCGGGAGGGAGGGCGTCGGATTTAAGGAAACAGATTGTATCTTTGTCGGAAATTGGTGCAAATAAAGTAGTACACATATTAATATATATACAGATGAGTTTACTGTTACTTGACAACTACGATTCCTTCACTTACAACCTTCTCCACGCTCTGCGCGAGCTTGGTGCCGACGCTGAGGTTCATCGCAACGACAAGATTGACCTGGCCGAGGTGGAGCGCTTCGACAGGATTGTGCTTTCGCCCGGCCCGGGTATTCCGCAGGAGGCGGGTATTTTGCTGCCGCTTATCAGGCGCTATGCTCCGCACAAAAGTATTTTCGGGGTATGCCTCGGCTTGCAGGCCATAGGCGAGGCTTTCGGCGGGCGGCTCACCAACCTTGCGAACGTTTACCACGGGGTTTGTACCGACATCCGAATCACAAGGCCCGACCCGCTCTTTGCCGGCTTCGGGGCCAACTGCTTCGGGGCGGGGCGCTATCACTCCTGGATTGTGTCGCGCGATGGTTTGCCCGACTGCCTGGAAGTGATTGCCGAGGATTTGAAGGAGAAACAGATTATGGCGCTAAGGCATCTGCGCTACAATGTTCGTGGCGTGCAGTTTCATCCCGAATCCATACTCACTCCCCAGGGGAAATTGATAATAGCCAACTGGCTTAATATTCCTGCACAATGAAGCATATACTTTACAGATTATTTGAACACCGGTACCTGGGAGCGGACGAGGCCCGCCGGGTATTGCACGACATTGCCGCCGGCCGGTTTAACGATTCGCAGATTGCAAGCCTCATAACGGTCTTCCTGATGCGCAACATTTCTGTTGACGAGCTTGGCGGCTTCAGGGAGGCTTTGCTGGAGCTGCGCACTCCGGTTGACTTCAGCGGCTTTGAGGTGATAGACATTGTGGGCACCGGAGGCGACGGCCGCAACACTTTCAACATAAGCACCACGGCAAGCTTCGTTGTTGCCGGCGCCGGCTATCAGGTTGTGAAGCACGGCAACTACGGGGCCACGTCGGTTAGCGGCTCGAGCAACGTTATGGAGCATCACGGGGTTCGCTTCACGGCGGATGCCGACCGTCTGCGGCGCTCTATCGAGCAGAGCGGTATGGCTTTCCTTCATGCTCCGCTTTTCAATCCGGCGCTGAAGGCTGTGGCCGGCGTTCGCAGGAGCCTTGGCGTTCGCAGCTTCTTCAACATGCTCGGCCCGCTTGTCAATCCGGCCATTCCGCACTATCAGTTGCTTGGCGTATACAACCTGCCGCTGCTTAGGCTTTATGCTTATGCTTATCAGCAAAGTTCCGCCCGCTTCGGCGTTGTTCACAGCTTGGATGGTTATGATGAAATATCTCTGACCGGCGAGTTTAAGCTTATAACTCCCGAAATGGAGAAGATATACAGTCCGGAGATGCTCAACCTGCCGCGCTGCACCGAAGCCGAACTCGACGGCGGCACGTCCATAGAAAGCGCCGCGGGCATATTCCGCTCGGTGCTGAACAACACAGCCTCCGCGGGGCAATCGAATTGCGTTATTGCCAACGCAGCCTTTGCAATCCGGGTGATATGCCCCTCCAAAAGCATTGCGGACTGCATTTCCGAAGCCCGCGAATCGCTGCGTGGAGGCAAGGCTCTCCAATCCTTCAAACGCTTTTTAGAAATTAATTCCTAATAGATCTTCTTATGAATAATATCTTTCAAACAATTCTGGAATCCAAGCGCAGCGAAGTGCGCCGGCGGCAAGGCATACTGTCGCTCTCCGAACTTGCTTCGGACGTTAACGAACGCAAACTGCGAACTACACTGTCGCTTCGTAAAGCTATCGAATCCTCATCTCACGGTATCATAGCCGAATTTAAACGCCGGTCGCCCTCCAAAGGTATGCTCCACTACGGCTCCAGCGTTGGGGGAGTAGCCTCGGCCTACGAGCTTGGGGGAGCTGCGGCCTGCTCTATACTTACGGACGAGCCCTTCTTCGGAGGCAGTCTCGACGACTTGGTGGAAGCCCGTTGCACGGTAGGTATTCCTCTGCTTCGCAAGGATTTTATCATAGACGAATATCAGCTCTACGAGGCCAGGCTGTGGGGAGCCGACGCCGTGCTGCTTATAGCCGCGGCCATCAACCGCCTCAGCTGCTACCGGCTTGCCGAAAAGGCCCACAGCCTGGGGCTGGAAGTGCTGCTGGAGATACACGGCCGTGATGAGCTGGATTACATCAATCCCTTCATCGACGTCCTCGGCGTGAACAACCGCAACCTGCGCACCTTCGTCACCAGCGTCGAGACCTCGTTCGCGCTTGCCGAGGAGCTGCGCTCAACGAAGTGCTGCCTGATCTCCGAGAGCGGCATACACTCCACGGATACGGTGAAGCAGCTGCAAAAGGCAGGCTTCAGCGGCTTCCTCATAGGCGAGCTGTTCATGACAACCAAATATCCGGGCATGGCTCTGTCCGATTTTATCTGCGAGCTTGCAAAATGACGGTAAAGGTTTGCGGGCTGAAAGAGGCCGACAATATTGCCGGCGTGGCATCCCTTGGGGTCGATATGCTCGGCTTTATTTTTTATGAAAAATCGCCGCGCTACTGCAAGCCTGCCCGCATCTCTGCTGTCGGCTCTCAAACCAAGGTCGGCGTCTTCGTCAATGCCTCTTTCGACGAGATTACGGACAGGGTATCGGTCTGCGGGCTCGATGCGGTGCAGCTCCACGGCGACGAATCGCCGGATCTGTGCCGGAGGCTTGCCGCTCGCCGTCTGGTGGTCATCAAAGCGCTGCCCGTATCCTCAGCCTGCGACCTTAGGAAGGCCGAAGCGTACAGCGCATCCGTCGACTATATCCTCTTCGACACTCGCTGCGAAGGCTACGGCGGCTCGGGCCGCTCGTTCGACCACTCCATCCTGCTCGGCTACGCTTCTCCAACGCCTTTCCTGCTGAGCGGAGGCCTCCGTCCGGAAAGCGTCGACAGTATCCGGGATTTTATGCGCATAGCTCCGCCCACATTCGCCGGCGTCGACCTCAACAGCGGCTTCGAGACTGCTCCCGGACTGAAAAACATTGCCGCTCTGCAAACCTTCATAGCCACACTGCGAAACTTATAACTCCACCTCTGCACAATAATGAACCGAATAGATAATTTGTTTAAGTCAAAACCGCGGAACATACTCTCCGTTTATTTCACCGCCGGCTTTCCTGCCCTCGGCGATACGGCCCGCATCTTGCGCGCCCTCCAGTCGGGAGGCGTCGACATGGCCGAGATAGGCATACCTTTTTCCGATCCTATGGCCGACGGGCCTGTCATACAGCAGTCGTCCGGCCGGGCTCTGCTCAACGGCATGAGCCTCCGCCTGCTGTTCGACCAACTCGCCGACATCCGCAGCGAGATCCGTATTCCTTTAGTCATGATGGGCTATCTGAATCCTATAATGCAATACGGCTTCGAGGCCTTCTGCCGCCAATGCGCCTCAACAGGCGTCGACGGACTGATCATCCCCGACCTTCCCTTTGCCGACTACCTCGCCGACTACCGACCCACAGCCGAGCGATACGGCATCCGCATCATAATGCTCATCACTCCCGAAACATCCGAGGAGCGCATCCGCCTGATCGACCGGCACACCGGCGGCTTCATCTATATGGTATCAAGTCCGTCGGTCACAGGCGCCAAATCGAGCTTCGACGCCTCGGCGCAGTCCTATTTCAGCCGCATCGCAGCCATGAAGCTCAGCAATCCCTGCCTCGTTGGCTTCGGCGTCGGCAACCGAGCCACCAGCCGGGCCGCATGCTCACACTCGGCCGGCGTAATCGTAGGCAGCCGCTTCATACATCATCTGCAGTCGGCCCCAAGCATTGAAGAAGCCGTCGGCCGGCTGTTGAGCGATCTGGAATGGAAGTAGCCATACGGTTCGGCGGCCGGCGCATAACTTAAACATCAACTTTTACAGAGATACAATATGATCAACAAACTTATTCTGGGCGACAACCTCGAAATCATGAAGGATATGGCAGCCGAAAGCGTAGATTTAATCTACCTCGACCCGCCCTTTTTCTCCAATCGCAACTACGAAGTCATCTGGGGCGACGACGGCGAAGTCCGCAGCTTCCAAGACCGCTGGAGCGGCGGCATCGACCACTACATCGCCTGGCTCAAAGAGCGCGTAGAGCAGATGCACCGCATCCTGAAACCCACGGGCAGCATCTTCCTGCATTGCGACTGGCATGCCGACGCCTATATCCGTGTGCATATCCTCGACAGGCTCTTTGGGATGGGTAATTTCTTAAACACAATTGTGTGGAAAAGAACGACCACGCATAACGACGCCAAACAGGGAGCCAAACATTATGGGCGAGTGCTTGATACTATCTTCTTTTACGCCAAAGACATTAAACAGTTCCGCTTTTATCCTCAGTTTGAACGATACACAAGCAACTATGTAGCATCCTCCTATCAACGTACCGAACCGGACGGACGGCGCTTCAAAGCATCCGACCTCTCAGCCGCAAAACCAGGCGGCGATACCAGGTATGAATGGAAAGGAGCTTTGCCGCCCGCCGGAAGATATTGGGCCTATTCAAAAGAAAATATGGAAGAATTTGAACGGCAAGGCAGGCTCTTCTATTCCGCAAACAAACGTCCATATCTGAAACATTATCTCGATGAAATGCCAGGCTCAAGCGTCGACAGCCTATGGAACAATTGCGTATACAGAAACAAGGCTGAACGCATCGGCTATCCCACCCAGAAACCCGAAGCCCTCCTGGAACGAATCATCAAATGCGCCAGCAACGAAGGCGACATCATTCTCGATCCCTTCGTAGGCGGAGGCACAACAGTAGCCGTAGCCGACAGGATGAACAGGCGGTGGATAGGCATAGACCAGTCGGTGCAAGCCGTCAAGGTGACGGAGCTGCGGCTCGACCGTCAGCGCGATCTTTTCTCTGCGCCCTTCACCGTGCAATTGCATAAATACGACTACGACATGCTTCGCTACAAGGATGCATTTGAGTTTGAAGCATGGATCATCAGCCAATTCGGCGGAACGCCTCACAACAGAAAAGGCGGCGACAAAGGCATAGACGGCAAACACTCGGACGGAACGCCTATACAGGTGAAGCGGTCGGACAATATAGGAGTGAACGTCATCAAGAATTTCTCGGTATCGGCCAAGCAGTACGACAAGAGCCTGTTTGAAAAGAATGTGGCGGAGCGAAAGCCCGTGGGCTACATCATTGCCTTCGGTTTCGGCAAGGGCGCCAAGCAGGAAGCCGCGCGATTGCAGTTAGAGGAAAACCTGGATATTGAGTTGGTTACGGTAGACGAAATTGTGCCGATAGCAAAGAAACCGAAGCTAACGGTAGCAATCACCAAATCGGAACGTACCGAAAAAGAAGTCTGGGAAATAGAATTTACCGCCAAAGGCGAAAGTGCGGCCGACATCGAATTTTACTCATGGGACTTTGACTACGATGCCGAGAAAGGCTTTAAAGCAAGCCTGATGATAGACAAATACGGCGTTCAAACCAACAAATTCAAGGCAGGACAGCAGGCCGTAGCCGTGAAAGTCGTAGATAACGACGGCCTGGAGAGCATAGAAGTGATACGGCTTAAAGTTAACGGAACGGTAGAGCTCCAATCCTAATCCGTAGTGCGACGGTAGTATTCATATCGCTCGATTATCTCTTTCACATACAGAAAAGTCTCAGAGCCGCGGAAATAGCCGAAGCGGCAAACCGGATCCTTGTAAAACATAGGATCGCGCTTGAGCAATATGTAATCGGCTGCATTTCCGTCCCACAGCGTCGAGTCTTTCCCATATTTCCCGGCCAGACGGCAGGCGTCATGCACGTGACCTACGCCCGCATTGTACGCGGCAAGCGTGAGTTTGACCCTCTGAAGGGCATCGCCCGTGCGCCTGAAACTGCGACCAAAGCTGCGAAGCACCTCCACCGCCACACATATATTCGTTTCGGCATCAAACAAATCATCGCGGGTAACACCGAAGGCCTCAGCCGTGCGCGGCATTATTCCCATCAGGCCGCTCGCCCCGCTGCGACCGCTTATCCCGACCGTGAAGTGCGATTCCTGGTAGGCAAGCGATGCAAGCAAACGCCAGTCCCAGCCTATGACCGACGAATATTTGCGGAAAAGAGAATCATACGGGGAGATGGAGCCGGAATCTGAAACATGCAGGCTATAATCCTCGGCGCGCCGGCTCAATTCGTAAAAGCGCTTGTTGCGGAGCTTGTAGTCGGCAGGCTCCTTCCGGCCCGACGCCCATCCGTTGATAGCCTCGGCAAGCAGAGGCGAGCTTTTGCGAACCATCCAAGAGCTGCTCACGGCGGAATCGAGGGCAAGCGAGGCATCGATCTGTCGATAGTACATTTCGAGCATCAAAGCTATGCGATCATCGACCGCGGCGCAGGGAATATCGCCGCGATAAACCTGTTCGACAAGCGATTCGGCTGTTGCATTCCCGCCGATCGCCTTGACAATAATCCCGCCGCCTCTGCCTTCGTTGAGCTCAAGCAGCACATCGTGGCAATGCGATCCCTCCACCGCATAAACCTCTATGCCCGCAAGCTCTTCGACGCCGGTCAGGAGCCGGCCTCCTGTGCGAACGGCCTGCACAAGCACCGGGCGCACAGGTATCTCCGTTCCGCAGAAGATAAATTCGCTGTCGAGCTCGACATTTCTCACCCTTGGCAATGTAATAACGTCCGCCTCGCCCGTTCGGAGCATCTCCTCCATCTGCGCCATACTCTCTGCCACTTTGACGCGCAGCTCCAACTTGCGGGATGAGGCGAAATCTCTTATCATCTCATACTCATCGCCCATATCCTCCATCCTGTACAGAAAATAGGTGGCAGATCCGGCAGGCATAACGGCAGTTATCAGCCCGCGGGCATCTATCTCGAACAGATCCATCTTCACCCCAGCCTGCTTGCCCGAACATGCGGCGAGAAAAATGACAAACAAAAGCCCACACAGCCCCAAGCTCGCCCTATGCACCATGGCGAACCAGCAGAGCCACGTTTTCAACATGATGAGTGTGAGGAAACATATCAACAGGCTGTATTTTCTTCAACCAATATTTATCTTTTAACAGAGCAATGTCGCGCGCCTGAGTTGCAGGGTTGCAGCTAACATATACAATTCTCTCCGGCTCGGCCGAGAGTATGGCTCGCGTTACGCTTTCGTGCATCCCGGCGCGCGGAGGGTCGGTAACAATCACTTGAGGCCTGCCGTTGCGCTGCACAAAGTCGTCTACCAGAACGTCTTTCATGTCGCCGGAGAAGAACTGCACGTTGTCTATGCCGTTCAGGCATGCATTGGCCCGCGCATCCGCAACCGCCTCCTCAACATATTCGATACCTACAACCTTCGCGGCTCGTGAAGCCAGGTAATTGGCAATTGTACCGGTTCCGGTATACAGATCATAAAGCGTTTCCATTCCGCAAAGGGCCGCCATGTCAAGCACCGTGGCATAAAGTTGCTCTGCCTGTCGGCTATTTGTTTGATAAAACGACATAGGGCCTATGCGAAAGCTCAAATCGCCCATTTTCTCAACAATATAATCACGTCCGGAAAAAAGATGCGCCTCAAGCCCACTCAGAGAGTCGTTACATTTAGCATTCACAACATACATAAGCGACGTTATTTCCTTAAACTCCTCCCTCAGGTACGAAAGCAGCTCCTCCCGGCGAGCCTCATCGTCGGCTCCGAACACAACCACAACCATAAGCTCGCCGGTCGAGGCCGAATTGCGCACAATCAGCGTTCGCATCAGTCCCTCGTGAGTCCGCAGGTTGGCAAAGGAAAAATCCCGAGCCATACAAAAGTCTCTAATGCTGCATCTTATGCGGTTGGAAATATCATCCTGCAGCAGGCAAGTCTGAAGATCGAGCACTTTGTCAAATCTACCGGGAATATGAAACCCCAAACCGCCCCCGGCCCTGTCCGGCAGATTCATTTCCTCGGCCGTGAGCCATTTTCGGTCGGAAAATGTATACTCCAGCTTGTTCCTGTATCTCGTTATGGCCGGCGAAGGCAATATAGGCATCTCCTCGGCAGCCGACGTCCCTCCTATGCGTTCGATGCAGTCAAGTACCTGTTGCCGTTTGAGTTCGAGTTGCTCCTCGTAGGCAAGATGCTGCCACCTGCATCCACCGCAAACGCCAAAATGGGGGCAAAGCGGCTCAACCCGGTGGTGAGAATGTTGATGAATACGGATAATTCGCCCTTCAGCGTAGTTTTTTTTCTTGCGGATAAGCTGCACATCAACAATATCGCCGGTCGCAGCATACGGCACAAAAACCACAAGGCCGTCAACCCTGGCAATAGCATTTCCTTCGGCCGCAACGCCGCTAATAGTCACCCCTTCAAGTATGGGAAGCTGTTTCTTTTGTCTGGTCATTTTGGGTATATATAATAATATAATGTATTGGGCAAAGGTATAAATCTTAAACCGTCATTCACGCTTCCCAAACCATGAATCGACAGCTTCCCATTACCAACAACCCGCATTAACTACTCCGCAATGCTCCATAATCACATGCCCAAGCGTATAGTAGACAGTTTGCGAATGATATACAAGCTCTTAGCGTGCGCACCGAAGGTTTCCGTGCATGCACCGAAGGTTCCCGTGCATGCACCGAAGGTTTCCGTGCATGCACTGAAAGTTCCCGTGCATGCACAAACTGCTTGTTTGAAGTGCGGAAACGCACTATTGATGAGCGTTCTGATAACTTCGGGGCTATATGGCCGGAAAAAGGAGGCGGATGTTTGCTGTGCGGCATCCGTCAGCATGCTTTTTGCAAAGATTTGGGCGGGAATCTTGCCGCGCTATACGTTTCTGAGGTACGATAGATCTCGTGTGATGCAAAATTGTTGATAACTCAAATC
>JAITGS010000131.1 GCA_031280435.1 Tannerellaceae bacterium | reverse complement strand
TGTTGAATGGCTCGCTGACATCCTGAACCGAATTAACGACTGCAAAATCAACGACCTGCACTTGTTGTTGCCCGGCAAGTGGGAAAAATCATAGAGGTGTACTTCGCCGAATGGTTACCCTGTACTTTATGCAGAGCATGGTGATGTCGTCCGACTGTACGGCTCCGTTGCCGAAGGCTTCAACCTCGACGGACACTTGATGTACGGCCTCGTCGGGGCTTGCCGCGGCCAGCGATTGGCAGAGGCGGAGCAGCCGTCCGGTTCCGTAGATCTCGCTCTGCGGGTTCATGGCCTCGGTGACGCCGTCGGTGTAGAGCAACAGGCTGTCGCCGGCCGTCATGCGCAGCTCCTTCTCGTGGAAGGAGGCTTCGGGCAGGGCTCCGAGTATGCAGTCTTGCGTGAGAGGGACGAAGTCGGCCTGCGAGTCGGATCGTATAAGTATAGGAGGATTGTGCCCGGCATTGCAGTAGGTTATCACCCCGCTGCTGATGTTGAGTATGCCGTAGAAGGCGGTCACGAACATGTCGTTCACGCTCTCCTGGCAGAGTATAAGGTTGGAGCGCTTCATGCATGCCGAGGCGGAGTTCTCGGTGAGGGCTATGGCTCTGATTACGGTTCGGCTGATGGCCATGAAGATGGCTGCCGGTATGCCTTTGCCCGACACGTCGGCTATGACGAATCCCAGGCGGTCGTTGTCTATAAGGAAGAAGTCGTAGAAGTCGCCGCCTATGTATGCCGCGGCCTTCATGCTGGCGTAGATGTCGAAAGCCTTGATGTGCGGCCATGGCGGGAAGCGTTTGGGCAGTATGGTTTGCTGTATTTCGTTGGCCACTTTGAGGTCTGACTGTATGGACGTGAGCTGCGAGTGTTCCTGCTGAGCGTTCTTGATGAATTTTATCTGCTCAACGGCTTTCTCTATTGTCAGCTCCATGTCCTCAAGGTTGATGGGCTTGGTGGTGAAGTCGAAGGCTCCGCGGTTCATAGCCGTGCGAATGTTTTCCATGTCGCCGTATGCCGAAACTACTATGCACTTCAGCACCGGGTTGCGCATCTCGTTGATGCGGGTCAGCAGCGTCAGTCCGTCCATCTCCGGCATGTTAATATCGCTCAGTATGATGTCGAAGTCCTGCCGGGCCAGCAGCAGTTGCAGAGCCTCGACGCCGTTCCTTGCGAAGGTAAATTCATATTCTCCTTTTTTGATTTTCCGTCTGAAATACTGTGTGAGCAGTATTTCCATATCCTGTTCGTCGTCGACGCTTAAAATTCGTACGGGCATATTCTTGTTTTGTCTTTTTATGAGATTGGCAGTGTGATAGTGAATCTGGTGTATTGGTTCTGCACGCTGTCAACGGCGAGTGTTCCTTTATGTTTGTCTTCAATTATGGATTTGCTGATGCTTAGTCCGAGCCCTGTTCCTTCGCCGATAGGCTTGGTGGTGAAGAATGGGGTGAAGAGCATGCTCTTGGCAAAGTCCGATATTCCCGTCCCGTTGTCTTCTATGCTAAGGACAATGTTGTTGTCCTGCCTCTGTATTTCTATGGTGATGGTGGGTTGATACGGAGCGTCGGATGCAGCTTTGGAGCGTGCGAACACGGCATAGCAGGCATTGTTCATGATGTTGAGCGCCACCCGGCTTATTTCCTGCGGTATTATATTAATGAGCGGGAGGTCGTCCTCATATTTTTCGATAATGCTTGCATTGAAGCTTTTGTTGTTTGCGCGGGCGGCGTGGAAGGAAAGCCATGCGAACTCGTGCACGAGCTCGGGCAGCTTGGTCGGCGCAAATTCGTCTCTGCCGCGCGAGTACACAAGTATGCTGCGGATGATGCGTGAAGCCCTTGCGCCGTTCTCCTCAATCTTGCTGATGTTTGCCTTGAGGTCGGCAATAATGTCGCATATATCGCTGTCGGCATCCGTGTCCTTTACGGTGTCGCCTAAGGCCTCCTCAAGTTCTTCGAGCAGCTTGATGGATATTTTCCCGAAGTTGATGACAAAGTTCAGCGGGTTCTGGATTTCGTGAACAATTCCTGCGCTGAGCGAGCCCAGGGCAGCCATTTTTTCCTGTATGCTCAGTTGTTTTTCCAGAGCCTCAAGTTTGCTTGCTTTATTCATTGTTTTCTTTGTGCTGATGTATTGGTACGCTGACTACAAATTCCGTAAACCTGTCTTTCTCGCCCGAAACGCTTATGGTCCCCTTGTGGTTGTGCACAATCTCCCTGGAGATATAGAGGCCCGTTCCGGCTGCCTCGGCGGTGGGCTTGGTGGTGAAGAAAGGTTCGAATATGCGGTCTTTTATGCTGTCTTCTATGCCGCTGCCGTTGTCACGGATTTTGATGTCGATGTTGTCGCCCTCCTTGAGCAGGCTCACCGATAGCTGCGGCTTGAAGCCGGGGTCTTTGGCTGCCTTCTTGCTGAGAGCGTAGAGGCTGTTTTCGAGCAGATGCCTCACAGCCTTGCTCATCTGTTCGATATTAATGTCTATCATTATGGATAGCGGCAGCGGGTGGAAGGCTATGCGTATCTGCTTCTCTTCAATTTCCGCCGCATAGAGCTCCTTCACCTCATCTATCCTTAGCCGGCAGAGGTTGTTGATGTCCGCAATCGACATCTTGCCCTTACGGTCTTTCAGCAGTTCCTCCATAGCCTTGACTATGCGTACGGTATTCGCTCCGTGTTCGCTTATCTTGCGGAGGTTGCCGTCTATCATGTCCAGGATTTCCCTCACTTCATCGTCGGTCTCCGGATTCAGCGGTATATCCTTTTCAAGTATGTTCCGGAGGTCGTGTATAAGCTTGGAGGATATGCCGGCAAAGTTGTTGATATAGTTCAGCGGATTCAGGATACGGTCTACCAGCCCTTTGGTGAGCTGCCCCACGGTGGCGTAGCGTTCCTGCCGGATGAGCTCGTCCTGAGCCTCGGCAAGTGCAGCCAGGGCGCTCGAGAGCTTCTCCGACTCCATAAGCACCTGGTCGCGCTGCACCCTCAGCTCAATGGTTCGCTCTTCCACAGCCTTAGCCAGGTATTGCTTCTGCTTGAGCTGCCTGTTGAGCCGCCCTTTAACAACATAAAGAATGATGAGCGCAAGAAACAGCGACCAGGCCAGGCCCGAATAGTTCAGGTAGAAAGCGACAACCACCAGAGCTATGCCTCCCATGGTAATCTTCTCCACCCATTTGATGCGCTTCGAAAGCACTTCTAAGTCTTTGATATTAAAGTCAGGCATCTTCGTTCAATTCTCTGATGATGGTTAATACGTTGCGGTTGTTGTTATCTCTTTCATAATAAACCCGGCTCATGAGCTTCTTCACAAGGAAGCGCCCCAGCCCGCCCACCGGCCTTTCGGCAAGCGGCAGGTTCACGTCCGGATCCTTGCCCGCCGTAGGGTCGAAAGGCCTTCCGGCATCGCTGATAACCGCCGTGAGGCTCTCCCGGCAGCAGTCAATCCTAATCTCAATCTCGCCCTTGGTTTCCTCCGGATATGCATACAGGATGCAGTTCACCACCGCCTCCTCCACTGCCAGGCGGAACTGCATGCCCACCGTCTGCGGCGCAGTTGAGCCCTTCATTGCCCTTGCAATGAAAGCCGTGAGCCGTGCAACTTGCTTCAGTTCGTTAGTAATCCGCAGAGATTTTTGCATAGGGGGTAGGCGCCTTTATTCTATGTCAAGGATAGACGAGAATCCGGTGATATTAAAGATTTCCATAATCTCCTCCCTTATGTTTTGAAGCTTCAGCCTGCCCCCCTTTTCGGCCAGTCCCTTCCGCAGGGTCAGCAAAAGCCTGAGGCCCGCGCTGCTGATATAAGTAAGGTCTTTGCCGTCCAAAACAATGATGCCGGGGCTGCTGTCGATGGCCTTACGGATTTCCTTTTCAAAATCTACGGCCGAGAGAGTGTCTAATTGACCGGAGAGGCTTATCATTGTTTCCGGTCCTTGTTGGATTGTGATCTTCATAATAAATTGATGATGTTCGGCGACAAATATATGATTTTTTCTCGTAGTCCCTAAAGCAGGGCAAAAAGGTACAAAGGCGCGAGCCCCAAATCCTTTTCCGGAGGGGCCGAATGTGTCAAAAGCCCTTCACGCTCGAACAATGGGTCATTCCCGCGAAGGCGAGAATCTCCGATCGATAGTTGGGACGATTGTACTGTTTGTTTTATATGATACAACTACAAACGTAACCCTCTGTCGATCGGAGATTCCCGCCTTCGCGGGAATGACCCATTGTTCAGTCGGAAATTCCTATTGGCCCCCAAAATCCCGGAAGGCAATAGTTGCGAATACTATTGGCCCCCAAAATCCCGGAGGGCAATAGTTGCGAATACTATTGGCTCCCAAAATCCCGCAGGCAATAGTTGCGATGACGATTTTACCAATCTAACGCGCTCATGCGACCGACACGATGACGATCCTTAAAAAAATTAAGGTTCAAGCTTTAGGTGTTAACACTATTTGGCGAATCAATTTTCCGCAAGGGATCGACACGATGACGATCCTTAAAAAAATTAAGGTTCGGGCTTTAGGTGTTAACACTATTTGGCGAATCGATTTTCCGCAAGGGATCGACACGATGACGATCCTTAAAAAAATTAAGGTTCAAGCTTTAGGTGTTAACACTATTTGGCGGATCTATTTTCCGCAAGGGATCGTCATCGTGTCGATCCCTTGCGGAAAACGGATTGGTAAAATCGTCATCGTTACTATTGCCTTCCGGATTTTTTTGAGGCAATAGTAACGAACACTATCGCCTCCCGGATTTTTTTTGAGGCAATAGTAACGGCTGTCTTCCTGCTATTTCCTGTTCACTGATGACAACTGCGACATTTTTACTTATCGCAAGGAACTTGTTATGGCCACGCTTGAGGCCGGATAAAGCTGAAGACATTCTGAAGTATTACAGGAAATATAAAACCTTCTTAGAACCTCGCTTCATAGAATTAAAAGACAGATTGACCAATTTCCCGGATAGCCGAAACAAACCGAGCTAAATAAAGGAAGTCACGAAAAAATGCCCGGAGGCTTTGCTCAAGTGCAAGCTCCGGGCATTCACACATCATATTACTAACTATTAAACTCGAACTTTCTTGATTCCCCGAATCAGCTCTCCTATCCAAAACCGGAGCATTACGAAGAATGAACTTTAATGCAGCGCTTGTCTAGCTTACGGCAAACTTGCATAGCGTTCTTTTAAATTGCTCAAACGGCTTTGCAAGTCCCTTAGCTGTTTTGTCGAGAAGTTATAATAGCGTCTGCGATAATAGGCGTAGCCATACAAAAGCGGAATATACAAAGGAAGGATTAGTCCGGTCAGAAGAATAAATATGATTATACCTATTCTAAATGCCGGAATTGAGCAGTGAACAAATTGCCATAAAAGCCGGGATTCCTGAAATAAAAACCAATAACAAGCGGCAGGAACTATCGACAAGAGGATTGTCACAAGTATGCCCATCGCTACAAATTCCTTTGATAATGTTTCATCTATAAATATATGATTCTTAAGCCGGTTTAACAGGTTCCATGCAATCATGAACAGAGGCACAACAGTGATGGCTAAATAAAGCAATATGTCGGTATTCCCCAGATACTTCAAAAGACTTTGACCTGCAACAAAAGCCAGGGCTCCCGTCAGTAATATCCAAGACGGGGTTCCGCGATTAACCTTAGAATCGTCGCCGCCTGGCCTATGCAACCAAAAAAAGAGGAAAAATTCTATTGACAGCAGGGAGAAACAAAAAACAAACAAGTAAGACCAAGAAGTTATGCCGCCGGGTATTGCATCGCAAGCAAGAATAATGATGCGTACAAAAACAGATATAACAGCATGGGCAGATGCCTTTGTATCAAGCTCACAGAACGCTCGTTCATGCGATCTGCATAAGACGCCATCTCTTTTTGGGTGGATATGCGCCCTCTTTCAATATCAATACGCAGCTTTTCGGCCTTTATATTAACCTCTGTTGCCCTTGCGTTGGCGCTTATTAATCTGTCTATCGTTTCTACATGTTCAACGAATCTGCTGAGTATTCGTGTTTGATATATCCGTAAAAAACCTCGCCCTTCTTCTATACTTTTTGCGAATTGGATTATGAAGTTTGACTCGTTTTCAAACATGCACAATACTAATAAGGTAACCAATACTCCCCACAGAGTTTGGCTACCTCCTAACAGCTCTTCCCCACACTGCATAAACGCTGATTGTATATAGGAACCGAATATAGCTTTAGCGTTTCAAACAATTCGTTATAACTGCTATACAGTATCTGAGATGACGAGACTTGTGCTCTGTATCGTGATTCGTCGACTTCCCAGCGTACTGCTCCTTGTTTGTCATCTATGGTGGGAGCAATAGAAAAATGTGTTGCTCCTAATAATTTGTTGAAGTTGTTTCTGGGAGTTTTCAGCTCTATCTGGCTCGGATACTTTGCAAATAGTTTGGCAAAATAGCCGTCGCCTTGTGCTTCTTCTTTTTTCCATTCGGCGGGGGTCTCTATAATGGCGTTTAATCGGTGCCCTCTTTCCAGGAAGGCCTCGACGGCTCTTTGAAAAGAAGTTATTACCCTCTCTTTGTGCTCTTGCGAATAGTTGGTGTCGTTTTCTAAGTGTTTCAGAAAATCGGTTCGGAATATTGAAAGTTTACCGCAAAACAATTTTATCTCCGCGGCGGCTCTCTCCGTTGCCTTTTCAAATAGGCAACGCATGACAATAAGCGTCATCACGCTTTTGCAATTCTCAACCCAAGTGTCCTGTGGGGTTGATATTAGGTTGTTTACTTGCTCATAATAAGCTTCAATATCAAATTCTGTTTCCATTGGGATGAATATTAATATTATTATTTGAATTGTTTAAAGGCACAAAGATAGGAAAAAGCATGTTGAATACAAACGACTTACGCCATTTGAAAAGCAAAATGCCCGGCCCTTGCATCTGCAAGTCTTCCGGGCATTCACACATTATATGAACTACTTAAACTCTTACTTTTTTGATTCCTCTGACTATCTCGCCTATCCAGAGAACTACGGAGGTGCCGCCGATAATGATCAGCCAATCCATTGCATGCAGCGGGGTGACGTTGAACATCTCCCGACCGAGGGTGACTATCAGCCATTGGCCGGCTATGATTACCAGAGCTATCAGCATGAATCCGCTACTGCTGCCGAGGTTGGCGAAGGCCGAACGTCCGCT
>JAITGS010000130.1 GCA_031280435.1 Tannerellaceae bacterium | reverse complement strand
CCTTCAACGCGCCCCGTGTGCCAAGCCTTGGGGAGGGCGGGGAGCAGATGCAGGGCGCCGTCGTGGCTTTGGAGCAGCATCTCGGCTATGCCTGCGCTGCATCCGAAGTTGCCGTCGATCTGGAAGGGCGGATGCGAGTCGAAGAGGTTCGGGTAGGTGCCGCCGCCTCTATACTCGGTGTCGGGCGAGTCGGTGAGGCGCAGTTGCTCGGTGATGAGCTTCAGGGCGCGGTCGCCGTCGAGCAGCCTGGCCCAGAGGCAAACCTTCCAGCCCATGGACCATCCTGTGGCAGGATCGCCGCGATGATTGAGCGATGTGCGGGCGGCGGCGAAGAGCTCCGGGGTGCGCTGCGGCGATATGAGGTTGGATGGATAAAGTCCGTAGAGATGCGACACGTGGCGGTGCTTATCCTCCGGATCGTCGAGGTCGTGATACCATTCCTGCAGCTGCCCGAACCTGCCTATGCGCATGGGCGAGAGCCGCGAACGGAGCTGCAGCAATGTGTCGGCAAAGGCCCAGTCGGTACCCAGAAGGGCTGCCGCCGAGGCAACGTTGCCGAAGAGCTCGCAGAGTAGCTGGTTGTCCATAGTGACGCCGTAGGTGTTAGTAATGTAGCCTTCCTTGATGAATGCGTTTTCGGGCGAGTTGGAAGGCGATACTACCAGATAGCCCTCGGTGGGCTCTTCTATGAGGAAGTCGACGAAGAAGCGGGCGGCTTCCTTCATGACGGGATAAACGTCGGCCAGGTCGTCTTTGTTGCCGGAGAAGAGGTATCGCTCCCACAGATGCCGGCAAACCCATGCGCCTCCCATGGGCCACATGCCCGAGGCGGCTTTGTCTATGCCTCCGGTGACGCGCCAGATGTCGGTGTTGTGATGCATGACCCATCCTCCGGCGCCGTACATTATCCTTGCCGATTCGGCGCCGGAGCGGGCTACGTCTTTCACCATGCGTATGAAGGGTTCCTGAAGCTCGGCCAGGTTGGTGACGTCGGCCGGCCAGTAGTTCATCTCGGCGTTGATGTTGGTGGTGTATTTGCTGTCCCACGGAGGATCCATACGGTCGTTCCAGATGCCTTGCAGGTTGGCCGGCTGTCCTCCCGGCTGCGAGCTCGAGATGAGGAGGTAGCGGCCGAACTGGAAGTAGAGCTCCACGAGCTGCGGGTCGTTCCCCTTGGCGAAGTCGAGTACGCGCAGGTTGGTGGGCTTATGCACGGAAGCGGTATCGCCGCCGAGGCGGAGCTTCACGCGGTCGAACTGCTTGCGGTAGGCGGCAACGTGCTCGGCGCGGAGCCGGTCGTATGACTTGCCGGCCGCGCTGATGAGGTTGTCGCCTGCAATGTCGTTCTGAATGGTAGCCAGGGTTTGATAGTCCACAAAGTTTGTGGCCATGGATATGATTAATGTGGCTGCGTCGGCTCCTTCGAGGGTGACGCTGCCGGAGTCGGAGCTGACACTGCCGTTCTCGCGGATGATTCTCAGCAGGGCTGCGAAGTTCACTTTCCCTTCTAAGCCCTCCATGCTGCCGGAGGTGCCGCGCAGGAAGAGGAGGTCGCCCAGCGTTGACACTTCGGCTTGCTGTGGGCTGTCGAAGGTGGCTTTGAAGCCGATCTTTCCCTTCTGCGATGCGGTGAGCCGCACGATTATGACCCGTTCGGGCAGCGATGCGAAAATCTCGCGCTGATAGTCGACGCTGTCAACGGAATACCTCACCGTGGCTACGGCCGAGGCTATGTCGAGGTCGCGGTAGTAGTTGGCGGCAGCTTCATGTCCGGGGAATGTCAGGTTCAGATTGCCGGCCGGCTGGTAGGCCATGCCGTGATTAGTGTTCGACATCACCTGCCGGGTGGCCATCTCCTGGGCCTCGGCAAACTTGCCCTCGAAGAGCAGGGCGCGTATGACGGGCAGCGCCTGGAGAGCGTTAGGATTAGCATTGTTGTTCGGCTGCCCGGCCCAGATGGTTTCTTCGTTCAGTTGCAGGGTTTCGTTCTCTGTTCCGCCGAAGATCATAGCTCCCATAGCGCCGTTGCCTACGGGGAGGGCTTCCACCCATTTGGTAGCCGGCTTGTCGTACCACAGCCTCATGTCGGACACGGGAGCCTCCTTAGTGCATGACGAAATCAGGAGGGCATAGAATGAAATAAGAAGTAAACAGAAAGATAGTTTTTTCATAAAATCAAAATATTTAAGTTGGATGCAATGCGGACAAAGATAGCAAGATAATTGGTTTTGCCGCCTAAACGCATATCTTCGCTCCGAACAATAAATCATTTAAATCATGGCTAAAAAACAACATCAGATGCCGGACGGCAAGAATATATCCGTAAGAGATCGCTGGAATCCCACCCGTCCCTTCCACGGCACTCAGGAAGAATGGTGGGATCATTTTCATGAAATAGAGAAGGGGACATTCTATCCGGCTGAAGAAACATTTCAACGAGTGCAGCAATGGCTGGAGAATCGAAAATAGACCTTTCACGCCTGCCCAGGTAGGTCATCGCAGTAATAAATCATTCACGCCCGCCCATGCGGAGGCTGAATGTGTCAAAAATGTAGAGACGCGATTAATCGCGTCTCTACGGGCTTAGGCATTGCAAACGTTGCATCAAAGGCCATTCGCCTTCTTTGCTATCGGGAAGGCTTGGGGAAAAGCTCCCGGACTACTCTACCTCTATGCCTCTTTCGGCCAGCAGCCGGAGGCTCAGCTCGCGCAGCCTGAACTTTTGGATTTTGCCGCTGCCCGTCAGCGGAAATTCTTTTACGAAGAAGATGTATTTGGGAATCTTGTGGCGGGCGATTTGGCCGCGGCAATAGTCGCGCACTTCCTCCTCGGTCAGGCTTGTGTCGTCTTGCAGGGTGATGAAGGCGCCTACGGCTTCGCCGTACTTCGGCGAGGCTACGCCCACGACCTGCACGTCGGTCACGCCCGGCATCCGGTACAGGAAGTCCTCAATCTCGCGCGGATAGATGTTCTCGCCGCCGCGGATTATCATGTCTTTGATGCGTCCGGTGATGCGATAGTTGCCGTTCGGGTCTTTCACGCCCAGGTCGCCGCTGTGCAGCCATCCGTCGGCGTCTATCACTTCGGCCGTTTCGCGGGGCTTGTTGTAGTATCCCTTCATGACGAGATAGCCGCGGCAGCACATCTCGCCCTGTTGGCCCGGAGCACATTCCTTGCGGGTGGCGGGGTCTATGACTCTCACCTCGGTGAAGGGATATTCTTTGCCTACGGTGGTGCATCTCTCCTCGAAGCTTTCGGCCAGCGTGGAGTGCGTCATGCCCGGCGAGCTCTCGGTGAGGCCGTACACGCTGGTGATGTGCGTGATGTGCATCTTGTCGGTCACGGCCCGCATTACTTCTTCGGGGCATAGCGAGCCGGCCATTATCCCGGTGCGCAGCGAGGTGAGGTCGAACATGTCGAACATGGGATGATTGAGCTCGGAGATAAACATGGTGGGGACGCCGTACAGTGCGGTGCAGCGCTCCTTGTGTATGGAGGCGAGGACTACCAGCGGATCGAATCGCTCTACCATTACCTGTGTGCATCCGTGCGTGAGCACGTTCATGCTGGCCAGCACCACGCCGAAGCAGTGGAATAGCGGAACGCAGCAGCAGAGCTTGTCGGCCTGCGTGAATCCCATTCCTTGGCCGGTGAAGTATCCGTTGTTGGTTATATTATAATGTGTGAGCATTACGCCCTTGGGGAATCCGGTGGTGCCCGATGTGTACTGCATGTTCACCACGTCATGGCAGTCGGTCAGGCTCTTGGCCTCGGCCAGCAGGTTGTCGGCTATATTATCGCCGAGCAGAAGGAGTTCGGGAGTGTTATACATTCCGCGGTGCTTTTCCTGGCCTATATAAACCACGTTCTTCATGCGGGGGAAGCGCGGGCTGCGGAGGTATCCGCGCTGCTGCTCGCGCAGTTCGGGCAGCATGGCGTAAACCATGTCGACGTAGCTGCCGTCGAACACGCCCTCGGTGATGCAGAGCGTGTGCAGGTCGGAATCCTTCACGAGGTATTCCAGCTCGCTTTGCTTGTAGTTGGTATTGACGGTGACGAGCACGGCTCCTATTTTGGCTCCGGCATAGAGGAAGGTGAGCCAGTCGGGCACGTTGGTGGCCCATATTCCCACGTGCGTGCCCTTGCATATGCCTATTGCCATCATTCCTTTAGCCATCTTGTCGACCCGCCGGTTGAAGGCCTGCCAGGTGAAGCGCAGGTTGCGGTCGGAGTATACGATAAACTCGTTGTCCGGCGTGTGTTCGGCCCAGTATTCGAGCCACTGCCCAAGGGTTCGTTCCTGAAGTTGCATCTTTTCCAAAGCCTTACGCGAGTGAAATTAAGGCGTATAAACTATGCCCAGTATGCGGGCCGGATTGCCGTTGTAGGCATGCACGTGGTGGGCCACTATGGAGTCGTAATAGATGCTGTCGCCTTCTTCAAGGATGTAGGAATTTTTGCCGTAGTTGATTTCCACCACTCCCTCCAGCACATACAGGAACTCCTCGCCCTCGTGGGTGGAGAGAATGAAGTCGGCGTCGTGGGCATGGGCTATGTCTATCATGAAGGGCTCCATGTGGCGCCCCGACTTGCCTTGCGAGAGTGCAAAATACTCCATGTGCTTGTGCGAAACGGTGGCGTTGTTCGAGAAGCTGAGCCCGTTGCGTTTGCGACATTCTCCGCTGCGGCATATCACGGGGCCGAGCTCGGCCTGGTCGTCGAGGAAGGTGCCGAGCCGCACTCCCAGCGTGCGGGCTATCTTGATGAGTGGCGATAGCGAGGGGAATACCTTGTTGTTCTCAATGTCTTCTATTTGCCGCAGGCTCAGCCCCGACCTTGCGGCAACGTCTTCAATGCTCAGTTGTTTGGATTCGCGGATGCTCCGTATTTTGGCTCCGACGGCTTGATTATTCTCCATGAAAAAGATTTAAAGGTATGTATGAAATATTTAAGGCTTACGCTGTTCCCTCGCCTTTCACTCGCCCATTGCCGGATGCTCGTTGGGGTCGAGATGGTGCGGCCCGTCGCTTGGATTCTGCTCGGTTGGCGGAGCGTCGGGCAGGTCGGTGTTCGGCTGCTGGGTGCCCGGCGTTGGCGGGGTCGGAGGCGTTATCGGCGTCTGGGTGCCCTCGTCGGTGTTGTCGTCATCTTTGGGCTTGTGATGCCCGCGGCGGGTGAGGGTGGTCTGGGCCTGGTGGATGGAGGCGTTGATAAGTTCTCTGATCTCTATGAGCTTGGCGCGAAGGGCGGGATCTTTGGCGTCTACTTCGTTGGTTCTCCAGGCGACGTTGATGGCATCGACAAGTGACTCGAAGGCGTCGTCTACGCCGGTTCTGATTTCGACAGCCTTGCCTATGTCGGCGATGTGCTCTTTGTCGACTGCCCTGTCGACATACAAATCCTTGAAGGCTGTGTTGGCCTCCATTATCTTATCTAAAATAAATGTGAGCCCAAGGGCCTGTATGTATTGCTTCCACTCGTTGACGTTGCAATCCTGAAGGAAGTTGGTCATCATGCCGCTTGCGTCCTGATACGACTGGCGGGGCAGGCTTTTGTAAGTTTTATACAGGAACTGTAATTTCTCGGCTGCAAGTATCTTGGCCGCATCTCCCCAGTATTTAAACATGCCTGCATAGGTCCAGAAAAAATTGAAGCCGGCAATACGCTGCTCGTGAAGATTGGCAATTTCCGCGGTCAGGGCCGAGGCGAGGCTTTGTTTGTAGTAGGCATCTTCCCGCAGGAAAGTCTCTTTCAGTACGTTGAATATGCCGGTCAGGGCGGTAACGGCCGTCATTAAAGTCGACAACCTGGCTATGATGCTGTGCTCAAAGAAATCGTAATGCTCGGCAATATGCAGGTGCCGCAGCAGAGCCTTGAAATTAATTGGAATAAATCGTGTCATTTGATTCTGTTTTTATTATCAGGCTGCAAACATAATTCTTTTTTTGCATTGATGCAAGCCTGCAATGCAATGAAATTTTCGTAGCCGAAACCTCGTTGCAACGTACCTGAAATCGGCCGAAGCCGTTGCAAGCTTGCTTTGGCTTCCTGCAAATCGGTTTGAGCCGTTGAAAGCTTGCTTTGGCTTCCTGCAAATCGATTTGAGCCGTTGAAAGCTTGCTTTGGCTTCCTGCAAATCGATTTGAGCCGTTGCAAGCTTGCTTTGGCTTCCTGCAAATCGGTTTGAGCCGTTGAAAGCTTGCTTTGGCTTCCTGCAAATCGGTTTGAGCCGTTGACGGCTTGCTTTGGCTTCCTGCAAATCGATTTGAGCCGTTGAAAGCTTGCTTTGGCTTCCTGCAAATCGATTTGAGCCGTTGAAGCGATGCTTTGGCTTTCTGCAAAAAAAATGGCGTTATTTCGCTGCATCGAGAGCGAAAATCCGGAGCCGTTGCAGGCTTGCAACGATGCAGTGAGTCCGGGGCAAAAAGTTGGCGGCATTGCCCGGCGTATGCGGCATCTCCCAAAAAGTTTTAAATTTGAGGCGGATATAAAACACAGCTATCAAAATGAACGGAACCCTTACATACAGCCTTCCCCGCGAAGGCATCCCGCCGCGGCTCCCGAACGACGGAGGCGGGAGCCGGATAAATATGCCCTCCCCTCGGTATCAGTTATTTTTTATCTATAAAACAAAATGAAAGTATTACACATTATATTATTAGTTACGGGAGTGGCCCTCTTCCTTGCCCTTGCCCTTGCGGGATGCGGGGAGGAGTGGTGATGAGGAGGATACGACCTATGACTATAATATATGCGATCGGACGGCGCATCAGAAGGTATTACGCACGCTGACCGATGTGCCGGGCCATATCGGCAAATATTGCTTTCAGGGCATAGGTGACATAGAAGAGCAGGAGCTGTTCTATATTGCTCTCGATTCAAGCTATCCGGAATTTCATGCCTGGCTACTGTTGCCATGCGAACCTGTTCCGGACGCCTACCGGCAAAAGGGCTTGCCTGTCAGAATCAGCGGCCATGTTACCGACACCCTGCTTTCGTTTTGTGCCGATTCAAGCGTCAGATTTGCTCCGGTAGGTTTGATCCGCGACTTAGAAATAAATTATAAAGATTAAAAATTTAAACACAATGAAAAGGATACACATTATATTATTAGTTACAGGGGTCGCCCTTTTCCTTGCCCTTGCGGGATGCGGGGGAGTGGCGATGGGCCGGAGGTTGTGCCTCCGCCTGCGGATACGGTTGTGGAGGAGCCGGTGGATACATTGGTATGGACGGCTATTGCGGATGAAGAAGGCATGCTTAAGCACTATTCCTATGATGCTGATTCTTCGCAGCCGCTGGAATTTACAGGAGTTTTTTCCGGCATACCCGGAACTATCGACTGTGCCGACTTCTTCTTAATTGTAGACTTTCCCGATACGCTGATCTTACCGCAAGAACCGACGCGCGTACACTTCAGTGGAGAGGTAGCCCCATATCCTCACGACAAGCTGCAATTTAATGACAGCCGCGAGATAGGGATTGGCGAATATACCACCTACTATTATCTCCGCTTAACTCATTTAAAATATTAAAATCATGAGCGGCCATCTAAAACAAGTCAAGATGCATTAAAGTTGTACGATGCGATGAGCATTCGGAGGAATACGGTACCATTTGAGTTGACCGCACAGGAGTAAATGCAGTGGACCAACTATATTTAGGGCCTGCCGGGAATCATGCGTCTACTTTCGGGAACCGTCAAAATCGGGTGATAGAGCCCATATTGTTATATGTTCTATTCAAAGCCAATGAGAGTATCATTAACTCATTTTACTTTTGCAAGTGTTATTTATGTTTGGTTGTGATATTAAAAAAGTTCGAGCTGCTGGTTAGGCACTGAAACATTTTCCGGCTTTTTACAGAAAAACAATTCAATCGTACTGAATTGCTTATCGGTAACGCATAGAATACCAACACGCCCATGTTCCGGCAAAAATGATTTAACCCGCTTAATATGAACGTCGGCATTTTCCCGACCGGCACAATGACGCATGTAGATGGAAAACTGAAACATATTAAATCCATCTTTCCCCAACCTGTCCCGAAAATTAGTAGCTGCTTTCCTGTCTTTTTTCGTCTCGGTCGGCAAATCAAAAAAAACCATTACCCACATGATTCGATACTCGCTAAACCTGTCCATATAATATTTTATACTGATCCTATTAGAGAAAAATCACATTATCCTCCTCGCTCAAAAATTCGGATATGCAATTTTACGGCTTTCTCCTAAATAACATTTTGCCAAAGAAGCTGCCGTCAAACCTGCAGCAATCATCAAAGGACTTCGTTGTCCATTAATAACCACATCCAGAACGGGGATATTCAGCAATTTTATCTTTATTTCCTTCGATAATTCCTGAATATTGGTATTGCCGTTCACGATTTCTACCACTAATTTATCTACAAACGGACGATAGGGTTCCATAATATCATCTGCCAGACAATATGCATTATAGCGTAACCATTCGGCGAAGTACACCTCTATGATTTTTCCCACTTGCCGGGCAACAACAAGTGCAGGTCGTTGATTTTGCAGTCGTTAATTCGGTTCAGGATGTCAGCGAGCCATTCAACA
>JAITGS010000091.1 GCA_031280435.1 Tannerellaceae bacterium | reverse complement strand
GCCCAACTTACGGCCACCGTACTCCCCTCCGATGCTACCGACAAGAGCATTGCGTGGAGCTCCAGCAATACCGCAGTTGCAACAGTTAGCAACGCCGGCCTCGTTAGCTACATCGCTCCCGGCACGGCTACCATCACAGCCAAGAACGAAGCCAGCGGAGTAACGGCCACCTGCGCCGTAACGGTTACGGCTCCTCCGACACCCGATCCTGATCCGGAACCGACCCCCGATCCGGATCTGACAGCCATCTACGCCGCCCTCACCACGATTCAGTTTAGCACTATCAACATCCCGCAGTCGGCCGGCAATACAGAGACCGAAATAGCGGCTTGGTTGACGAGCTACCTCAACACCCAGTTCGAGCAGTTGCAGTACTACGTAACGGTTAGCGCTCTGACCTTCTCAGCCTTCGAGCCGGCAGCCGAGGGTACAGCCGCCAACGTCGAAGGCACCAACGGAGCCGTTACCTTCTCAGCCAACTTCGCTAAGGGAAGCCAGTCGGTATTGGCCTCCTATCTCTACGGAACGATAGTGGCAACCAAGTTCACCTCCGGCAACGAAGCCGCTGCCGCAGGATCGCTGAAAGCCGTATCCGAAGGTGGTGCGCTCCTCATCAGCGGCCTGACCCCCGGCGACGAGCTGAAGGTCTACAACGCTACCGGACAGCTTGTATACAGCGCAAAGGCTGATGCCGCCGAGGTGCGCCTCGACGCAGCCCGCGGCGTTTATATCGTAAGCTCCGGCAAGAGCACAATCAAGGCCATAGCCAAATAGCAATAAGCCGGCTATCGGTTGAAAAAAGAAGAGCCGCTGAATGTTTTATTATTCAGCGGCTCTTTGTTTTCAAGTAAAAGATATTGCTTAATCAAGCAATATCTCCAAAATCTGCACTGCGGCTTTCGCGACCGAGCTCCCCGGCCCGAAGATCGCCGCTACGCCAGCCTTGTAAAGGAAATCGTAGTCCTGCGCCGGAATAACTCCTCCGGCAACGACTATGATGTCCGGTCGGCCAAGCTTGCGAAGTTCGTCTATCACCTGCGGGACGAGCGTTTTATGCCCGGCGGCAAGCGAAGATACGCCCATTGCGTGAACGTCGTTCTCAACGGCCTGGCGAGCTGCCTCGGCCGGCGTTTGGAATAGCGGCCCCATGTCGACGTCGAAGCCGCAGTCGGCATAGCCTGTGGCTACAACCTTGGCTCCGCGATCGTGTCCGTCCTGGCCCATCTTTGCGATCATGATTCGAGGCTGACGGCCTTCTTTCTCGGCAAACTTGGCGGCGAGCTCAACAGCCTTGGCGAAGTCTGCATCTTTTCCTGTTTCCGATGAATACACTCCTGATATTGTTCTGATGATTGCTTTATACCGGCCTGCAACAGCTTCGCAGGCGTCTGAAATTTCGCCGAGGGAGGCGCGCAGTCCGGCAGCCTTGACGGCAAGCTCCAGGAGGTTGCCTTTGCCTGTCCGGGCAGCTTCGGTTATGTCGGCAATAGCTTGCCTGACGGCTGCTTCGTCTCTACCTGCGCGCAGGGTTTTCAGTCGCTCAACCTGATCGTGTCGAACGGCTGTGTTGTCTATTTCGAGTATGTCTATGGGAGCTTCCTTTTCGAGGCGATATTTGTTGACGCCTACTATGGTTTGCGTACCGGAGTCGATGCGCGCCTGAGTGCGTGCGGCGGCTTCTTCTATGCGCATCTTCGGAAGGCCGGTTTCTATGGCTTTAGCCATTCCGCCCATGCTTTCGATTTCCTGAATGAGTTGCCAGCCGCGCTGCGCGAGCTCGTGTGTGAGAGATTCGACGTAGTATGAGCCAGCCCAGGGATCTATCTCGCGGCAGATCTGGGTTTCTTCCTGTATGTATATCTGAGTATTCCTGGCGATACGAGCCGAGAAGTCGGTCGGCAAAGCGATAGCTTCGTCGAGGGCGTTGGTGTGCAGCGATTGCGTATGCCCTAAGGCGGCGGCCATGGCCTCTATGCATGTGCGTCCGACGTTGTTGAAGGGATCCTGCTCCGTCAGCGACCAGCCCGAAGTCTGGCTATGCGTACGCAGCGGAAGCGACTTTGGATTCTTGGCCCCGAAGCTCTTCACTATCTTAGCCCAAAGCATTCGCGCGGCCCTCATCTTGGCTATCTCCATAAAGTGGTTCATACCTATGCCCCAGAAGAAGGAAAGGCGCGGGGCAAACGAATCTACGTCTATACCTGCATTAATTCCGGCACGGAGGTATTCCATCCCGTCGCATAGCGTGTAGGCCATCTCTATGTCGGCCGTTGCCCCGGCCTCCTGCATGTGATAGCCGGAAATGGAGATGGAGTTGAACTTTGGCATCTTCTGAGAGGTATACTCGAATATATCCGCTATTATCTTCATAGAAAACTCCGGAGGATATATATAGGTATTACGCACCATGAACTCCTTAAGGATGTCGTTCTGTATAGTCCCGGCCATTTCTTCAAGCTTGGCTCCCTGCTCGAGGCCTGCATTGATATAGAAGGCCATCACGGGCAGAACGGCTCCGTTCATAGTCATGGAAACAGACATCTTGCCCAGCGGAATACCGTCGAAGAGCGTCTTCATATTCTCAAGCGAGCAGATGGATACGCCGGCCTTGCCCACGTCGCCTACAACGCGCTCATGATCGGCATCGTACCCGCGATGAGTTGCAAGGTCGAATGCAACGGAGAGGCCCTTTTGCCCTGAAGCGAGGTTGCGCCTATAAAAGGCATTCGATTCCTCTGCTGTGGAGAAGCCTGCATACTGACGGATTGTCCACGGCCGCATGGCGAACATGCCCGAATAGGGCCCACGCAGATACGGAGGCAGCCCGGATGCATAGTTCAGATGCTCCATGCCTTCCAGATCTTCTTTGGTATAAACGGGCTTAACTACGATGTGCTCCGGTGTGTGCCATGATGCATCGTCCGAGAAGTTGGATTGTGCCCACAGGGCTGCATCGGTTGCGGCGAACCCGGTGTTATGTATATCTATATTCTTAAAATTCGGTTTCATGTTCTTTCTTTAATTAATACCAAGTTTCGAATTAAAGCCCTTCAGCGTTTCCAGCACATTGCTCCTTACGTTTATAAATTCGGTGATGCCGGCGGCCTTCAGCTCTTCCGCACATTCGGGAGCGCCTGCCACTACGAATATAGCTCGCCCGGCAAGGGCCCTGAAGGCCGGAACGGCAAGGCTTGCATATTCGTCGTCGCTTGAGCATAGCGTCACTATATCGGCTCCGGCATTTACTGCTGCCTCTATGCCTGCTTCCACGGTTTCGAATCCCAGATTGTCTATGACCTTATAGCCTGCGCATGCAAAGAAGTTACACGAGAACTGCGATCTCGCCAGGCGCATAGCCAGATTACCTATCGTAAGCATAAACACTTTGGGAGTCCGTCCGCTCTTCTCCGTTGCGAGGCGCAAGGCTTCAAACTCCGATGCTCCGCGGCTGAAATCGAGCGCTGGGATGGTTGCTGCGCCGTCGCATCCGCAATCGCATCGGCTCTCGCCCATCTTCTCCGCTGCCGTCTCCGTGAAATTAGGATACTGGTTGGTTCCGAGCAGAACTTCGCGCCTTGTTGCAATAGCTTTCCGGCGAGCCAGCGATGAGGCTCCGACTGCCTTCTGCACGGCGCCCGAACGGACTGCCGCATAGAAGCCGCCCTGCTCCTCCGTTGCGAGGAATAGCTTCCATGCAACGTCGGCCATAGAGTTCGTCAAGGCCTCTATATAATAGGAGCCGGCCGAAGGATCCGTCACCTTGTCGAAGTGCGATTCTTCCTTAAGCAACAGCTGCTGATTGCGTGCAATACGGCCGGAGAACTCATTAGGCGAAGCAAACATCCTGTCGAAGGGCGCTACCGTTATCGAGTCCACTCCGGCTATTGCTGCCGACATGGCCTCCGTTTGAGTACGCAGCAGGTTGACGTGCGCATCATATACGGTCATATTCCATTCCGACGTGCGGGCCTGCACCGACATCTTGCATGCGCATCTGCACATGCCGTCGGGACGGTTATTCGGGCAATCGTGTGCGCACTTCGGCGCATAAGCTCCAACGATCTCGGCCCATAACCATCGAGCGGCACGGAACTTGGCTATCTCCAGAAAGTAGTTTGAGCTGATACCGAAGTTGAATCTAATCTTCTTCGCTATCACGTCTACCGGGAACTCCGCCTCCGCAAGTTTCTCAATCAGCTCATTGCCCCACGCAAGCGCGTATCCGAGCTCCTGCGATATGTACGCCCCGGCATCATTCAGCAGGCAAGCGTCCACCGCAAGCACCTTGTATCTCGGGATAGCCATCCCGGCCTTCAGCACTTCAGCCGCTTCCGCCACCCAGTTATCGCTCTCCAGTCCTTTAATCAGAGGCTTCTTGAAAGGATTGTAATCCACCGAGCCGAAGCACTTGCCGAGGTCTGCCCCCTGCGCTATAAAGTAGCTGCCAAGGATATGGATAAGCTCCGTCGTCTTCTTTTGGCAAGTCTTGAAGTTCAGTTCTACTGCTTCCACATGAATCCCGCGCAGGAGCACGGCTATATTATCGGCGGACACATCCTCGCCCGCAAAGTGAAAGCCCAGCGAGGTTACGCCCTTAGAGAGCAAGTCGAGCGCCTCCGCATTGGCAGCGCCAAAGTCTGTTACCTCCATGTCCTGCCGTATCTTCCAGTCATTGTCTTTCCGCGTACCTCTCAGATAAGGATACTCGCCGGGCAATGACGACATGCGGCTTAGGCCTTCTATGTCTTCGGCACGATAAAAGGGCTTAACATCAAAGCCCTCGCCGGTCTTCCAAACCAGTTTCTTATCAAACGGAGCTCCTTTAAGGTCGGCCGTAATCTTCGCCATCCACTCTTCGGTAGTGACGGGTGGAAATTCGTAGAATAGTTTTTCTTTTTGTTCTACCATAATATTGTTGTTTATTAAGATTGTGTTCGCTTTGGGAATAAAAGCGTGCAAATGTACGGAATCCGATTAAGAATATTGATCACACTTAATAATGGAATTTATGACAAGATTTATATCATTCGCTTTCAAAAGCCTTCTGAGGAAGCTTCACAATGCCGAGCATGCGGACTTTTACGCAAGCGGCATCATCAAGCATCTTATTGCTATAATGCCTTCGCTGCCGACGGCCAGCGGCATCTTCGCTACCCTAAGGACTACCTACCAGAAGGAAGACGAGCTGTTCAAGCAGAGCCAGGCTGCTCCGCAAACAAAAGATATGGTCGCGCTGCACGAAAAGCGCATCTCACTGTTCACGTTCTTCTGGAACTCCGTTAACATGGCTAAGTTTTTCGACAATGCTGCCAAGGCAGCGGCCGGCGAGAGCCTTCAGTTTTTACACAATATATACAAGGATATGAGCCTGGCGAACTATACGGATGCCAACGGCCTTATGACTAATTTCCTGGAAGACTGCGACAAGCCGCAGTGGAAACCCTTCATAGAAACGCTTGAGCTGACGCAGCTCATAGGCATGGCAAAGGCCGCGAACGAGGCCTTCATAGATCTGTTTCGCGAACGCTCGTTCGACAAGGCTCAGGCGGCCGATATGGGTACGCTGTACGTCGCCCGCAACAATGTCGACGAAGTGTTCGACGCATTCGTGGAGGCCGTGAGCGCCGCCTGGACAGCCAATGAGTTTGGCCCCAAAGATCCGGCCGTCCGCGCCGCCCTCATCGAAGTGCGCGAGCGCATATCAGGCGCCGTCAGCGATGCCGAACTGGTTCTCGCCCGCCGCGGTCGCCATAAAATCAAATCCGACGACAAGACCGACGACGCCACCCAAACCCCCGACACCACCAACCCGGCGCCTCCTCCGGGCGACAATCAAAATCCCGACACCATGAACCCGTCCGTTAACCCGCCTACCCAACAGCCGGGCGGAGGCCCCCACGTGCTCGACCCTAACGAGCATCCGCCGGCCGGCGAGTAAGCCCTACAAATTATTTGTCTCCCCCCTTGTCGTTGAAGCAAGGGGTTTTTTTGTGTGCCGAGCATGGGATTAAGGGACCCCATACTGGCCTCCTATTTGGGCTGCAACGCCTGCAATGTCCAACGCCGTATAGACGCGATTAATCGCGTCTCTACACACGCACCCACACGGCCCCCAAGATACAACCCGGCGTACAGAGGGAGGCCGCGTCAAAATGTAATTCGGCCTGCCCAAATGGGTCATTCCCGCGAAGGCGGGAATGACATATTGTTCGAGCGTGCAGAGGGTCGAAAATATTCGACCCCTACGGGCCTCCTGTTTGGGTGGGCGGATGGCCTTTGATGCAACGCCTGCAATGTCCAACGCCGTAGAGACGCGATGCATCGCGTCTCTACGCACATCCTCATAAATAAAAGAGCCGCCGGACAATAAGTCGGGCGGCTCTTCCCTGGATTAGGGTGCTACCTATATACAACGATCTATTAAACTATCTGACTGATGCTTTTACAGTTCTTTTGCCGGATATGACTACATAGATGCCGCGTGCAAGATCGACCCGCACTTCGGTTGCGTTGACTCTGGTGCTGTACACAAGCTGACCGGACATGCTGTATATCCTCAGATCATCGCCTGCAAAGAGGCCGCTGACGAGAAGAGCGTTGTAGCCGCCGACAGCTTTCAGAGGCTGAAGCTCGGCCGATTCGTTGCCTGTAAAGGTCGTGGCTACGATCCGTCCGTTGAGGTAGGATACATGCACCGAGGATGATCCCTTGGAGAATGTTGCGGAGAAGACCGCACTGCCGTTGGTGCCCTTAGGATTGGCCGCCGAACCTGCCACGGCCGGCTCGAATGCCGAGAAGCCGCTTATGCTGACGGTCACGTTGTAATAATGCTGGGCGAACAGCGCATTGAGGTGGCTTACCAACCATTGGCTCACGCTTTCCTGAGTATTGCCGGACGATTGCGGTATGCTGATCGTGGAATACTGCACGAGGTCGATTGCATTGTAGATGTCGATCAGATCGGGATCGGTCGGCGGGTTAGGATCGGGGCCGGGGCCCGGATCGGGTATGGCACTGAAGTGAGCCGTCACCGTCACCGCATTGGCAGGCATAGTAAAGCTGGTGCTGGGGCTGCCGGCATTGGCGAAGGTAAGGCTGGGGCTGGCCGTCCAGTGGCTGAACTGATAGCCTGCCGGAGCTGTGCCTGCGCTGATGCTTACGGTTGCGCCTGCTGCGTAGCTTCCGCTGCCGCTTGCGCCGGAGCCTGAGCTCGATACCGTGACTGCGTAGGTGGTAGGAGCGGCGCTGACCGTTATAGTCTTAGTGGCGGTAATGCTGCCGTTGACTGTTACGGTTATAGTTGCCGTTCCGGTAGTAGTTCCTGCTGTGACAATTCCTGCTGCATCAACACTTGCTACGGCAGTGTTGTCGCTGCTCCATGCTATACTTGTAACGGTACCGTTAGTTGGAGTGAGGTTGGCCGTCAGCGTCTGGGTGGCGCCGGGAGTTAATGTAACTGCGGTTGACGGGCTGATGCTTACTGCGGTTACGGGAACTGCTGCGCTTACCGTTATAGTGGCGGTTGCCGTAAATCCGCCGTCGGCTGATGTTGCGGTTATAGTTTCCGTTCCTACGGCTACTGCCGTTACAAGTCCGTTTACGTCAACTGTGGCAAAGCCTAAGCCGCCGTCGCTCCATGTCACGTTCTGGTTCGTAGCCGGAACGCCGGAGGTAGCGCTGTTAACTGTTGCCGTAAGCTGTTGGGTTGCGCCTACGCCTAAGTTGGCTGCATTCGGGCTTACCGTTACTGAGGTTGCCGCAACAGGGGGATCTACCGTTATAGTGCAAGTTGCCGTCTTGGTGGGGTCGGCAACTGAGGTTGCGGTAATAGTAGCCGTTCCGGTGGACACTGCCGTGACAAGTCCGTTTACAACTGTGGCTACGGTGATGTCGCTGCTGCTCCATGTCACGTTCTTATTCGAAGCATTGGCGGGAGCAACGGTAGCCGTCAGTTGCAGGGTTCCGTCTGCGCCTATTGTAGCCGTAGTCTCATTGAGACTTACTCCGGTTACTGCGACAGGAGAGCCTACTTCAAGAAGGATGCTTGCTTGATGGCCGCCGTCTACCGATGTGACGGTTATCGTTGTCTGTCCGGAGTTTACTGCTATGACCTTTCCGCTTATCGGGTGAACTTTGGCTACGGTCTCGTCGCTGCTGCTCCATGTTACGGTTTGATCTGTTGCAAGAACGTCGGAAGCGTCGAGGACTTGTGCCGTCAGCTGCGTGGTATCGCCAAAGGCTATTACAACATCCGGATTTGTACCTGATGAGGGATCAGCCTGGTCGATTACTACCTTGGTAGCTGCAACCTGGGCGCTTACCGTTATAGAGAAGGTCTGCGTGTAATCCCTGGGCGAGTCTGCCGGGTCGTTTGAGAGCCCGTTGGCAATAGTTGCTTTAACGACAACTATTCCGTCGGTTGTTGTGCTGAGGACGTCGTTGCCGGGGCCGCCTATTGTAGCGCCGGTTGTTCCTGCATTGTCGACAGACCAAACTATGTTCTGGAAGCTGGCATTGTCCGGCTCAACCGCGCCTACGAGGGTGAGAGCCACTCCTCTGCCTGCCGTTTCCGGAACGCTCGTGATGCCGCTTACGGCATAGAAGCGAACGTAAGTCAGGTTTAAGGTGCCCGAAAGATCATTGCCTGCCGATCCGGTTGCTATGCTGAACGGAGTGGACGTAATGGTATAGTCCGTCGAAATCAGTTTGCTTCCGCTCAGATCGTGAGTGATGCCCGTGGTCAGGCCGCCGAGCTGCCGGGTCAGGCTGATAGCTGCTTCGTTCTTCGTAGTGCTGATGCCTGTCAGGGTGATGGGCGCAAGCGATTGTCCGGTGCCTGTAAGGGTTCCCGAGGCCAGGGCTGTGCAGCTTGACAGGTCGAGATCCAGGATCTTATTGCCGCTGCAATCAAGGGTCGTCAAGGCCGTGAGCCCGGTAACATTCAGTCCGGTCAGCTCGTTGCCGGATACATCCAGCGAGGTCATTGCCGTAAGCTTGGTGAGGTCTAACTGATTCCCCGTCAAATTCAGACCACTCAAATTCAATCCTTCTAAACGCTTGTTGTCCGTAGCGGACGACCAGGTAATTTCCGTTCCCGGAGTGCTCGGCGCGACAGTGCCGTCTTCTGCAGAGGCTGCCGTCCAACCTGAAAGACTATACGCGTCGATGATAGCGTTGATAGCCTTAATGTCGTTGATGTTATACGTAGGCTGGTATGTCGTAATAGTGAAGTACTTTTTGACGTCATGGCCCAATCCCTCACCATTCACAACGGTTCCCGTAACAACCACAGTTCCGGCGGTTGAGATGATCAGCTGGTTGTTGCTTATGGCTGCCGCCGCCGTGGTTGCAGGATCTGAAGAGTTTATGCTCCAAACAATCTCCCGGCTGGGAGTGGCGGGAGTAACCGTAGCGCCTGCGAAAGAGTAGGGGATTCC
>JAITGS010000084.1 GCA_031280435.1 Tannerellaceae bacterium | reverse complement strand
ACTTCAAAGCACGGCAATACCTCAACAGCCTCCGCACTAACTACAAGGGGAACGACGACATTGCCGATATGATTGAAAACAGATTGGGTAAACTTAAAAACTGATAAGGAAATGAAAGCAACAACATACTCCCTTACGCATAAGAACGCAGGAATATGCGCATATACCATCTTCGCCATCGCCCTCCTCCTGCCCAATGCCGTGCAGGCTCAAAACGAAACGGGGCTGAACCGGGAGCTTACTCTCGAACGCGAATACGACCCCTCGGTTCGCGATGCCAACAAGGTGAATACCCTGCCGGAAGTGAAAGCCCCGGCCGTTGCCAAAAGCGCTATCGACTATGCCTTCCTGTCGCTGCCAACCGACCCGAAACGCGAAATCGGCCTGCTCTCATCCGGGAAGTACAAAACAGGAATTGATTACGACAAGCGACGCGGATACTTCAACCTGGGAGCCGGAAACTATCTCAACATAAACGGCGACGCCGGATACCATATCCTCAGCTCCGAAAAGGACATACTGAACGTTTACCTCTCGCATCGCTCCACCAATGGCGACGTGAAGTACATTAACGATTTCATGAAAGGAGAATCAACAAGGGCACGGATAAACGACAACCTGGCTTCGCTGCGATTCCTCCACAAATTCAGCAAAGCGACGCTCAAGCTCAATGCCGGATACGGATACTCCCTCTTCAACTACTACGGGCTCCCGGATCCGAGTCCTTACTCCGTCTTGCCGCAACCTCAATCCGTCGACACTAAAACCAACCAGGCGGCAAGGCGCATCGCGGTTGAAACGGGAGTGCAGTCGGTGGAAGGAACCACATCGCTCAACTATTACGCCGACCTGCGATTCAACAGCATCTCCTATAAGTATGGCCTCGGAGCCGATGCCGAGGGAGTGGGCGAGAACATGATCGGCGCCCGCTTCGGCCTTTCCGCAGCCGTAGGCGGAGTGCAGTGGGTAGGGGCGGATGCTTCCTTCGACTATTTCCACTACGTGCTGCCCGCATCGCACATCGAGCTTGAGAACTTCCTGGCCGGACGCATAATGCCCTACTACAAACAGGAAGGCGACTTCTGGAACCTCACCCTGGGAGCCAACATACTCTTCTTCACCGGAAGCAAAGCCAAGGTATTCGCCTCGCCCAATCTGGCCATCGACCTCAACCTGGGAGCAAAAACCATTCTGTACGCCAAGCTCGGAGGCGGCCTTAAAACCAACAACCTCCTGCAAATGGCCGAGGAAAACCGATACATAGACACCTACTCGCGCACGCTGCCTTCGCGCACGCTGATAGACGCCCTCATAGGGCTGAAGTCGGGCGTAGCGCCGGGATTCTGGTTTAATCTCTTCGGAGGATACAAATACACGGCCGACGATTACTTTTTCATCCCCAACAGAAGCTGGATGGGCTTCGGCAACCTCAGCCATACGATGGCGCTCAACTCAAGGCATCTCTACGGAGGCCTTGAGCTGAAATACGCCCTGCATCACCTCTTCGAGATAAGGCTCAAGGGCGTTTACAACCATTGGCAGGTGAGCGACCCCAATCAGGAAACGACCGGCGACATACTCATACATCCGCGCCCGGCCGCATACGGACGTCCGCGAGTTGAAGGCTCGGCCGGACTGCTCGTTCGGCCCATAGATCCGCTGGCGTTCTCGCTCGACTATTACCTGGCTTCCGGCCGGGTGTCGCGCGTTGGCTGGAACGAGGCCATGGCCGACATACACGAGCTCGGCCTCACCTCCTCCTATCGCATCAACAACAGCCTTGGCCTGTATCTGAAGCTAAACAATATCCTCGATCGGAAGTATGAAGTGATCTACGGATACCCCCTGCAAGGTTTTCACTTCATTGTCGGATTCAATCTTAACTTCTGACGACGACGCGCTGTTCGACTTCATTGCCGCCCACGAAGGCGACGACCCTGTCGAACTCCTACTGCGCGCATCGCTATATCCCGGAATCGACCTCCGTTTTGCAGCCGGTCAAATAGCTGCAAGGAAGTTGATTCGGGATAAGCTTCCGGCATGGGCCCATCATCCCCGGCTGATATTCCCCTCCGCCAAAGCGGCCGAGCAGTGCTCCTCCGAGCAGACCGCCGCCTACAAGCAGAGCCTGATTAGCCCATCCGACCGCGTGTGCGACCTCACCGGCGGACTTGGCGCCGACAGCTATTTCCTCGCCCAACGGGCCGCCCACCTCACCTACGTTGACCGCAACAGCGACTGCTGCCGAGCCGCCGCACACAACTTCCGCCTGCTCGGCCTCGACAACATAGCTGTGATTGAGGGCGAAGCCGAAGCCATCCTCCCGCAGCTGCCCGAAACCGATGTGTTCTACGTCGACCCCGACAGGAGGCCCACGCCTCACCGGCGCGTCATCACTCCGGACGACAGCGAGCCCAACCTCCCCAGCCTGCTCCCCCGCCTCCTGGAGCTTGCCCCCAAAGTAATAGCCAAGCTCTCGCCTATGGTCGACATCGACCGCATGCTACGGCTGCTGCCCGGCACAACGGGCGTGCACGTCCTGGCCGTCCGGAACGAGTGCAAGGAGCTGCTCGCAGTCGTAGAGCGCAACCCGCAGGGCGCATCGCCGGCCGTCAACTGCATCAACTTCACCTCCGCCGGAGCTGAGACCTTCGTGTTCGACCGCCAGGAAGAAAAGAACCTGACGATTACTCATTCGCCAGCCGTAATGCAATACATCTACGAGCCCAACGCCGCCATCCTCAAGGCCGGCGCCTTCAAAAGCATCACCCGCCCGGGCGTACGCAAGCTGCATCCCGACAGCCATTGCTACACATCCGACAGCCTCGTAGCCGGCTTTCCCGGACGCACTTTCACGGTCGACGAAGTAATCCCCTTCTCCGGCTCCCTTTGCCGCAGCATTCGCAAAGCCATTCCACAGGCCAACATCACCGTCCGCAACTTCCCCCTCACCGTCGAAGCCCTCCGCCGACGAACCGGCATCACCGACGGCGGCAACCTCTATCTCTTAGCCACCACACTCCTGTCCGGGCAAAAAGTCCTGCTTAAGCTACGGCCATGCAAGCAGCCGGATGCAAGAAAATGCATATAGGGAGCTTGCATGGGCGTGAATGATTTTCCGGGGCAGCCTTTTGTAAGGTTAGGAAGCCCTGACTTTTTCCGGACAAGCCTATCCCAACGTTAGGAAGCCCTGACTTTTTCCGGTCAAGCCTATCCTAACGTTAGGAAGCCCTGACTTTTTTCGGGCAGCCTATCCTAACGTTAGGAAGCCCTGACTTTTTCCGGACAGCCTATCCTAACGTTAGGAAGCCCTGACTTTTTCCGGACAAGCTATCCTAACGTTAGGAAGCCCTGACTTTTTTCCGGGCAAGCTATCCTAACGTTACTAAAGCCCCGATTTGTTTTGGCGGAGGCATTGTAGTGTTACATTTGTAAAGCCTTTTTCGAGTTCGGGCTTTCCTAACGTTAGGATCGGCTGTTTTTTTTGAGTTTGGGCTTTCCTAACGTTAGGAAAATGCCGTTTTTTTTGAGTTTGAGCTTTCCTAACGTTACGGCCTTTACAAAAAAATTATTTGGGGCTTTCCGAACGTTAGGAAACCCCGGATTTTTCCGGGCAGGCTTTCCGAACGTTACTAAAGCCCGACTTTTTCCGGGCAGGCTTTCCGAACGTTGCTAAAGCCCGACTTTTTTCCGGGCGAGCTTTCCTAACGTTAGGAAACCCCGGATTTTTCCTGGCAGGCTTTCCGAACCTTAGGACGGCTATGGCAACGGCTTCAGGGCATCACATACTAAAGCTACCGGTGAAATCTATAAGGCAAGGGAGCCCGCACTTTCCTCGGGCTAAGACACAAAGAGCCGCCGAACATCTTCCGGTTCGGCGGCTCTTCCATTGTTATCAGTTGCCGGATTCTTAATTTGATGCCAGCCTCTTGTACGTATTATAGCGCCACTGGGCGTTGTCGCGGGCCGAGGCGAAGAGCTCGGCGGCTTCGGCCGGATATTGCTTCACCACGGAGGAGTAGCGCACTTCGCCCATCAGGAAGTCCTCGAACTTGTCCCAGTTCGGCTCCTTGCTGTCGAGCGTGAAGGGGTTCTTGCCTTCGGCTTCGAGCGCCGGATTGTAGCGCCACAGATGCCAATAGCCGCATGCCACGGCGCGAGCTTCCTCCTCCTGGCTTTTGCCCATGCCGATGCGGAGGCCGTGGCTGATGCAGGGGGCGTAGGCAATGATGAGCGAGGGGCCCGGATAGGCTTCGGCTTCGCGTATGGCTTTGAGGGTTTGGCCCTGGTCGGCTCCCATGGCTATCTGTGCGCAGTACACGTAGCCGTAGGTGGCGGCGATGAGGCCCAGGTCTTTCTTGCGGATGCGCTTGCCGGATGCGGCAAACTTGGCTATGGCTCCCAGCGGAGTGGCTTTCGACGACTGTCCGCCGGTGTTGGAATACACCTCGGTGTCGAGCACAAGCACGTTGACGTCCTTGCCCGATGCCAGCACATGGTCGAGGCCTCCGAATCCTATGTCGTAGGATGCTCCGTCGCCTCCTATGATCCATTGCGAGCGCTTTTCCAGATAGGGAGCGAGCTCGCGGAGCTGGGCGCGCAGGGGATTCTCGCCGGCTGTGTCCGCTTCGAGCATGGCTCGGATTTGCGGAGCGAGCTCGGAGGTTATCTTGGCGTCGTCTATGCCGGCTATCCAGGCTGTGTACAGAGCGGCGGCTTCCGGAGGGCATCCGGCTGCTATGGCCTGCGTCATCAGCCCGGCTATGCGGGCGCGCATCTTGTCTACGCCCAGCGTCATTCCGAGGCCGTATTCGGCAAAGTCTTCAAAGAGGGAGTTGGCCCATGCGGGGCCCCTGCCCCGGCTGTCGGTGGTGTAGGGCGTGGAGGGCACGGAGCCGGAGTAGATGGAGGAGCATCCGGTGGCGTTCGAAATCATCTGCCGCTCGCCGAACAGCTGTGTGAGGAGCTTCACGTAAGGCGTCTCGCCGCAGCCGGAGCATGCTCCGGAGAACTCGAAGAGCGGGGTGGCAAACTGCGAGTTCTTCACGTTGGCGTTGATATTAACAAGGTGCTGCTTGCTTGTGACCTTGTCGGCGCAGTAGGTCCAGTTGTCGGCCTCGCCGAGCTGGGTTTCGAGCTCCGTCATGGCTAAGGCCTTGCCCTGCTTGTTGCCCGGGCAGATGTCGGCGCAGTTGCCGCATCCGAGGCAGTCGAGCACGTCGACCTGTATGCGGAACTTCATGCCGTCGAACTGCTTGCCGGTGGCTTTGAGCATATCGGCAAAGGGGGCTCCCGCCTGCTCGCCGCCGTCCAGTACGAAGGGCCTGATGGATGCATGGGGGCAAACGTAGGCGCACTGGTTGCACTGTATGCAGTTGGCCGATTGCCATACCGGAACGTGCGACGCCACGCCGCGCTTCTCGTATCGGGCTGTTCCTTGCTGCCAGGTGCCGTCTTCGCGTCCGGCGAAGGTGGATACGGGAAGCAGGTCGCCGTCCTGTGCGTTGATAACGTGCACCACGCGCTCGATGAAGTCGGGGTCGCCTTTGCGGGCGAGCTCGTCGTCGGGCAGGCCGGCCCATTCGGGTTTGACCTCAAGTGCCTTGTAGGCTCCGCCCTGGTCTACGGCTGCATAGTTTTGCCGGACTATCTCCTCGCCCTTCTTTCCGTAGGACTTGACGATGGCTTTCTTCATCTGCTCTATGGCAAGGTCTACGGGTATGACTTCGGTGATGCGGAAGAAGGCCGACTGGAGGATGGTGTTCGTGCGATTGCCGAGGCCAATCTCCTGCGCTATGCGGGTGGCATTGATGTAGTACACCTTTATATTATTGCGTGCAAATACTCGCTTGACCTTGTTCGGCAGGTTGTTCTCCAGCTCCTCGCCCTCCCATACGGTGTTCAGCAGGAAGGTGCCTCCGGGCCGCAGTCCTTTGGTGACGTCGTACATGCGCAGGTAGGCCTGAACGTGGCAGGCAACGAAGTTCGGCGTATTGACCAAGTAGGTGGAGCGTATGGGCGAATCGCCGAAGCGCAGATGCGAGCAGGTGAATCCGCCGGACTTCTTGGAATCGTATGCAAAGTAGGCCTGGCAGTATTTGTCGGTATTGTCGCCTATGATTTTGATGGAGTTTTTGTTGGCGCCCACGGTGCCATCGGCTCCGAGGCCGTAGAACTTGGCTTCGTAGGAGCCTCCCTCGAACACCAGTTCTTCCTTTTGGGGGAGTGATGTGAAGGTAACGTCGTCGACTATGCCGATCGTGAATCCGTTCTTGGGTTCGGGCAGCGAGAGGTTTTCGTATACCGACAGTATCTGCGCCGGGGTTGTGTCTTTGGACGACAGCCCGTAGCGCCCGCCGACTATGACGGGCTTGGCGTCGACCTTGATGTCACGGCTTTGTGCGAAGGCTTCCACTATGTCCATGTACAGCGGTTCGCCTGCGGCTCCGGGTTCCTTGGTGCGGTCGAGCACGGCTATGCGCTTGACGGTAGCGGGTATGGCCCGTGCCAGATGCTTCACGGAGAAGGGCCGATACAGGTGCACGGCTACTAAGCCTACCTTCTCGCCCTTTGCCCTCAGATAGTCTATCGTCTCGCGAATGGCTTCCGTTACCGATCCCATAGCGATGATGATACGGTCGGCATCCTCGGCTCCGTAGTAGTCGAACAGGCTGTACTTGCGGCCGGTGATGAGGGATATCTCCTTCATGTACTCTTCCACAATGGCCGGTACGGCATCGTAATATCCGTTGCATGCTTCGCGGTGCTGGAAGTATACGTCCGGATTCTCGGCCATTCCGCGTGCAACGGGCTGATGAGGATTGAGCGCTCTCGCACGGAACTCGGCCAGGGCCTTGCCGTCGATGAGATGAGCCAGGTCGTCGTTGGCGAGCGATTCTATCTTCTGCACCTCGTGCGATGTGCGGAAGCCGTCGAAGAAGTTAACGAAGGGCACCCGCGCCCTGATGGTTGCCAGATGAGCTACGGCGGCAAGGTCCATCACCTCCTGCACCGATCCTTCGGCCAGCATGGCAAAGCCGGTTTGCCGACAGGCCATCACGTCCTGATGATCGCCGAAGATAGACAGCGCATGCGAGGCGAGAGCTCGAGCCGATACGTGGAATACGCATGGCAGCAGCTCGCCCGCAATCTTGTACATGTTCGGAATCATGAGCAGCAGGCCTTGCGAGGCCGTATAGGTGGTGGTCAGAGCTCCGGCCTGAAGAGAGCCGTGCACGGCGCCGGCAGCTCCGCCTTCCGACTGCATCTCCTGCACCGTTACTATTTCGCCGAATATGTTCGTTCGCCCGGAGGCTGCCCATTCGTCCACGTATTCGGCCATAGCGGATGAAGGTGTGATCGGATAAATGGCGGCCACTTCGCTGAACATATAAGATATGTGTGCGGCTGCCTGGTTTCCGTCGCAAGTGAGAAATTGTTTGTCTTTTGACATTGTAAGGATTTATTTAAAAGTTATCGAATGATTCTAATACAGGAAGCCGAATAGCCACAGCGGCATGCAAGGGCTACGGCCGGCGGTGATGCCGTCGACGGCGTAAAACACATCCGTGCGCCCTTTGTTCCGCCCTGCGGCCGCCGCTTCTTCTATCCTGAAATGAAATTTATCGTCCACCAGGAATTGCGCATGGCGATTGCCGGTATTGAGCCGGTGATCCTTGTGGAGCATGTTGTAGAAGAAGGTTTCGCGCAAGGCCTGGGGATCGACCTGCGTGGGGCGTATGGGGAACATCAGGTTGGTGTTGTTCATGTACACTTTGTCCGGCTTTTTGGGGAATGATTCGCCGGCTCTATAAAGCATGTTGGTGAGGCGGGCGTCGGTCAGGTACTTGATGTAGTTCGTAACCGTAGCGCGGCTCGTACTGATCTCCTTGCTCAGCCGGCTCACGTTTGGCGACGAGGGTGCGCTTATGGCCAGCAGATAAAGGAGCTTGCGGAGCTTGGGCAGGTAGCTCTGCTCGATTTGCTTGATGTACAGAACGTCCACTTCGAGCATCATGTTCATGGTCTTCAGCAGATTTTCGGAGAAGTTCCTCTTCTCAAGGTAAAAGGGATAATAGCCGTGGTGAAGATAATCCCTGAACACGGCGGGCAAGTCCGGCACCGCGCCGGCAACCTCTGCGGCTATACTCTCGTGAGCGGCAAACAGCTCGCCCAGGCTATACTCCCCGAAGGACGAACCAGTGGTGATGTTGATATATTCGCGAAACGAGAAGCCGCGCAGATTGTACGAATCGACCAGCCCCGAAAGGTCGGGGTTCTCCTCCTTCAGCCTCATCACCGACGAGCCGGAGAAGACTATCTTGAGCTCCGGATAATGATCATAGCAGTAGCGCAACTCCTTAGACCAGCCCGGATACTTGAATACCTGGTCGATCAGCAGCACCTTGCCTCCGCGGCCGAGGAATTCGCCGGCAAAATCCGTCAGCGAACGCTCCGTAAAGTAGAAGTGATTAAGATTGATATAAAGGCATGCCGGATTGTTTATCCCGAAGAACTCCAGCGCATATTTCAGCAAAAAAGTGGTCTTGCCCACGCCCCTCGATCCCTTAATACCAATCAAACGCGCAGCCCAGTCTATCTCGTCCATCAGCGTACGGCGGACGGGCGAATACAAATGCTCGAGCAAATAATTATGTGTGCGGTAAAAAGAATCCACAATCTTTTTTTGATGTTCTGTATGCAGCAAAGTTAATAGCTTCCTGCGGATTTGCAATACCGGGATAGCAATACCGGAGCCGCAGCCCCCCTCCGGCGCATGGACAGGAACCCTTAAACAGGCAAATACCAAAACTTTTCTCCGGTGGGGATACACAAAAACTCCCGGCGCCTGCCGCTTTAAAGGGTGGCGAACAAACACACATTTTGAGCAAGCACTATGCCGCCAACATGGAAATGTCGAAAAAACAGGCGCCTCCGGAGCAGTCGAGGAGGCTCCGGGAAAAAAAAACAGGCGCCTCCGGAACAGTTTGGAGGCTCCGGAGAAAAAAATTTGGCGCCTCCGGAACAGTTTGGAGGCTCCGGAGAAAAAATTTGGCGCCTCCGGAACAGTTTGGAGGCTCCGGGAAAAAAATTTGGCGCCTCCTCGACGAAAAGATTCCGCCGGAGAAAAAATTTGGAGGCTTCCCGACGAAAAGAAAGCATTGATTTCAGCAACTACATAGGGCCTGCTGATTTTCTCCTAACTCGATGTAAAGCAGGGAAATATGGCTAAATCTTATTTTGAGGTGCTACGAAAAATATTTAGCCATGCGGAAGTAGAAAAACTCTCTGTCCCTTGTTCCTTGATTTATCATGATGAATCGTTGTATCCTGCTGTTAATACTT
>JAITGS010000074.1 GCA_031280435.1 Tannerellaceae bacterium | reverse complement strand
CAAGACGAAAACACACTCTAACTTCATTTAATTTGCTGTTTAACAGTTTTTTGACCTCTGACAGTCGCCTTTTGTCTGCATATCCCTTTTTAAGGGTTGAGAATTGCTTTTTCTGCGTTATGCGACGGCGGCAAAATGCTCATGTACTAAAGTACACTCCGCTTTCCCCTCCGTCGCAAGCCTTGAAAAATCTAATTAATAGAAGTCCCCTAACCGGAAGCTCTACTAATTGCTTTTTCTGCCTTACAGTGACGGCGGCAAAATGCTCAGGAGAGGAGTCTAAAAGTAATTCAGCCTGCCCAAACAGGTCATGTCAAAATGTAGAGACGCGATGCATCGCGTCTCTACGCACAACGCACATCACCCTCATGACACATTGTTCGAGCGTGAAGGGCTTTTGACACCATTCCTGGGGGAGTTGTCCGCTTTTTTCCTGCCTTCCCTAAGCTTTTCCAGCGCCTCCTTCTTCGTGCAGGAGGCTCCAAAAATTTTTTCCGGCGCCTCCTTCTTCTTGCAGGAGGCTCCAAAATTTTTTTTTGGCCCTCCTTCTCCGTGCAGGAGGCTCCAAAATTTTTTTTTGGCGCCTCCTTCTTCGTGCAGGAGGCTCCAAATTTTTTTTTTGAGCCTCCTTTTTCGTGCAGGAGGCCCCAAAAATTTTTTTTGGAGCCTCCTCGACGAAGAAGGAGCTGTTGTTTTTTTAACATTTGGCCTCTTCCAAGCTCATTACGGAGGCTTTATTCCGGCAGCTTCGGCCTAAAGTACCGCCTTAGCACTACGGCCGCCCGATGCTACTATCACTATGCCGCGCTCGGATAGCGGGACGACTTGCTCCGTCGCCGTGGCCTTACATATATATATAAGCTGTCCGGCTATGGAGTAGACCTTGATGTCGTCGCCGACGCGCAGGCCGGAGAGGCGAAGGCCCTCGGCTGACGAGCGTACGGTGAGGGATGGGAGTGCGATAGCTTCTTCGAGACCTGTGTCGGTGGAGCGCTCAACAATGCGACCGAACTTTTTCCATACCGTAGCGCTTTGGTAGAGGGCTTTCCGGCCGGGAGGAACGCTGAGGGTGGTATTGCTCAGATTTACCGATTTGAAGAGATCGTCGGGAACGGCGAGGGGCTGGCTCCAGTATACTGCCATGTGGCGCAGATTATGGAAGTTGCCGAAGTCGGGCTCTATCTTTTGTACGCTTGCGGGAATGAGCATGGAGTCGGGCTTAGTACAGTTCCAGAAGCAAATCCATCCTATATCCGTTACCGATGCCGGGATTACGACCTTGCCGGGTTTTCCGCCGGGATAGCGTATGAGTTCGGTTTTGCTCTTGTTGAGCAGCATGCCGTCTACGGATGCGTAAACCGCGTTGGCTTCACTCACTTCTATGCTCCGCAGGCTCTGGCAGCTCTCAAAGGCTATATACTCAATAGAGCGTACGGAGGCGGGGACTGTGACGGATTGCAGGAAATTATTATCGCGGAAGGCTCGCGTCCTGATGCTTTCTACCCCGTCGGGAATGTTGTATGCAGCAGCTGTTTTTCTCATGGGATAGTGCATCAGCCATGATTTGTCTTTGGTAAACAGAACTCCGTCGGCCGACGAGTATGCGGTATTTCCGGCGGCTACATTAATGGCGCTCACTCCTGCAAGGTCGAAGGCGTCGTCGCCTATGTATTTTACGGAGGCGGGTATGGATACCGATTCTAAGGAATTATTATTGTGGAAGGCTCGTTCCCTGATCTTTTCTACCCCGTCGGGAATGTTGTATGCAGCAGCTGTTTTTTCCATGGGATATTGCAGCAGCTGTGATTTGTCTTTGGTAAACAGAACTCCGTCGACCGACGAGTATACGGCATTTCCGGCGGCTACATTAATGGCGCTCACTCCTGCACGGTCGAAGGCGTCGTCGCCTATGTATGTTACGGAGGCGGGGATGGATACCGATTCCAAGTTGCGACACTCTGCAAAGGCTTGACGGCCTATGCTCTGAAGCGTTTCGCCCATTACCACCGAAGTGATTCTGGAACCATAGAAGGCGATGTCGGCTATGGCGTAAACATCGCTTGGTATGACGACATTAATAGCCAAGCCTGCGTATTTCTTCAATACTCCGTCATCGACCACGAAATCTCCGGAGGTATGAACCTCCGTAATCGTTCCGAAGTCTTTCCATACGGCGGCTGCTGTATAAAGGCTCTTTTTACCGACGGGGACAACAAGGTTGCAGGCGGCGGTATTCACTCCGGCAAATGCATTGGCGGCGACGGCCGGAGGAGTTGCGGCATTGGCGTATATCCTGCCGAGGGCGGTGCAGGCTCCGAAGGTCGAGGCTCCTATATCCGTCAGCGAAGCAGGCAAGGTGGCAATGCCGAGGGCGGCGCAGTTCTCAAAGGCTCGCTCTCCAATGGCGGTGACGCCTTCGGGAATGATGATGGCCTGCAAGCTTGCGAGTCCGCGGAATACGGAGGATCCTATGGCCGTCACGCCAATGTTGGCCGGGATGCCTACATGCCCGCCCTGACCGTAGTAGCCGGTCAGCACTCCGGCGGAACCGACCTCAAACGGATCCGCGGCTCCTATCAGTTCGGAGTATCGCGCAATCATGTGCTTGGTTTGCTTTATGGTGAGGGCATTGTTTTCCTTCTCATAACTGCCGATGCGCACGCCGTGGACAGTGATGTCCGGGTTGGAGAAATAGGGAATCATGGTGGAGGGATTTTTGTCGGGAAACTGATCGCCTCCGTAAGACTGGATGGTGAAATACCATTTGCCGTTTGGGGCTTTACCGCGCCATGCGCTGGAGTACGGGAATATTCCGGGGCCGGGGCCATCTTTTTGCTGCCAATGATGATGCGTTCCGAGGTTGTGTCCTATCTCATGTACCAAGGTTGTGCTGTATACGCTGCCTTCAACCCCTGTTACGCTAAATCCTCCGGACGGCTCCGTTAAATTACTTGACGGCAAAAATCCCACTCCGCCGCCGACAGGCATTAATGCAACTAAGTCGGCTCCGTACTTCCGACGCAAGGCATGCACATCGTCCATCACACCGTCGGTTGGATTCTGCAATGGGCCCAAGGCGTCGCTGGCATCGGCGAGATTCTCTACCGCATAGTTTGTTTCATACTTATAAACCATGTTTAGCGTGAGCTTGGTTTGCGAATTGCTCAGCACGTAGTTGCCGTATTGAAATGCCTGGTTTATTGCATTGTCTATGCTTGTAACGTTCTGCTCGGCCCATTGCTTGGACTTGGCAGTGTACACTATCAACACGTCAATGGTTACAGGCTCCTCTATGTCGTCGGCGGCTTTAGTTTGGGGAGCAGCCGTAGCGGGCTGAATCGTTTGGGAGCGGGTCGGAGGCGGCAGGGCAATGTCGGGGCCGGCGCTCTTCCGCCTCACGTCGGAGAGGGAGAAGTGCGAGAGGGAGGTAGCGCCCTCAATCTTGGCTGCCCGGTATTGCGCATCGCAGGCAGGAAGGTCGGCCCGCAGGCTTATGCCCGCATCGGAGACGGATATGAAGCAGGCGGCAAAGTCGCTGTCGACAATGTGGGCCGTTATGCCCAGCACGCCGGCTACGTCGGTTGCCACATTGGCTACAACGGCCTTGTAGCGGCTGTCGTCGAAGAAGTCGAGCAGCAGGGTATCGCCCTTGTTGGCCTCGGTTAGCTGCCTCAGCCTCGGATTGTAGTCGAAGGAGCGAGTGCGCAGGGCTCCTTCGGGCATTGCTATGCTCTGTGCGGCGCGCAGCAATGAAGCCTCGCCGCTGCTATTGATATTGATGGCTTCCTGCGCCACGGCAGATGCGCCAAGCAGCATAAGCGCTGCGATAAGAGAAAATGATCGTGTGTTCATGTGATTATTGTTTTATGAATTACTCTTACAAGACCGCCTTAGCGCTACGGCCGCCCGAAGCTACTATCACTATGCCGCGCTCGGATAGCGGGACGAGCTGCTCGGTCGCCGTGGCCTTACATATATATATAAGCTGTCCGGCTATGGAGTAGACCTTGATGTCGTCGCCGGGACGCAGGCCGGAGAGGCGAAGGCCCTCGGCCGACGAGCGTACGCTGAGGGACGGTAGTGCGGGGAGGGCCGCTGCTTCGACGCCGTCGGGATTTGGATCAGGATCGGGATCAGGATCGGGATCAGGATCAGGATCGGGATCAGTGCCGGGATCGGAGCCGTAGCCAGGTTGCAGGGAGGGGAAGGAGTTGTCGGCGATTTGCCATATCTCCTCGAAGTCCCAGCCCAGGTTTTGCTCTATCCAGCTTTGGCTTTGGAAGTCGGACAGTGTTGCGTCCAGGCCGTTCTTTTCGCTTGCGGTATTCTCGGCCACGGCCCAGTTGCCGTTGACTGTCATGCTTTCGAGCGCATAGCAGTTTGTTATGGTATTCTCGCTCTTGGAGGAGACTATCCGGCCTCCGGTTGTGCATGTGATACGTTCGTTTGCGGCAAAGCAGTTTTGTATTACGGATGAGGATCCGCGTCCGCAGATGCCTCCGGCGTAAGAATTATAGCCGGTGGCGATAACATCTCCGATATTGTAACAATTGGATATAGTAGCTGCGGATGCCAGGCCGATTATACCTCCTATATATATATAGCTACCATTGCATGTCAAGCTTCCGCTATTTGAACAGTTTTCTATTAGCCCCAACCCTGCTCCGACAATGCCGCCGATGTGCCCCATATTACTGTTTCCTATATTAATATCCGCTTTATTGTGACATCTCCGTATAGTAGTATTAGCGTCCATTCTATCGCAAATACCGCCTGCATAAACATAACCGGCATAGGTACCGGCAATCGTCCCGCTTACAGTCAGGTTCTCTATAAGGGCTCCGGCCTTGAGCGTTCCGAAAGGCCCGAAGCCGAGTTTCACTTCCAGCTCGTGGCCTCCGCCGTCGAAATGTCCTGAGAAGGCCGGTCGCGATATGCTGATATAGGGTTCGCCGGTCAAATCTTCTGTGAGCAGGAAGTGCATGCCGGCGCTTTCGCCTTCCATTCGGGCGAACTCTTCCCAGTCGGCTTTGGAGGAGATGAGATAGGGGTCGGCCTGTTTGCCGTTGCCTCCGCTGAAGGCAAAGCTGCTTGCGCTCATCAATAGAGCGATAATTGTAAGTGTAATCGTTTTCATCTTCTTGAAAGTTTCATGATGGTTCAAAATAAGCCGGCCGGCAGTTTTAGCCGCCGACCGGCCGCAACCTTTAAAACATTATCAGTTCACAAACTTAGCGCTACGGCCGCCCGAAGCTACTATCACTATGCCGCGCTCGGATAGCGGGACGACTTGCTCCGTCGCCGTGGCCTTACATATATATATAAGCTGTCCGGCTACGGTGTAGACCTTGATGTCGTCGCCGACGCGCAGGCCGGAGAGGCGCAGGCCCTCGGCTGACGAGCGTACGCTGAGGGACGGTAGTGCGGAGAGGGCCGCTGCTTCGACGCCGTCGGTTTCGCCGGCTTCGAGTATGGTGCCGAAGTCTTTCCATACCTCGGTGGCTTCGTAGAGGGCTTTTGTGCCCTGCGGTACGTGAAGGGTGGTAACGAAGAGGGTCATGCCGCTGAAGACATCTTTACCGCTGATGTCAATGGGCTGCTCCCAATGGACGTAGACGTCCGAGAGCCTGCATCCGCCGAAGGCATTCGAGCCTATGCTCTGCACGCTTGCGGGGATACGTATAGAGTCTATATTGCTGCAATTCGTAAAGGCTCTGTCGGGGATATAGGGAATGCCTTCGGATATGACGACCGACTTCAGCTCAACGCAATTGGCGAAAACATCGCTGCCTATATAGTCGACGCGCTTGGGTATAACTATGGAGGTCAGGCTTCTGCAACCGCTGAATGCATCGTAGGATATTCTTGTCAGGGCTTCGGGAAGAATGATGTCCTCCAGGCTGCTGCATCCGTAGAAGGCATAGCGCTCTATTGATGTTACGGCCTTAGAAATAACGACCGACTTCAGTTTGCTGCATTCATAGAATGTCCATTCCTTAATTACGGTAATCTTGTCGGGGATAACAATAGAGGTCAGGCTGCTGCAAGAGCTAAAGACGCTGGTGCCTATGTCGGTAACGTTAGCCGGGAGCTCTATCGAACTGAGACTGCTGCATTTTTCAAAGGCGCTGACTCCTATGGAGGTTACATGCGGCGGAATCTCTATCGAACTGAGGCTGCTGCATCCTGTAAAGGCGCTGTCGCCTATTTTCAGCAGTTTCTCCGGCAAGCTAATCCTCGCCAGGCTGCTGCAATTGTAAAAGGCAAAGTGCTCGATATTGATTAGGGTGGAAGGAATCCGTACCGAATCTATATTGATACAATCCTTGAAAGCCCCCGAGCCTATCACCGTGATTTCGTCGCTGATGACGACAGTCTTAATGGCTTTGCGAAGGTTCTCCCAGGGCTGTACGTTGTCCGGCATGGCGTCTTTGCCGCTAATGGTCAGTACGCTGTCGCTTGTGAGGCTCCAGGTGATTGCCGAGTTGCCTATTGTTCCGGCTCCTACAACCGTTTGTGCCCATAGATTTGATGCCGTAAGGCAAAGGGCTGTTGTCAGAATAAAAAGTTTAATGTGTTTCATAATCGTAGCTGAATTAAATAGTTTATAAAAGATTGTTTGAATAAGAAGGGAACCGCGCCGGGGCTGTTCCGGCTGTGGCTATATGCCCTGCGGCGCGGTTCGTGGTTTTTAGTAGATTATTGCCTGTTAAGGATTTCGGATACTTCTTTGTGCAGGTCTTCGGCTTCGTTTTCGAGCGACTGCAAGAGGCGCTTCTCGGCTGCCTGCATGGCCAGGTCGGTGTTGTACATCACGCGGGTGAGGACCTGATAGCGGTTGTCGGGCAGCTGCCTGTAAATCTCTATCACCTTGTCGACGCGCTCCATGTCGCCCACGAGTAGCTCCTGGGTGGCCTGCAGAAATTTTCCGAGCGAGGCAGATTTATCCTCTCCGAGGCTCTGCTTTACCAGGCCGGCCAGGTGGACGTTGACCTGCGATGCCAGATTGACCTTGGCCTGATGAAGCGCCTGTGCCTGTGCAACGCCTGAGCTTCCGCCGGTAACGTCGGCATCGCCGGCCAGGTAGAGGGGCTGCCCCTTGGCATCCTTTTGTACATTGCGGAGGTAGGATTCTTCCACCTGCCGCGCCATTGGGAGGGCGCCTATGAAAGTCTTGTAGCCGTCCTTTTCGTAGACTTTCGCTGCATCGCGGGCGTCTTTCATGGCTTTGCGCACCGCCTCGGTTACAAGTTCATCCCTTGTGGGAGGAGCCGGGTTGCCCGACGTGCCTACTGATTTTTTACTCGTACCGCATGCGGTAAGTATCAATGCGAATCCTAAAATTGTAAAGAAAACTTTTGTTGTCATGTCATTTAAAATTTAATTGTGAAACATTAATTTGATTTGATGTGATTTGCTTTGTTTACTATATAATGGTAGTATATCCTGGAATGTGACAGGCGAGGGTTTGAAATTTTTGATTTTTCTTCCGTACTCCGCGATAGAGATGCAATGAGTCCTCGATCGTGGAGGTCGGCCGCGAAAATTCGCAGGCTTTTGCGATTGTGGAGAAGCCTCGCGAAAATTCGCAAGCTTTTGCGATTGTGGAGAAAGCTCGCGAACACGTTCGCAAGCTTTTGCGATTGTGGAGAAAGCTCGCGAACACGTTCGCAGACTTTAGCGATTGTGGAGAAAGCTCGCGAACACGTTCGCAGACTTTTGCGATCGTGGAGAAAGCTCGCGAACACGTTCGCAGACTTTTGCGATTGTGGAGAAAGCTCGCGAACACGTTCGCAAGCTTTTGCGATCGTGGAGAAGCCTCGCGAAAATTCGCAGGCAAGTGAAATGATTCGAGTTGTCCTTGTAACATTCAATTCCGCCGAATATATTTTTCGCAAGCCTCCGAGGTTTTCAAGCGGGTGCCGAAGCCTTCTTTCGCTCATCTGAGGGCTATCACTTCGGCGGATTCGTTGTTGCAGCCGCTCATGGTGGCGCCTACGGGAGCTCCCACATAGCTGGGGTCGCAGATGACGTAGCGGTCGTTGTTGTAAACGATGGCGTCGCCGGGCTCGTTGATTCGCACGGCTGTTGCCACGTGCGTGGGGTAGTCTACGAGCAGCACCTTGAGGTCGCAAAAGCGCTTGACGAGCCGGCTGAAGAGCACGGCGCGGTCTTCGCAGTCCGACCATGGATGAAAAAGGGTTTCGTCGGCAAAGAAGAATTTCTCGCGTCCGAAAACATCTTCGTCCATCTTGTACTTAAAGGCCCGCTGGGCAAAGTTGAGCAGGAAGCTGAGCTTTTCGGCTTCGGTTTTCCCCTTCATGTCGGCTTCGAGCGCGGCGTCGAGGCTTTGCCCCGAAATGTCGGAGAAGGGCATGTCGCCATATATGTCGAGCGATGTATGCGGATATGCGCCGTAATAGTCCACCAAGTTTTTGTTGCTCCTTATGCTGTACGTTTTACCGTTGTAGCTTCTCTCCACGGTCCGCAGGTTTATGGGTAGCTTGGGGGGCTTCATTATCCGGAGGTCGATGAAGAAGGCGGCCCGTCCGTAGTTGAGGTTATAAGAAGCGATGCCTCCGCTGGTGTCTATGTTGTCCATTATGTAATAGTTGCCGTCGCGGAAGGGTATGTATTGCAGTCCGTACACTTTGTTCCGTATGGCGGGCATTACTACGAGGGCATTGTTGATTCGTCCTATGCGGGCCTTGTATCCTGCTCGGTTGAGGAGGAAAACGGTGAAGACGGCTCTTTCGTTGGGCTGCCGTTCGCTGAAGCAGGCGTTGGCCGTGGCGAGTATGAATCGGTAAAGGCCCCAGGAGTTGAGGTCGAGTGCTTCTTTCTTGAGCATGAGGTCTCGCACGAAGGCGGAGCTGCCTGTTTTGGATAGCTTGAACCAGTAGTCGGCCACTTGCTTCTCTCCGGTTCCGAGGGGCTCGGCTCCGGTTTGATAGCCTTCGGGTATTGCTACCCTTACGGGCCCGCCGAAGAAGTCGACGCTGAGGCTTGCGCCGGCCGCGGCTCCGGGCATAATCTGGAGGTCTGCTTTGGGAATGGCCGGCTCCATGTATGCCGCATCATCCGGAACGGATTCGATGACGACGGCCGAGTCTTGCCGCGGCGCTATGTCGGGCACGTAAACGGGCTCTTCTTTGGGCTGCGGCTTGACGGGGGCCTGCACGGCGGGCTCTACGCGGAAGGTATCCCAGTTGCGGGCAAGGTATCGCGAGAAGTCGAGGTCTATGGAATCGACGTATGCGTTGAACTCTTCGAGCATCAGCTGCCTGTCGGCCATGAATTGCTTCACTATGCTGTCGAGCTCTTCTTGCGCTCCTACTTTAGTAAGGGCGCAAAGCATTATGACTAATGCCGTAATCTTGTGCTTCATGGCGTGTCAGTTGGCTATTTTCCATCGCTTCCATTCGTCTTTTGCTTCGGGCATGGGAACTTCCTGTGGCTTCTGCTCTTCCTTTGTTATGCTTTTTGATACGGAGCTCACCTGTTGCTTGACCTGTTCGACCATGTCGGCGTAGTTGATGTTTCCGCGTGTTTCCCATATACTTTTGAGGAGGAAATAGGTGAAGAATCCGTGGCCTTTCTCGGAGTATGGGTTGGATACCTGTCCTAAGGAGGATGATGCGAAAAGGAAGATTTTGCCTTTCCATTTGTATACCGGCTCTTTCACTATCGGCCGTTTGTCGCCACTGTAACATGCGTCGAGGAAGATGGATGCTCGCTTGAAGGATACTTCGCTGAGCGATGCGTAGATGTCGTGGCGGCTGATCGACAGGCTTACGTCGAGGTTCGACACGTCGACGGGCACGAGGTACTGGTCGTCGTCGCTTGTCCCGTCCCTGGCTTTGCCTACCGTTCCGTGGCCGGAATAGTAGATGATGAGCTCGGCGTTTCCTCCTTTTGCTTCTTTGGCCTTTGTTACAAGCCAGTCCAATCCATCCTTCATGTCTGCCAGTCCGGCATTGGCCACGAAGTGTATGTTTGTTGACTTGGGCACATTGTAGGTGAGGCGGCAGTATTCGCCGAACACGCGGGCGTCGTTGATTGCATGCGGCACGGGTGATATTTTCTTATAGTTTTCGTTGCCTATGATGAGCACGTATGTGTTTGAGCTGGGCTCTACCTTGGTGGAGCGCGGGATATCGTTGTCTATGGGGTCGCGCTCCGCAGCGACTACTCTTTCTTTGGTGTAGACGGCCTTGTGGTATCTGGCGAGGTCTGTTTTGTCTTTTATGTCGACGTCGAAGGTGTAGTTGTGCGTGCCGTTGAAGGCTCGCGTTTTAGCGAAGGTGTAGAACACTTCCCTCGATTCGTCGGGCTTGAGCAGCGGCAGCGTTTCGGAGCTCTTTCCTTTGGCGAGCACAACGTCGGGGTATTTCACGTTTATGCTGACGTCTTGCAGGCTTGAGAGGCCGCTGTTCCTGATCGTGGCATAGAGCCTGATCTCCCTGTCGCTGATGTCCGACAGCACAATGTCTGATATGATCAGCTTGGGCAGCGAGAACTCCCGCGTGCGTATGGAGGTCTGCACGGGCGGGCCGGCATGGCTGTTTGCCTCGTTCATATACAGCTCTATTTCGGCCATTCCCTCGGCAAGGTTCCTAAGGCCCGATACGGAAAGGGAATCGGCTCGGCTCTCGCCCGGCTTGAGCTGCCGTGCTATGAACTTTTGGGAGGGAAGCTGCAAGCCTTCTATGCCGTTTTTCTCCGAAGCGTACAGCCGCAGATTGTAAGCGTCGCCCTGCCCTGCGTTTCGGAGTGTGAAGTAGATGAAGCCGGATTCGTTGGCCGCAAGTATTCCGGGGCTGTCGGTTCCTGCAAGGCGCAGGTCTGAAATCTCAAGCAGCGGCGGGCTCTGCACGGCGGGTATGTCCGTCATAGAATCCGGCGCGAAGGAGAGGCCGCTGATAGAAACCGATACGCTGCCCGATGAAGCCTGCCCCCAGGCAAGGGAGGCGCATGCCATGCATAATGACAGTGCTATTGTGATGCTTCTCTTCTTCATGGCTTAGTATCTTGAGGGTAAAACATAGCCTATGCCGAGCGAATAGTAGATGTTGTTCGGCCCCATGGTGAAGACTCCGTCGGCTCCGCTAAGGTTGAATCCGGGGAAGGTTACTCCTCCGCGGAGCAGCAGCTTGTCGAACAGGCGCAGGTTGATGCCGAACTCGGTGCATGCTCCGAACTTGGTTCGAGAGCTGTTCCAGATGTCGGCTCCGTCTTCGCGGTAGGCTTTAAATTCTTTTTGGTAGGATACTCCTACGCCTCCGTAGAAGTACATCCACGTGAGGCCAACGGTTGCGAAGGCGTTGCCGTAGTCGGTCATTCCGCGGTAAACGGCTCCTTCGCCCAGGTCGGATTCCTCGCGCGAGTTAAATACCAGCGGGTTTATCCTTGCCGAGAAATATCCTCCTACCTTATTATATGATAGTGTTCCGGCGGAGATACCTATGATGTTTGTGCTTTGCAGCTTGTCGGGGCCGGACTGGTCGGGGAGGTCGAGTATGTATGCCACGTAGGTGTTGGCTCGCCGGCCGTAAGTATCCGCATCGAGGTTCTTGAGCTTGATTCCTGCGCCGAGCATAAAGCTGATGCCTTTGGGCTTCACTATGTCGTGGTCGGTGAGTGCTATCGGCAGCTTTATTCCTGCCATAAGCGATATCCAGTCGACCACGTTGGCCATCACTCCGAGCTCCGGACTGAGGAAGAGGTTCTGTCGCTCGTTGGTGATCCATTGCTTGCCGGTATATCCTGCTTCGGTTACGTGATGCTCGCCGGCGGTGGCGTTGGCTCCTATTCCTATTCCGCCGTAGGCGTATGCCGAAGCGTACTCATGATGCCAGAAGCGCCGCGTGATTCCGGTTGAGAAGAGCCATGATGAGATGCGCGTCGTCCCGAGCGGTTCGATGATGTAGTTGTCGGCATGGTCCTTGTGATTGTAGTAGGAGGCGGTTCGCTGGGGCGAATAGAATGCGCCGTTTGAACGGAAGGAGGCATAGTATCCCACTCCCTTGGCTCGCAGCTGGAAGACGGAAACGCCTTGCAGGCTTCCTCCTCCGTCGGCCGTAGCCATATCGAAGAGGTAGGAAAGGTGCAGCTTGTCTTTTTGGTTCATCCTGGCTTCGGCCCGTTCAATCTGCGCAAGCGCGTATGCTATGTCCTTAGGATGGCAATTGCAGCCGGGGCAGTTCAGCATCTCCTTATAATAATGGATGGCGTTGTCGTTGTCTTCCATGCGGAAATAATTGTCGGCCAGATGCAGCTTGTCGTCGCAGAGCTCCTGCTTTGCCGGATCGCGCAGGCCGGTGAGCTTGATGACCAAGTTCTCCGACGAAGGTACCGGAGTTTCTTCCAGCGGACTCCAGACGATGCGCTTGTCGGTTCCGGGACGCAGGTCGCGAATGTCGCCGCTTAAGGCCGTAGCCTTTTTGGCCGTAGTGTCGGAGCCTGAGGTGTAGGTGACGGCTATGTCGTCGATAGCCTCGCTTTGCTCCACGTAGTCGTAAGTGATAATGATTCTATTCTCTTCGGCCGCCACCCGGACGTTGCCGATTTGGGCTGTGATCAGGCCCGGCAGCAGGGATAAGCCGCCGATCAAAAGTAAGCTGAGATGTTTTCTATACATAATTAAAATATTTAAGGGATTAATAATCATTTGGAGATTGAGAACTGCACGAAGCTTGTCATCCTCTTGTCGGGCTCTATTTTGGCAAGCCAGTGCAGCACGGAGTGCAGGTTGACGTCCTGCTCGGTGAACCGAATCTTGTTCTTCAGGAATACGAAGAGCAGGCGGTTGTTCTCCCGGCTCTTGGTCTGATCCGTCCCGACGAGCCTATACTGATACTCCCGGTTCATAGGGAAGTCTACGGCTTTGTCTTTGGTATGCAGCAGGTCGAGCTCCAGATTGTCGGGATATATCAGCTCGCCCCGTCCGTCGTCTTCAAAGAGGAAGATTCGTAGATAGCCGTTCTGATATGGGGTGATCGAGAAAAAGAGGTTTTCGTGCTCTTTATAGTTGCGGTTTATTCCCTCCACCTTGAACTGAAATTCGGGGTCGGGCGCGGTATTGTATTTCCTGACCTCGGCATTGATAACCACCTCTGCGACGATTATCTTGAAGGATTCGAACTGCATGGTTTTCAAGTCATCGCTCACTATCTCGAAGTCCGTAACGTCGCCCCCTATCTCTATGTTCGATATCCGGACAAACTCGTCGTCGCTCGACAGGTCTATGCCGGTGACTACCTCGCCTATCCCGGCTTTTTTGAGCGCATCGGTTTTGGCGTTAAACAGAGCCAGCTCCCTGGCCTTCTCCGGCGTGATGTTCTGCACCGGCCATTCGCCCTTTGCATTCCGTACCTTGATTGTTTGCGCGCCTGCCATGTGGCTTCCGGCACATAAGAGCGCTGCGCAGGCTATTAATCCGAGCGCTCTCATAGCTCCCGGCTGTTGATGGTGCTCAAGGCACGGTTATACTCCTGCTCGAAGAGCTCTTTGTCGAGCTGCACACTCTCGGCTCCCAGCCTTGCGAACCTTCCCGACACTTCCTGCACGGGCATCTCAACGAAGGCTATGCAGGAGAAGTTGCCGTTCTTTTCCCGTTTGTAAACAAGGTCTTTCAGCCTGACGTCGACGAGCGATTGCCGCACGGTTTCGCGGCTTATCTGCTCGAATCTGTCCTGGCTGTCGCCGTTATTTGCGCTTCCGAGATAGTTCTTGACCGTGGCTTCCATCACCGAGCCCATGCTCTTCGCTATATCCAGCTTGGCCAGATGGACGGCCTTGGCCTTAGCTGTCTGCATGGCGGCATCCTCAGCCGAGCCTACGGCCCTGAAGAAATAGGCATCCGATCTGAAATCGAGCTCCGGCATGCGGAAATAGCCATCCTTGCTCTTGCACGAAAACATGCACAGGCCAAGCGCACACAATAGTAAAATGTACTTCATTAGATTGATTGTCTTCATTTATATAAGTATTAAAATTGATTCGGCTTTCTTCCCTGCCCTATTTCTTCAGCAGTATATGCCCCTCCTTGCGTGCGAAGGAGCTCCCTTCCAGCGTCCAGTCTAAATGCCGGTGTCGAGCGAGCTCCTCGCGGCCCGGCGAATAATGATCGCCGAAGGCTCTTATCTGCATCACCATTTTGCCGTTCGAGCGCAGGGTCAGCTTATAGTTGACCGCCTTGTTCCACTTCAATACCAGAGGCTTTTCGGATATAATAAAGGTGAGGGTATCCTTGTCGGGGAATAATACCTGCAGATCGGCATCGGCTCCTCGGGCCCGCGACATCTCGCTGATGAAGGGGATGTGGCTCGTGAGCCCGTTCCCCGGATATTCTCCTGCAAGCCAATAGAGCGACACGCTCAGCAGCAGTGCAATGGCTGCCGCCACAGACAGCTGCGTCCGGAGCTTCAGCCGTCTACGCAGCTGCGTCGCAGCCTCAAATTCTTCCTCATAAGCCGTAGCCTCTTCGCCGGATATAAGCGACGAGAGCGTCCGCACTCGCTTCAGATAGTCGGAGCACGAGGCACACTGCTCCAGATGCTCCTGAAAGCTATCCTCCTCTTCGGCCGACATGCGGTTCAGCAGATAACGATCTGCCTGCGCCGTCGAGCACACTCTGTATTTAATCTCCTTCATAATTGCTTTTTATTATAGTATGTCGACGATGCCGGGATTGTGACGGCGCCCGACGTTTTTTTTATTAAGCCCGTCAAACGCTCGAACAGCAGCTTCCTCACCCGCTCGTAATCCTTGCGGGCCTTCACTACGGCGCGCTGAAACTCCTCGCGGCTCATGTTTCGCTCGCCGTACAGTTCCGAGATGATTTCGTTGTAGCTCATCCCGTTCGTTGCCTTGTCGATCAGTATCCGCACCTTGTCTTCTATGCCGGCTATCAGCCGGCTATGCAGCGGATGCGCGGAGTTCAGCAATATGATTGACACGGCATGCGCCACCTCGTAGGGGTTATCCGGATTGATGTCGAGCAGGGCAAAGTCGTCGGAGGGCTCGCCGTCTTCATCCTCCGGCAGGTCGAAGGTGCTCTGCTCCCGGACGGGACTGTCGGCCTCGTCGTCGGCGCTGCTTCCGGGCGGATAGGAGAGGGACAGGGACAGCTCCTGCTTCAGGCAGTACTTGCGGTACAGGTTGGCCGAGAGTTTTTTGCAAACGGTGATGATGTAATTGCGGAAATCGCGGCCGCTTTCAAAGACCGGGACATTGCCCTGGCCCAAAACAAAGCGCCTGCGCAAAATCTCGTAAGCATTAGTCCAGGTATCATCCCTTATTATCTCGGAATAGCCGCTATCGTCCGCCTTCTGCAAATAGTAATTCACGGCGGCATAAGCCAGGTCCTTAAGGTATCGCGCCAGCAGTTCCCAAAACGAGGCATCATCGACCGAGAGGCGCTCCACGAGTCGGGCCACATCGAGCGGAAAGCCTGCGGCTGCTCCGGCGGCAAAGAAGTCGTCGGCCTCCTGCGGCGAGGCAAAGTCTGTTTCGCAATCGCAGAAGCCTGTGTAGATGGCCTCGTACAGGCTTGGCGAGAGATGATAGGCGAGCGTTATGGCGGCGCCTGTTTTCAGTTCGCCGTCGAGGCCGTCTGCCGGGGCATTTCGCAGGCGCAGAACATAAGTGGCGGTCTTCATAAAGTGATGTCGTTTCAGATTAGCATTACGGAATTTCTCCCTCCGTATGAAATTGTTGTAAGCGAGTATGGAGCTATAAAAGCAATGCAGAAGCTTAGCCTTATGCTCGGCCGCGAAGCTCGGGCCGGGTGCAAAAGCCTTGGCCGTCCGCTTCATTGTATCTTCCCAATCGGTAACTATTCCTATAAACTTAAGCCTGTGTTTTTCTTCTTCCTTCCTCAGTATTTCTTTCAAAAGCATAGCGTACAAACTATAAAATGATTCCCTTTCCTTGTTTAAAAAGTTCCACTTCTTATTAAGAAGCGGAACGCTCAGAGCGGGCAGTGATAAAGACTTGGCTTCTATCCCTGTACTCGGCTGGGAAAAAGGGCCGGCGTTTAAGGCTTGTAAAACACAATCCGTATAAGCTTCCGGCTCTTAGGAGTTTTATTGCGGATTCCGGAAAACAGATGTTAAACGCTTGTTTTCAAGTAGCATTGGCGGGGAGGCTGTTTGGCTTGTCTTATATATGTCGATCGCTAAATTGTTACTGCCAAATCTTTTGTACATTTGCGAATCGCTCCTAAAGATGAGCGTTCCGCTTCTTAATAAGAAGTGGCCCCAATCGACGGCCGGGGCCACATCATAAAAAGGGCCGCCCGACGCACAGGAAACGTCGGGCGGCCCTCTCTTTTATGGCCTCAGGCAGGAGCTCAGTATTGCTCTTTCGCGTTGGGGAAGTCCTGTCGCTTCACATCTTCTATATATGTCTGCACGGCGCCGGTGATTGTGTCCTTCAGGTTGGCGTATCGCCTGAGGAAGCGTGGCGAGAAGCCCTCGGTTATGCCCAGCATATCGTGGGCCACGAGCACCTGCCCGTCTACTCCGGCTCCGGCGCCTATTCCTATCATGGGGATTGTCAGCTCGGAAGCTACCTGTGCAGCCAGCAGCGCAGGTATTTTCTCGAGCACTATGGCCGAGCAGCCGAGGTTTTCGAGCAGATGGGCGTCTTCGATGAGCTTGCCGGCTTCGGCCTCCTCGCGGGCCCTGACCGTGTAGGTTCCGAAGCGATTGATCGACTGCGGCGTTAGTCCCAGATGCCCCATGACGGGTATTCCGGCGGAGATGATTCGCTCCACGGCCTTGCGTATTTCCGAGCCGCCTTCCATCTTGATGCAGTCGGCATGCGTTTCCTTCATCACCCTGATAGCCGACGAAACGGCCTCCTTGGCGCTTCCCTGATAGGTTCCGAAGGGCAGATCGACAACCACGAGCGCCCGCTTGACGCCTTTCACAACCGATTTGCCGTGATATATCATCTGGTCGAGCGTGATGGGGAGCGTGGTTATATTGCCGGCCATTACGTTGGAAGCCGAATCGCCCACGAGTATTACGTCCATCCCGGCTGCATCAATAATCTTGGCCATAGAGAAGTCGTAGGCCGTAATCATTGCAATCTTTTCTCCGCGCTTTTTCATCTCCGTGAGGCGATGAGTAGTGACTTTCCTGTCGTCTGAGTTTCGTTTTGCTACTGACATATTTGTGTATTGTCCTTAAAATTAATAATGCGCAAATATAAAGGAAAAACAATAGGTGAGCGCCTGCTTGGTTTTGTCCATATATTTGTAAAGTTGTAATAATGGGAGCGACAATGCTCCTCACAAAAAATCATCAGTATGGAAACGATTTATTTCAATCCCGGCTGCGCATGGACGCTATACAAGCCGGAGGCCGAGGAGAGGGCGCTCGGCTGCCTGCGCAAGCTCTCGCCCGGCGTCGCAATGCACCGCATCTGCTGTCATCACGATCCGCAGGTTCCCCAGGGTTCGCGCATAGTATGCATCTGCTCCGGATGCCACCGCAGGTTCAACAATCTGTACGAAGGCGTGCGGGGCGTCACCTTCTGGGAGCTGATAGATGCGGACGCCGGCTTCCCCTTCCCCGACTACGGCGGCCGCGAGATGTCGGTTCACGACGCCTGCCCGGTGCGCAAGCGTCCGGAAGTGCACGCCGCCGTCCGCAGCCTTCTGGAGAAAATGAACATCCGGGTGAGGGAAACGAGGCTGCACGGATACAAGTCGGTTTGCTGCGGCAGCAGCTTCTACGGCCTCCTGTCAATCGACAAGATGCACGAGCACATGCGTAGGCGGGCAGGCTCCATGCCTTGCGACGACGTTGCCGTATACTGCGTCACCTGCCTGAAGTCCATGCACACCGGAGGCCGCCGCCCGCATCATCTGCTCGACCTTCTGTTCGGCGAGCAGTGCAGCCCCACCCTGCTCAGCATGCCTACGGACGAATGGTACAAGAGCGTCGACCGTATGCGCAAGCTGCAAATCGGATAGCGCCCCGTGCCGGGCTGCAAGAGGCCATATCGCAAAAAGAGCCGCAAACAGTGATGTCTGCGGCTCTTTCCGTAAATAATTCAGGCACGTGCGGAGGCCTACTCGCCCATGGCCGGATGCTCGTTGGGGTCGAGGTGATGCGGCTCGTCGGTTGGATTCTGGGTGGTTTGCGAAGCGTCCGGCCGGTCAGTGTTGGGGTTTTGCGTACCGGTTTCCGGAGGGGGCGGAGGCGTAGGAGGAGTTATTGGGGTTTGGGTGCCGCCGTCCTCCTTGCCGTCGTCTTTTGGTTTGTGATGTCCGCGATGTGCCAGGAGGTTCTTCACCTCGGTGAGCTCGGCGTTGATCGGGACGATCAGGTTTGTGAGGTTAGCGCGCAGGGTCGGATCCTTGGCGCCAAGTTCGTTGAGCAGGTAGGCGCTGTTTATGGCGTCGATAAAGATTTCGAAAGCTCCGTCCACTTCAGTCCGGGCAGAGGCAAGCGAACCCTTGCGGGATACATTTTCCTTATCTATCGCCCGCTCTATAAATTTATCCTTAAACTGATTGTTTACATTCTTCATCTCGGCCAGCAGCAGTATCAGGGCGAGCGTCTGGAGGAAAGGACTGTATTCGGCCTTCTCGCAATCAATTATGAAATTGGAAAACATACCGCTTATGTTCATGTAGGAACCCTTGCCAATGTTTTTGTAAGTGTTCACGAGCGGCCGGAGGATGTTGTGAGCCTGCAAAACGGCGGCAACCTTCGAAAATTCGGCGTGACCAACGGTATGCTTGAACAGTCCGAAGGCCGAAATACGCTGGCGATGAAGGAAGAGGAGTTCAGGCGTCAGGGCCGATGCCAGAACGATTTTGTACAGCTCTGCTTCCGATGCAACTTTGTTTTTAAGCACTGTAAATATGGGGACAAGGCTCGGAACGGTTCCGACAAGGGCATTGAGCACGGCAATAAGTGCAGAATAAAAATATTCGTGCTCGCCTATACGCAGCTTCCGCACGGAGGTTTTAAAGAGAATCGATATTGGTTTGTTCATTGTAAAATTGTTTTTGATAATTTATAGTGCGCCAAAGTTAGGCTAAATTTTCTTTTCAAAACAAACACACTCTAAAATTTTCGCTCCAAATTTTTTTTAGGATTAGCCGAATTAAATTCGATCCCCGTCAAAAAAATCCGGGCGCCGTCGAACTGAATTCGATCCCAGCCAGAAAAATCCGGGAGGTTTTGAACTGAATTCGATCCCCGTCAAAAAAATCTGGGAGGTTTTGAACTGAATTCGATCCTCGTCAAAAAAATCTGAGCCCAGTCAAACTGAATTCGATATCCGTCAGAAAAATCCGGGCGCCATCAAACTGAATTTGATGCCCGTCAAAAAAATCCGGTCATGGCGCATTGGCCCCACAACTTCTCCCGGGCAAAATGCGACAGTCGCATTGACCCCAAATAGTTTCAGCTCTGTCATAAGATGATGCGTACAGGCTCGCCGGCAGCATCCGGCACAGCTCCGGAAATCCTCATAACAGCCTGAAGCCCCAGCATCTCTTCAGCATGAGCAGCACGAAAAATAAAAAGGGGACGCACCGATGCTTTAGATGCGTCCCCTTTTTATTGATTTCGGAGGGTTTTGGAGAAGAGGAGGAAGATACTATTTCCGATATTTCAAATATCCACGGAGTGCCCAATTAGCAAGATAATACAGACTACGAAATAGCCCCAGTTTTTCATATTTGTAATAAACCTTAAATTGGGGCACAATCATTTTCTTTTTGTTGCTCGTCACGGAATTTCCTAATAATCGATACGAAGCAATAATTTTTTTATTTCCGTAAGCAACTCCCGTATGTTTTATGATAGTTAGCCAATAAAGATGATCGTCTCTCAAACTTTTCAACTTTTCATCAAGGTAAAATTTTCCATAATCGGATGTATCATACAAGGCTGTCAAACATGAAATGGAACATGTTTTAAGCAAGTCCTTGTACGTGATTTTACTCGGAGCAATGAAGGGTATAAGACATTCCCTTCCGTCTGCATCGATGCGTTTATGAGAACCGTAAACCAACAAAGCTTTTTTATCGTTCATATGAGACAATTGTAATTCCAGAAAATACGGTTCCCATAAATCATCCGCATCTAACAAAGCGATATATTGTCCTGCAGCTCTTCTTATACCGTTATTACGTGCTGACGCCGAACCTCTATTTTGCTGTGAAAACACTTTTATTCTTGTATCTTTCCTTGCAAATTCACTTGCAATTCGTTCGCACTCATCTTTAGAGCCGTCGTTGACTATAATCATTTCCCATTGCGAATAAGTTTGAGCTAATACACTTTTAATCGTATCGGCAATGTATTTCTCAGCATTATACATGGGAGTTATTATCGATACTAAACCTTTTTGCATACTTTATACCTCCAATAAAATGAAAGAACAGCTTTTGCAATGACAATTCTTCCGGTTATCTTTTTAATTAATTCTCGTCCGCTTCTATCTATTTTTGGTGTAATATTCGTGATCGAATTTTCATGACGCCTATAAATAATTAAAGGCTCTTGAAAAAAGATCACTTTCCCAGTCATTTCAGCAACCAAGCCAATCCATAAATCATGTCCCGTTTCATTGTAATCTGGAAAGGGTAAAGAATAATTCAAAATTTTTCGGTTAAACGCCATACACGAACCAAAATACATGCATCTATAAATATTGTTCAATATTCCCTTTCTGGAATGAAAATGATAAAAAAAAGACTTTTCCAAAAAGTTTAAATCCTTATCACCGACGGTTGCGTCGGATACCACCAAATCATATTGGCGTAGCAGGCGCATGGTTTTACCGTATTTTTCAGGTAACCAAATATCATCCTGGTCAGACAAAAATATAAATTCTCCCCTTGCATTATTTAATGCATTTTCAAAATTACTTACTACACATGCGTGCTTTGTCAAACCTTGCTTATTTCTTGCACAAGAATAAATCTTTATTCTTGAATCATTTATTTCCTTTACTACTGTTAAAGTTCCATCTGTTGATTGATCATCAGATACGATGATTTCGTCATCATCCGACAATTGAGGCAATATACTTTCTATTTGCGCTTTTACGTATTTTTCCCCGTTATACGTTGCCATACATACGGAAACCTTGGTGTAGTTCATTACAACATGCTAATTGTGTTTTTTGAATATATCTTCTCGCGCCATTTCCTGCATATGATAATATCGTTGAAGAATCTCACTTTCATTGTATGTTTTCTGAAAAAGAACATTTCTGTATGGTGTCAGTCCATAAACCGCTGCTTCATTACGGAAATGTATTCCCAATTTCAAAAACACATATAGACATGGCACAAAAAGGATATATTTTTTTATATCCTTTATTGGAACCAAATTAGGCAGCAAACAGAACATGAATGCCAAGCCAAATGCAAAATAATAGGAGAGTCTGTCGACCACTTCTTTTATTTCTTTGCAAAATATACAAAGTAAAATATAGAACAAGAACATATTCACCAATGTAAGCTCGATATTCGTGAGTGTTTTTAATTTATTGCGGTTGAAATATAATAGCAGGAGAAACGATAAGTTTAACAAAGTAGAAAAACTTATATCTCGTTGAAATCCAACTGCCAATATTAATCTTTGAGCTTTCAATATATATATACTTGACGAATTTGGGATTTCTAACAGGATGGATAATGCCGGAATGGTATAAAACAATGATACAACATAAGAAATTGATAGGAATAACAAGATGTTTTTTGTTAGTTTAATTTGTTTCACAGCATAAAATACTACGAATATTATTGCTGTATAATGAAAGCTTATTGCTACAACCAGTAGCATAATATTTTTCAATACATTTGGTTTCTTGTTGGAAAATGCGTACAATATTGTATACAATGCCAGTGATTGCCTTAAAATATCGATTTCTCTAAATACATTAAGTACCAGAGCCACGGCAATAAATGTTATTTTATAGTCTATTTGACTTCTGTTTATAAATGAGAATAAGGAAATCGCGTTGTAAAGAGTAATGCAAAACACCAGTAATTCAAACGAAAACCCTACAGTTTTGAATAAAGAAAGCAATATGTTGAATCCAGGCTCTACAATAGAATCAAAGTCTATATTTATTATTGAGGGAGTATATTCATACATTACAGTATAGGACATCCAATCGCTTGCCAACTTATAGCGTAACCCAACAAAAAAAAGGATTAAAATTAATCCTCCGAGAAAGCAAAAACGCTTTAATAAATAGACTTCATATTCGCACTTCAAATAATCCAATATAGAAGCAATTCCGAAAAAGCCGAAAAAGACGTAATAAGGAAGAAGCATAAAATTAAAATTCTTGGCTTAACAAAGATGCAAATTTCTTATACGAACGTTCCCAAGTATAGTTCTTGATCAAGAGATTTCCTGCCATGGCTATTTTTATTCGCAAAGAATCGTCCTCAATTAAACGCATAATGTTTTTCGATAAAGCTACTGCATCGCCGATTTGCGACAGCAAAGCCGTTTTTTCATCATGAGCCACAATAGCATATCCTTCATTGTCGGTACATGCTACCGCACATCCGCACAACATTGCTTCTCCGACGGTTAACCCCCATCCTTCACTGGAACTCGTCCCAACGAATATTGCCGAGGCATTATATATATTTAGATGCTTCTCGGCCGAAGGCACTTTATGGTATTCTATCCATGCGGGTAAATCTTTCGGCTTGTCGGGCGTTCCGAAAAATACGGCTTTAAATTGAGGATGTTTGTTTTTTACACGTTCCAGCGCCTTTAATCCCATTCTACAAGACTTAAATGGAAGGTCATGCCACAACATTACGGCTGAATATTTGTTTTTTTTTTCCACAGGAATCGTTATGTGAAATTTCTTTTCGTCAAATCCGTTTTCAATGAGATAAGACTTTTCGCATAGATCGTCTGCAATTTTTTGCAGCCAGGGAGCAATTACTATTTTAGTTAAATTCATTTTCCACGTGTCCAAAACAGCATTATATGGCCCCGCCCAATCTTCAAAATGTTGTATAAAATAAAATTTTCTTTTGGTAGGGATGTGATATTTATTCAACCATACGGCAGTATTCCATGCGGTTGCAACATAACAATCTGTTTCGGGCATGCCTTTTTCCGACAGAGAATATTTAAGTATGTGTTTTACTCTTTCATCCGTCTTGAACCACGAGTCGGGGGTATAGTTCCTGTAGTATAAATATTTCACCCAGCGAAAAAAACGCAAAAAATAATAAGCGCATTTAAGCATAATATTACTAATCGGGCGGGCTACTATGCCGTATATGATGTTAACCGAATATCCGTCCCGCACAAGCCTGTTGGCATATTCATAAACCACTTTAAACCCACCTATCGGAATTTCACCTGTCCGCGGCAGTAAAAATGTGATACTTTTATTCATATTTTATCTTTTGATAGTATTGATTTCACCATTATTCCGATTCGTCGTTTGATGTAGAAGAAATTTACAAGCGTTCTTGAAACTCCGTAGCGTATCGCAATGCGACGACATTCCGCAAATCCAAGCAATATCTTTCGGTCGCTGACGCCGCCCAATCGGAAATTGGTAATTATCCTGTTTATATAGTGAAATTTGACACCACTTAAATAAGATTTCAATGTAAATTCATAGTCAGATGCAACAAGATTATTGATATTAAACTTACCAACATTTGCATATACATTTTTGTGCACGAAGAACGAAGGGTGCCATAAAATCATGCCTTTATACCGTATTTGTGTTAAGTCCTTAACGGGAACACAGACAACGGACTTATTTCTTCCTTCGTCAATCAGTCGTATGTTGCCGTGAACAATTTCTGTCTCATTCTTTTTAAATGCGGTTACAACCGATTCGATACTGTCCGTTTCATACCAGTCGTCACTGTTAATCAATCCGATTATTTCGCCTTTAGCCTTAGCTATTCCTTTGTTCATCGCGTCGTAAATCCCTTTGTCGGGTTCGCTAATCCAATAAGCAAGATGCTTTTCGTATTTTTTGATAATATCAACTGTGCCATCGTTCGAACCGCCGTCGATAATGATATACTCAATATTTTGATACGTCTGATTGATTACGCTGAGCATGGTTTGCTCCAAGGTAGTTGCACCGTTGTAAACCACGGTTATGACGGATATTAAAGGATTCTTCATTATTAGTCGTTTTCACCTCCTAAAACTTGTATATCTTAGACATTTTTGTTTTAAGAAAATATTTGTTCTTTTTCTTGTAAAGCAACAGTATTTTCATGAACAACTTTCGTAAAAACACATTAGGAATACGTGAAACCATATTTAAACAATTATAAGGCAATCTAAAGTTTTTTAATTCGCTTAAATACAGGCATGATTTCTTCTTTTCTTCATCTTCATTTATGCAAAAGCTATGGATGTAAAAAGTCAACCACAATAAGCGAAAAAAAACCTTTGCATCTATTAATGTGTCGAATCCATTCATTGCAAGTATGCTTATTATTCTTTTTATCACAATTATATTTGATTGTAAGATGTCAATATTTGCATTCGTTTTACCAATACTGCTATACTTATGCGCAACCCAAAAATGATCTGGTTTTATATTGCTTTTTACGACATCAAACTTTAACTGACTGCATAACACTTTAATATGAAACACAATATCTTGAAATTTTATAATATCTTCATCAAAGTAGATGTCGTTTTGCAATAGTTTTTCTCTTAAATATATTGGAGAAGATGGCATCCACGGTACATCAAGGTTGATAAACAGGGAAACAATACTTTCTCCTTTATTTTTATAAAAATAAGAAGATATTAAATAATTGTCAGGACAATAGTCTTCGGACTCTATTTGTTTGTAAATACCTGGAAACACCATGAAATCGCAATTGGGATTTATAGACATTAAGCTTACCCTTTGTTGTAGACAAAAAGAAGAAAGTGTATCGTCGGAATCAAGAAATATGATATAATCTCCTCGAGATTCTCGTATTCCGATATTGCGGCACGTATTGCTCCCCTTCATTAGTGTGCCTCTATGGAACAGTTTTATTCTGTCATCTGTTTGAGAATATTCTTCAATCACATTCACTGTATTATCGGTTGAACCGTCATCGACTATGATATGTTCCCAGTTGGAATAAGTTTGAGACAATAAACTAATTATTGTTCTCTCTATCAAATTTGCGCGATTAAATACAGCCGTAACAACCGATACTTTTTTCATGTCATTCACGTTTTTTGATGGTTTAAACATCAATTATGTACTATAAATTGCAATAATGATTCCGCTATTTAACTCTTTAAGTGGCTTAAGCAAAATAAGCTGAAATAGATAATCTGAATGTCTTCCCTACGCGGAATAGAATCCAAACAACGTTGAAGTAAATCGGGAATGTTTTTGTGGGGAATAATTACCGTGTATTTTATTGTATTCATAACCTGTATTTAACTTTCAAACGTATCAAAAAAGATTCTTTTTCTCTTTGTTTTACAATTGTACTTAATGATTTTAGGGGTAAGACAAAGCCATTTGAAAAAATATATAATAGGGCTTATAGATCGGTACCGGTACACAGCAATCATGAAATAAATGATTGATATAAATATGGATTTCATCCTTGCCCGTCCGGACATATTTATATTGCTACTTCGTATTAGTGTATCAATATAATACATGTACATTGATTTGCGTTTCGTTGTTTTACGCAATTCACGGTCATGAACCCCCGTTGTCAGCGGACAGATTCCACATTTAAATCCATGATATCGCATTCGATCAATTAAATTATAATCCTCTCCATAATGGAAAAAAACAGGGGAAAATCCACCAATGAACAAAAGAGAGGCTTTCGTAATCAACCAGTGCGCCGCCATAACATTTCTGATTTCATATACTTCTTGTACTGTGTTAAAATATAAATCATCAATCAGATTTTCGCAAGACGGGGTACTACAACACGTTGAAAATTTTTTATCGAACTTATCTTCATTGGCAGTAATCTGCATCGGACTGATAATACCATAATCCGGATTTTTCACGGAAACCTTGATTAAGGTTTCAAAAGTTTTTGGATATACCCATGCGTCCTGATTTAAAAGATATACATAATCAGCTCCATGCTCCAAAGCATATTTTATCCCTATATTGTTTGCTTTGCCAAATCCCAAATTTTTATTGCTTTCGACAAGATGTATTTCCGGATAATTTTCCTTTATGTAGGAAACAGTATCGTCTGAGGACGCATTGTCTATAACGATAGCTTGAGCCGGAACGGAAGAATTTCTTACACTTCCGAAACATTTGTCGTACCATTTGCGACCGTTGTAAGTTACGATGATTACATACAGTTTCATTTACGCTTGATTTTTAGATAAAAGGAACAAACAAGGACAACCGGCTTATATTCCGTAAAAAACTGGAAATACAGAAATGTTAAAAACATCCAGACACTCACTTTTAATGATAGAGATAGCCATATACTGTAATCCATATAATTAGATAAAAAATATAATATCAAAAATTGAATGATGTAACATAGAAAAGGCATGAAAAATATTTTTAGTACTATTCCAAAACTTTTATGGAAAGCATATTTTGTTATTGTCCAGAATGAATTTATAAAAGAAATAAAGCATGTTATAACGAACGCTATACCTATGGCTTCAATGGTGCCATAAAAACGAGTTGCAATTAAAAGACCTCCCACAGCGATTAAAACATTAAGGGTTCCGAGTATGAATAATTCTTTTGTCTTATTAAGCGATTGAAAAATCGCTCCGGCTGTAACCATGGGAATTTGTAGTGCGATTGAAATTGAAAGTATTCTAAAGGCAGGAACGGCATCTCCCCATTGTGTGCCGAAAACTAATAATATTAATTCATTTGCAATAAAAAAAAAGATAACTGCGACAGGAAAAGAAATATTTGCCAATAATTTTGTTATTTTGAGATATGCATTAAAAATTACTTCCGGGGTCTTTTGAAAATCAGATAAAATCGGATGCAGTACGGGAGAGACAATTCCCGTAGTATTTTGAATGGGTAACATCATTAAACGATAAGATTTTTCATAAAACCCAAGTTGAGATATCCCAATGCTCTTCCCTATAATTAATTTATCCAGATTGCGACCAAAATAATTGATGAAACTAAACGAAAATTGAAATGCCGAAAATGAAAATATCTGCTTAATCGGGCTTAAATTACATAAGATGTTTAATTGTATTTTAGAAAAATACATGTTTACAATTAATTCTAAGATACTCCCGGCAACAGGCGCTATTAATAAAGCATATAGACCCGCTCCATATATTGCCGCCAATATGGCTATAATACCGCAAAAAAGTTGAATGGAAACCCGTCGATATGCAATGATATTAAATTTTTTTTCTTTTAGAAGTAAAGCATTCGGAACAATATTTAAGGTTGTAATAAAAACCTGTATTGAAAGAATTCTACAAATATTAATTAGAATTTCCTTTTCGTAGAATCGTGCTATAAATGGAGCGAGGACAAGGAAAATGACACTTAACAGGCATCCCGTCCAAAACGCAAATCCAAAAATATTACTTATGTCTTTCCTGTTTAGTTCTTTAAATTGAATAATCGCAGATGCGATACCGGCATCGCTTAATAAGGAAAAGAACGTGATGAAAACCATCGCTATAGCAACTACGCCAAAATCGGAAGGAGACAACAGTCTTGCTAAAACGGCAGTAATTATAAGTCCGACAATTACTCCCGAATAATTAGCCAATGCCATGAAGTACACTCCTTTGACTAATGTTTTCTTAATAGACATTATTTATAGCTTTTACCATATAAGAAAAAACTCTAACAACAAAGCTGCCTATACAATCGGGCAGAATGTGATAAACGATATTCATTTTATACTTCATTTTATATTTTCGTCCTATATCGCCTACCCATAACGGATAAGCAAAAAAGTGAATGATTTTAATAAATAATTTCGGAACATGTAGATTTCTTAAAATAAAAGCACTTATAATAAGACGATTTTGAAAGTACCGTTTCATTGTGGATTGTTGCAGACTTTCATTTTCAAGAACCCTATAACCGCCGAGCATATAAGGAAGCATATAAATATTTTTGCATTTGACACATTGTAAATTAAAGACAAAATCAAACGTCGGATAAAAATCCTCGTTAAATCCGCCTAATTGAATAACATCTTTTGTTTGAAAAATCACATGAGAAGGCGCTCCAATAGCACAACCCAACATAAAATCGGTTAATGCCAATTTCCTCAACGGTAGTGTGCACTGATATTTCGGATATTCTAAATTCTCATTATTGTAGAATTTAACAATTTGAGGTTTTATTAATGAAATATTATCATCTAAATATCGACTTATCGTTTCAAGATAATAAGGAGATAATATGTCATCATCATGCAGCATTACAGTCCATTGTGTTTGCGATAATTCAAAAAATCTATTCCAGTTTCCACACATTCCAATATTTTGCTCATTTTTGAAATAACTTAATTTGGAGTTATTATACGTAAGTAGCAATTGCTCGGTAGCATCATTTCGTTCCGGATTATTATCTATCACTATAACATTATAATCATCATATCCATACTGATTTAATGCGCTATCAATAGTTATTTTCAGCAAATTACTTCGTTTATATGTAGGTATTGCAATCGTAACCGCCGATTTATTACGCAAATTTGACTCTAATATCGGAATAGATAAAACATGCGAGGTTTTAATGAAATTGTTTGTGTATTGAAAAAAATTTGTTTTCTTGTCCATCTTACACTAAGGCTTATTATTTTACAACAGTATTTTCTTCCCACTCAGCAGGCTCATGTCACTCCATACATAATCCCATCGTTTTTAATATCCCGTCTTCCATTGAAACCTTTGCTTTCCATTCGGGCAATCTATTTCCCATTTTCCATGGTTCCATCACTTCTCTCGTTCTATATTCTCGTTTTCCCCATTGGATATTCAACTTTTTCCCCGTAGCATTCTGATATAAAACGGATAGCTCTTTCAGTTTATATCTGGTCTCCGCATACAGGGCATAATCTGCCTCCAATTTTTCATCCGAATTTAACAGGTGAACGAGGCGTACAAAACCGTCAACTACATCGTCTATATAAAGCATATCAATGTATTGTTCGCCGGGGGACATTACCAATGTTTCACCTGTTTCCGATATTTTATTCCATAAATTAAATATTTTAAGTCTTGTATCTCCGGATCCGAACGTATCGCAAATTTTCAAAGTAACAAACTTTATATCCGAAGTTTCCGTGTAATATTTAGCCAAGTCAATAAAAGCCTGCTTTGTTGCGGCATACAAATTTACCGGATTATAATTTTTTGAATTGAAATCGTAGTGTTGCCAAAAAGTTCCCGCATTCAAAAACCATCTTATACTTGTATTTTGAGCCGCTTCCAGCAAGGACGTTCCTAAAAGAATATTCGATTCAATCAAGTTTTCGATATCGGTATTCTTATGCGAAGATAAAAACAGAGACGCCAAATGAATGATACCAGCTATTTGGTGCTTTTCCAAATAATCATGCAGTTCGGAAATATTATTTTCAAAATAAAAAACATGGTTGAAATCGGAAATATTCGATGATGAACGCCCTAAAACATGAATTTCATGTTTTTCGGTCAATGCGATTGACAAATTTTTACCTATAAAGCCCGTTGCTCCCGAAATAAGTATTTTCATCGTTTAAAAAGGAGAAACAAAATTGTTTAACGCAGGAAATTTACAGTCTCTTTCGGAAATAGTCGGATTGCCTGTTTGCCAGTCGAATCCGAAGGAATCCCAGCGAATACCGCAATCCGCCTCTTTGTTGTATTCCGAAGTTTGATTGTATTCCACAATGGCGTTGTCGGTCAATGCCTTGAAGCCGTGAGCAAAACCTTTCGGTATGTATAAAAAACGTCCGTCGCTATCATTCAGTTCCGTAGTAAAATATTGTTTGTAAGAAGGCGATTCTTTTCTAATATCAACGACAACATCCAGAATGGCGCCGTGCAACACATTCACTGTTTTTACATGGTCGTAAGGCGGAGTGTGAAAATGCATTCCGCGAATCACATTCCCGCGTGATTTGGAATAATACCTTTCCTTGTAGTTCGTTTCCAATCCCAAATCAAGGAACACGCTTTGGTTAAAGGTTTTCAGAAATAATCCCCGTGTATCTTTGCAGACGTTTGCTTCAATAATCCGCAATCCGTCAAATCCGGTTATCAATATCGTTTTCATTGCAAATACCTTCGTATTTGTTCTACACACAGTTCGTAAGCATTTTCGTTGCGGTATCTTTTGTACCACTCGACAGTCAAGGCGACGGTTTGGTCGAGGTTCAGGCGAGGCGTCCAGCCTAATTTGAATTTCGCCTTCGAAACGTCCAGCATCAGCAGTCCGGCTTCGTGCACGGCGGCAGGATCGGACAAGTCACGCAGTTCGCCTTTTCCGTAATGTTTCGCAACTTTCGTTGCGACGTCTCTGACAGTTGCTATCGATTCGCTTGCAGGTCCGAAGTTCCAGCCTTCGCAGTAAACAGTCGGTTCGCGCCACATTTTCATCGCCAGCAGCAAATATCCGCTCAACGGCTCCAAAACGTGCTGCCAGGGACGTATAGCTTCGGGATTTCGCATTTCAATAGCTTTGTCCGCCTCCAGCGCACGAATACAGTCCGGTATGATTCTGTCCGCTGCCCTATCGCCTCCGCCAATAACGTTTCCGGCACGCGCACTTGCTAACGATTTGCCATGTTTTTCGTAATTCTTCGGATTGAAAAACGATCGTCGCCACGAGGCAATGGCAAGCTCGGCGGATCCCTTGCTTGACGAATACGGATCGTAGCCGCCCATCGGCTCGTTTTCGCGATAACCCCAAATCTGTTCCCTGTTTTCGTAACATTTGTCGGTAGTTATCATCACGCCAAGCCTTACGCTCTCCGTAACACGAATGGCTTCCATGAGGTTGACGGTTCCCATGACGTTGGTTTCGTAGGTTTCAGCCGGAATCTCGTAACTAAGCCTGACTAAGGGCTGCGCCGCCAGATGAAACACTATTTCGGGACGGTGCGCGTCGAAAACCTCCTTCAGCAATTTTCCGTTGCGAACGTCGCCGCGCAAATCGGTGATTTTGTCCTTCAAGCCCGACAGCACGTAATTGTCTTCGGCAGAATACGGTTCCAGTGCGATGCCGACAACTTCGGCTCCCATTTCGCGCAGCCAGATGGAAAGCCACGATCCCTTGAAGCCCGTGTGTCCGGTTACGAGAACCCGTTTTCCGGCGTAAAACCCGTCGAATCCGTCAATTATTTTCATGCTTTTTCACAAATTCCCTGATTGTGGCGATCATATAGTCGAGCATGCGTCCCGTCATGCCGGGGTAAACGCCTGTCCAAAACGTGTTGTTCATAACGAAATCCGTCCGTTTCAAGTCGCCGACAACGCGATAGCCTTCTCCAGCGACGCGCATTGCGTCGAATGCCGGATGTCTCGTCAAATTCCCCGCGAACAAGTTTCGCGTCTGTATCCGTTTGCTTTCCATGTATCGCGTCAGTTCGTTGCGGGTAAAACCAGCGTCCTCCATCACAGAAATCGGGAAACCGAACCAGCTCGGATTGGAGTTCGCCTGGGCTTCGGGGAGGATTAAGCCTGCGACGCCATCCAGCCCCTTTCGCAGGCGATTGAAATTGTTGCGCCGCGATTCGACGATTCTGTCTAACTTATCCAACTGCGCGCAGCCTATTGCCGCCTGCATGTCGGTCAGTTTCAGGTTGTATCCGAAATGCGAATAGACGTATTTGTGATCGTAGCCTGCTGGCAACTCACCGAATTGTTTGTCGAACCGGCGCTTACATGTATTGTCACGTCCTCCGGCACACCAGCAGTCGCGTCCCCAGTCGCGGAACGAGTTTACAATTTTGTGAAGCAAAGGATCGTTTGTATATACAGCGCCTCCCTCGCCCATGGTTATATGATGCGGAGGATAAAACGATGAAGTGCCTATATGTCCCACGGTACCCGTTTTTCGCCATTTCCCGTCGTAAAGATATTCCGAGCCGAGCGCGTCACAATTATCTTCAATCAGCCAAAGCCCGTGTGCGTCGCAAAAATCCTTCACCGTCCGCAGGTCGAAGGGATTTCCCAGCGAGTGCGCGATCATTACGGCTTTCGTTTTCGTCGACAGAGCTTTGTCGAGCAAACTTGCGTCGATGTTGTATTCGGGTATCGTTACATCTACGAACACAGGAATCGCTCCGTAATGAATGATTGGTGTTACCGTAGTGGGAAACGCACAGGCGACGGCTATTACTTCATCTCCTCTTTCAATTCGTCGCCCGCCAAGTCGCGGCGAAGTCAGAGACATGAACGCCACCAGATTTGCAGAGGAACCGGAATTTGTCGTAGAACAGAATTTCACCCCCATCCATTCAGCAAAACGTTTTTCAAATCGTTGCGCCCATGGCCCGGCCGTCAGCCAGAAATCCAAAGATGAATCTACCAAATTCACCAGTTCATTTTCGTCGAAATGACGTCCTCCGTAGTTCACGAAGGTTTCGCCCTCTTCAAAAGGTTTTGTCTGTCCGTGAACTAAGCCGTAATATTCCTTAGTTAGTTCGAGAATCTGTCGTTTGAGTTCTTCCTTTTCTTTCGTCATGATGTTGTGTTGATTTTACCACACTTTCCACGGAGCTTTGCCGCTGTCCCACATTTCATTCAATTCGACGCTATCACGCATCGTGTCCATCGGTTTCCAGAAACCATTGTGCAGATAGGCATGCATTTTTCCGTCTTTCGCCAGATTTTCAAGGGGGGCGCGTTCAAAAATAACAGTATCGTCATCCGGAATGTAATCGAACACCGAGGGTTCACAGACAAAATATCCGGCATTGATCCAGCTAAGGTCGCCGTCGGGTTTCTCCGTGAATGATTTTACTTGGGAGGTATTCGCGTCTATTTCCAGGGCGCCGAATTTCCCAGATGGCTTGTATGCCGTCAAGGAAAGCACGCATTTCGAATTTTCATGCGATTTAACCGTTGAGCGAATGTTGATATCGCCTACGCCGTCGCCGTAAGTCAGCAGAAAACGTTCGTTCCCGACGTATTTCCGGATGCGCTTGATACGTCCTCCGGTCATGGTGTTCAAGCCGGTATCAACCATAGTAACTTTCCATTTTTCGGATTTGTTGTCGTGAATTTGAATACTGTCATCGGATAAATCGACGGTCAGGTCACAATTGTGGCGGAAATAGTTGGCAAAGTATTCCTTGATTATATATTGTTTGTATCCACAGCACACTACGAAATCGTTGACCCCATAATAAGAGTATGTCTTCATAATGTGCCACAGAATAGGCTTACCGCCTATCTCAACCATCGGTTTGGGAATCAGGCTGGTTGCTTCACTTAATCTCGTGCCGAAACCTCCGGCAAGTATAACTGCCTTCATTATATTCAGTAATGTTTATCTCGTGGTAGTTGCTTTCTTCAACCTCATTCCACACCGCCGGTTCTCATCTCAACATAGCTTTTAATCTCTTTAGGACGTTGGCGGATTAGGGAATTGAAATACAGGTTGAGCATGAACCACAGGCTTATGTCCAGGATAAGGA